>JBJONT010000392.1:0-49040 GCA_046051705.1 Planctomycetota bacterium | reverse complement strand
TGCTCCTAGGGTTTGGAAGTTTGTTGCTCTATGGGCTCGAACAGTTGAAATTCATTTTGCCAGAATACACCCTTGTCTTTGTTCGAGGGTATATGGCGTTGTGTTTCTTTGTCTTGGTGATCTCCACAGTGATGGTTGCTTTCAGGATCAAGAAACGCAGTAAGGGGGCATACGCTGTTCGCGTGCTCGGTACGCTTGGGCTCATAGGGCTGTTGATCGGATTGTGTTTGCCCGCGGTGCCATCTGCCCGTGAGGCATCGAAGCGGATGTTCTGTGCAGTTTCGCTGCGCAGATTGGCGCTATCGTTGATCGATTCAAAAAGTGAAGGATTGGATCTGCTCAAGGATGACTGGAATCGAAATTCTATTGAATCTGGTGGGAAAGAGATCAGTTGGCGTGTAATGGTCTTACCTCGACTCGAGCATGGAGAATTATATCGGCGATACGATGCGAAACAGGCTTGGGATAGCGAAGCGAACTGGGCATTAACCAAAGAGCGAGTACCCGAGTTGATGTGTCCTAGTGAACCGAAGCTGATGAGTCCGAAGGGAGGTCTCTTTGCGTCGTATGCCATGCTGCGCAATTCGAATCGCGATCCGAGCAATCCGAAGTTTGTTCCATCACAATGGAGAACACCCAAGGATGCGAATAAGATCTTGCTAGTGGAGTCTTGTGGAGCGAATATTCTTTGGACCGAGCCACGTGACGTGGATCTTGATACAGCGCAGTGGAATGTTTCATCAAAGCAACGCAGAGAGGGGGCCGAGCCATGGCGCGCTAAATCGATAGCGGCTTCTTATCATGGAATCGGTGCTCAAGTCGTCATGGGAGACGGTTCTGTTCGATTCCTATCTAGTTCAGTCGATCCACTGGCGTTGGAGTATCTGATCCGCGGAGAGTCTTTTGATTATTCCGAAGAAGAATAATCAGCATTAAACAAGGGAGTGAGCCAAGTATCGCTAGGAATAGAGCAAGAGCCGCTTCGCGGTTTTTTGTTCCGTAGTGTAGAAGATCGAACATCCGCATTGCGATGGTCGTAACTCCAGGTGGTTGTACAAGCAGGTAGCTTGATAGCTCCCCGAAGGCAACGGTAAATGCAATCGTCCAAGTTGCGAGTGCGGGCCAAAGCATCCAACGACAGGCTATCCAAAGTATCCATCGATAGGTAAGTAGGGATTCGATAGCCAGCAACTCCTTATACTTTCGTTGGTATTGGGACCATGCCAACCAAAGGGATCCGAAAGCGATCGGGAGGGTGCGGAATTGGAGAGCTAGGATGGGGGGAAGAAGTGTTTGGTCGTAAAGCCAGCTCAACGATTCAGGGAGGCCGCCGAGCATCATCTTGCTCACTGCGAGGTTGATTAGAGGGCCAGGCAGGGCGATCATACAGCCAAGGATGGCGAAGGTGATAGGTAGGAGCAACGGACGCTTGCTGATGGCAAGAAGAGTAATTGCAATAAGGAGGCTTAGCAAAGCGGTCCAGCTACATAGTTGCAAGCTCCATTGGAATTCTTCGTTGAAGTCCTGAATGTGCCACAAAGAATTCAGAGTCTCTTCAGGAGACCATGTGCGAATTGGCTTATTGCCATCGAGGGTTGTAGACCATCCGAGACGTGAGAGAAGATTGCACCAAGGAATGATCGAGACCAGGGAGATAACCAGCCATGAGATCAGGCTCCAAATGCGATAACTTGATTTGCTCAATTGAACCCCCCTGCCCTGCTCTGTCGATGATTGTGGGGCAGGCTGGATTGCGAACCGATAAGTGAGGATCGCGAGGGCAAGTCCGCAAGAAAGCGAGATGGCAACAGAAGCTGCGATCGGAGCACTGCGAAGCCGACCGAATTGGACTTGTTGGTAGATGCTTTCGCAAAGCGTAGGAACTTGGAACAAGTTCGTCACAACCATGTCCGCCTGAACGCTGCTGCATGCCCAGAGCAGGGATAGGGCAATCCAAGGACGCATGTTAGGAAGTGCATGACGTGTGATTGCAGCGAGTGGGCCATGTTCTAGAAGGGATAGTTCGAAGGAGTGGGTTCGAGCGCGGTGAGAGCCGATCGCTAGGATCCAAAAACACGATGGCAGGATCCCGCAGGTGTGAATCCAAATGACGCTTGCGATTCCAAGCCAGGGGTTGCGCGCTGCGGTGACTTGGCTCAGCCGCAGCCAACCGTAGTCACCGAATCCAGCGCTCCAAGCCGTTGCTTGGACGTAAAGTGGAATCGCAAGGAAGCTTGATAGAAGCAGAATAGCGATTGGCCAAGCGGCGATTCGAAACCAGAAGATCGTCAAGACGAGCAGTAGAGCGAACCCTGTGGAAAGAACCGCAACGCTACCGGCGATACCGATGGTATGTAGTAGCGAGTCGAGAAGCGGATTGTCCCATTGCATGACGTTATCGGGGGAGTCAGATGGGTATTAGGTAGATAATCAGGTCGATAATCAGGTAGATAATTCGATCAATATTCGATTGGTCTGGTTTATTGGATCGGTGGTGGGGATTGTTGAAGAGCGTTTGAGTCGATTCCGGCGTACTTTGGAATCGCAGGTTCTTTGATTTCCTTGAGAATGCGTTGGATGATTCGATCGGTTGTCATGCCTTCGGCTTGAGCTTGGAAATTCGTACTCAGGCGGTGACGTAGGACGGGGATAGCGATCCGTTTAACATCTTCGACAGCGACATTGAAACGACCGTCCATCGCCGCCATGGCTTTACCAGCTTGGATGAGGAACTGTCCAGCGCGGGGGCCTGCACCGAAATCGAGCAGTTCTTTAACGACTTCGGGAGAATCGCTTTCTCCGGGGCGAGTGGCTCGGACGAGCGAGACGACATACTTGATTACAAACGGGCTGACCGCGACAGAGTTGACCAGTTTCTGAATGTTGAGGATCGCGCGTGCCGAGAGGACTTTGGCGATCTCTGGGCGTTCCCCTCGCGTTGTCGCGGTGAGAATGCGTTCTTCTTCTTCGGCGTTGGGGTAGCCTACTTTGATGTTGAACATGAAGCGGTCGAGCTGGGCTTCGGGGAGCGGGTAGGTCCCTTCTTGTTCGATAGGGTTTTGGGTTGCGATGGTGAAGAATGGGTCGGGCAGTGTTAGGGTTTGTCGTCCGACACTCACTTCCCGTTCCTGCATGGCTTGAAGCAACGCTGCTTGGGTCTTTGGCGGGGTTCGGTTGATTTCGTCGGCCAAGAGAATATTCGTAAAAATTGGGCCTTCGACGAATCGGAATTCCCGTCGACCTTGTGCGTCTTCTTCGAGGACATTCGTCCCGGTGATGTCCGAGGGCATCAGGTCGGGGGTGAATTGGATACGTTTGAAGTTGACGTCGAGGATTTTCGCAAGGGAGGAGACCATCAGCGTTTTTGCCAGGCCCGGAACGCCTTCGAGCAAGCAGTGACCTCGGGTGAAGATCGCAGCGAAGAGTTGTTCGATGACTTCTTCTTGCCCGACGATCGCTTTGCCGAGCTCGATTTTCATCTGTTCATGATGTTCGCGGAATTCACGGAGTAGGTCGCCGATACTCTTCGAAGGTTTTCCACTAGGGGTGCTTGCGTTGCTCACAGTCGTGGGTTCTTCCGTCTAATTGCGATACTGTCTAATTGCGATAGTGCGGTTGGAAATCTTCCTGACGGCAAACTCGATATGCAAAGCGGTCAGGCATGGTGGTCGGTTGCCGCGTCCTTGAGTATCATACCAACTTCTTCGGCGGCGGGATTTGGTGTGAGATAATTCTCGATCGACACGTTTAAGTTGCTGGTCGAGTAGTTGCAGTATGAGCTGATTGCCGGGTGAGCTGGTTGCCGTTTGAGCTAGTCGCTGATCAACTTCAAAAATTTCCAATGATGAACTGGGAGACTTAGTATGGCGGATATGAAGGTCGATGTTGTGGCGCATTTGCATGCGAAGGCTGGGTGTGAAGAGCGGTTGCGAGAGGTGCTTGAGTCGTTCGTAGGTCCGACTCGGCAGGAAGAAGGATGTTTGCGATACGATTTGTTTGTCGACTTGGATCATCCCCACAAGTTCACATTTATCGAGGAGTGGGCGAGTCGTGCGGCGTTGGAAAAGCATGGTCAATCGGCGCACATTCAAGCTGGCAGGCAACATTTTCCTGAGTTGCTAGGGGAGCCTGCGTGGGTTCAAGTCGCGACGCGCATTGCGTAGTTTGGGGGATGGATTGACGAATCAGAGTTCATCGGTGCTGCGGGAGTTGTTAGCCCCTCGATCGGTCGCGGTCGTCGGGGCTAGCGAGGTGCCTGGCAAGGTTGGGACAGGGGTGTTCCGAAATCTGCTGGGACTTGGTTACAGCGGAACTCTGTATGCCGTGAACTCCAAAGGAGGCAGTATTTGCGGAGTTCGAGCTTATCGACGGATTTCGGAAGTACCTTCTGGGGTGGAATTGGCTGTGTTGTGTACACCCGCACCGACGATTCCTGGATTGATTGATGAATGCGGCGCGATGGGGATCCGAGGGGTCTTGGTCATCACCGCAGGCTTTCGGGAATTGGGAGAGCAAGGCAGGGAGCTTGAGACCGCCGTGATGCGAGCGGTAGCTCGGTATCCCGGTATGCGATTGCTTGGGCCGAACTGCCTTGGATTGATTCACCCTGCATCGCGATTGAGTGCAAGCTTTGCGAACGGCATGCCCAAGGCGGGATCGTTAGCGTTTCTATCGCAATCCGGAGCGTTGTGTACTGCGCTGTTGGATTGGTCATTGCGTGAGGGGATTGGATTCTCGCATTTCATCTCCGTGGGGAATCAGCTCGACGTTGGTTTCGCTGACTTGCTGGATTACTTGGCCCAAGATCCGGATACCAAGTCGGCGATGATGTACATCGAGTCGATTAGCAAGCCACGCGAATTCTTGGAGGCAGCGAAACGATTTGCAAGTCGCAAGCCGTTGATTGCATACAAGGCGGGGCGATTCACTCAGTCTGCGCATGCGGCAAGTTCCCACACCGGCGCGATGGCAGGTGAGGATTCTGTATACCAAGCAGCCTTGGATCGCTGCGGGGTACATCGCGTGATGGACATGGAGTCGATGATACGATGTGCGGAATTGCTCGGTCAGAGTGCAGAGCAAGTTCGAGAGCGGGTTGCGATTGTGACCAATGCGGGTGGGCCTGGTGTGATGGCCGTCGATTCTTTGCTTGAACTCCAAGGTACTTTGGCAACTCTCTCTGATTCCACTTTGGGAAAGCTTGAGAGTTTCTTACCCCCGAATTGGTCGCGAGGAAATCCGGTAGACGTCATTGGTGATGCGGATCCTGAAAGGTTCTCCAAAGCCGTACAAATCGTGCTCGACGACCCCGGAGTAGATACCCTCTTAGCGATCCTCAGTCCGCAATCGATGACCGATCCGACATCGACGGCCAAAGGGGTTGCGGCAGTGAAGGTCGCACCGGGAAAACGGCTACTTGCTTCATGGCTTGGCGGAGTATCGATGCAAGCAGGAGTGGAGATTTTGCAGTTGGCTGGAGTTAGGAATTTCGAGTTTCCCGAACAAGCGATTCGAGCAATCGTCGACTTGGTGAAGGACACAGCACGCCGCTTGGAATTAGTCGGCGATGGAGATGATGAAGCTTGCGATGGACTTCGTGGTAGAGAAGTTGGATTTGAGACCAAGCAAAGTAGCATCGAGGAGACGATGGCCCAATGTTCAGTCACCGCAGAGCTGCCGAAAGGTAGCCGATATACGATGAGCGAAGTGGAGTCGAAGCGACTCTTAGAGCTCTATGGGTTAAAGGTGCCAGCGGTGTCGATTGCAAGAAGTACCGACGAAGCTGTATTGCTGGCAGGGCAAATCGGGTACCCGTTAGTGATGAAGATTCACTCGGCGGATATTTCGCACAAGACCGATGTTGGTGGGGTGAAGCTAGGGTTGCAGACACCGGAGCAAGTACGGGTAAATTACGAGCATATGCTTCGAGAAGTTCGACTGCAACGTCCTGATGCAAGGCTCGATGGAGTGACGCTTCAGCCGATGATCGATCGGACCGACTGCGTCGAATTGATTGTTGGTATTAAGCGCGATCCCACTTTTGGACCTGTGGTCATGGTTGGTTTCGGCGGGGTAGCTGCGGAACTCTATGCAGATCGGGTGGTAGAGTTGCTACCGATTGGATCGAAGCGTGCGGAGTCTATGTTGAAGCGACTGAAATGTTGGCCATTGCTTGATGGATACCGGGGCAAGCCGAGAGTGGCTGTTGATGAAGCGATCAAGGTGATCGAGTTGGTTGCGAGACTTGCAGCGCAATGCGAGTGGATTGAAGAGTTGGATATTAATCCGATTTTAGTAGGTCCGAGAGGGGCAGTTGCATTGGACGGCCGAGTGGTTGTAAAGAATCCTTCTTAGTTGAATCCGGTTTTGGGGATTCAGACCTAGGATGGCTTACGGGTAGGTGATTGGCGGGTGCATTATTGGTGGATAGCTCATTGGTTGGTGAGTGAGCTAGAACATATTCGGCTTGTTCATCCGCGAGGAGCGCTTCGCGGTGATCGCCTCGACGGCGGTAAAGTTCGGCTAGGTTTCTCCAAGCGTAATAGGTTGGTTGAGCGTCGAGGGAGCGTTGCAGAGCACCGAATGCTTGGTCGAGCGAATTGTTAAACAAGTGGTTGAACCCGAGTTGGTTGCTGATGTATGGGCGGTTCGGTGCGATTCGCATCGCAGCTTGGTAACAAGCGATTGCTTGAAGTCGCAAGATGTCGGATTTGCTTGGATCGATCTGCGTTTCACGCTCGTAGGTTTTCCCAAGGGCGTAAAGAAGGTCGGCGGTCCAGGGGTGCTGCAAGCAAGCTTGGGGGATCAAGTCGGCGAAGGTTTGTAGGGTCTCATCGACATCCGCACCCGACTCAAACGCGGCTTCATCGAGTGCTCGAAGCGCATGTTGTAGGGCGGATTCGTGAGGCATCGATCGACGGATCGCTGGTTTCCTCGAACTGTCGTTTTGGTCGGTCTTCAGAAGTTGATCCAAGCGTCGTGTGATGAGGGTAAGACCTGAACGGACTTCTTCTCGAGCGCTATAGGAGCTGCTGGTGCGGAGTAACTTGTCGCAGTGGTCAAGTCGTTCGATAAGTTCGGGATAAAGATCCATCCATGGGGAGGAAGGATCGGCTGACGGATCCGAAGGTGCAACAGGAGTGAACTGATCCGAGTGAGGGTTCGATGGGTCTAGGAGGAATGTTCGAGGGAAGGAGTCTGGGAGTCGAAGTTGAGCTTCGCGTCGTTCTCTGGTCTCGCGGCGTTTAGCTTTGGATTTCTTGTCTTCCTCGACACGTTCAGTGACCGTTTCCGGCAGATTCTCTATGGGACTTACGCGGGAGGAGATAGGGGTTGATGGGAGAGACTCGTTGGGAGTTGTGTTGGGTTGCACATCGGGCAGCCCTTGTTGGATGCGTCGCGGAAATGGGGACGCAGGTCCGGGTGCATTGAGGAAATCTGACGCGCCTGGATCAAGGATTAAACCGTTGGCAGGAAGGCTTTGCCAAGGCGCGTTCGAGGGTGGAGCCTGCGCAGCAGCGAATGGAGCGGAGGAAAGCAGAGCACAAACAATCCAGACGAAGGATTGAGGAAGTCGAGTGCTAGTTGCGAGCTTGGGAATGCTCTTCGGATCGATTGCGCTGCGCATACCGAGAGGATCGGAGCGGAAAGCGATGCGTGTTGAGTGTGGATAGGAGAGGTATGCGGAAGGTACGGGGGTGGGGGTGTCCTGGCGGGATTAAAGAGAAGATTTTACCTATCTTTACAGGTTGGTGGTTTGAGGGGAATGGGCGGTTTGGGGGTTATTGAAGATTGCTTAAACGCTTATGTTTTGGCAAATAAAAACCCCCGCAAGTCGATGACGGTTGCGGGGGTAAGATTTTGCAAATTGCTTGGCGTCGGCCTTAGCGATCGTTTTCTGCAACGATCGGGTAAGCGATACCTGCGAGGAAGGCACCGAGGATTGGTGCAACCCAGAACAGCCAGACTTGTTGAACGGCCCACATGTCGCCGCCGCTTAGCCCCAAGACGGCAGCAGGTCCAAAGCTACGAGCTGGGTTTACCGAGAGGTTGGTTACAGGGATACCAATCAAGTGGATAAGGGTCAGACCCAAACCGATGGCGATTGGAGCGAAGCCAGCAGGAGCACGCTTATCGGTCGCACCGAGGATGATGAACAAGAAGAAGAAGGTCAGAACGACTTCGGCTACGAAAGCGGAAGCCATGCTAAACTTTCCTGGAGAGTGTTCATCGTAGCCGTTGCAAGCGAAGCCGCTTTCGACGAGGCTGAAACCCGGGTTGCCTTGAGCGATGTAATAGAGGGTGTAGGCACCGAGGAGTCCACCGATGACTTGAGCGATGATGTATGGCACAAGGTCTTTCGATGGGAAACGCTTCGCGATCGCAAGCCCGACGGAGACTGCAGGGTTGAGGTGACAGCCGGAGATGTGACCGATTGCGTAAGCCATGGTCAGGACGGTCAAGCCGAAGGCGAACGAGACGCCGACGAGTCCGATACCGAGGTTGATCGGGACGTTGTTTGCGTCGGACATAAACTTCGCTGCGAGGACGGCGCTACCGCAGCCACCGAAGACGAGCCAAAAAGTGCCGAGAGCTTCGGCGGTACAACGTTTTCCAAGATTCATCAGTCAGTCCTTTTCAATAGGAAAATACAATTCGGGCAGTAGGTGCCTAGAGGCAAATATTCCAAGACAGAAATAGTACACAGTAAGTAAAAATTTCCATACAGCACTATTGGGGGGGAGAAAAGAAAACTAGCTGAATGAACGAGTGGAAAATACTCAGTCCTCGCAAGGCTTGGATTCTGACTCGCAGGGGATCCACTTCGCTACCTTGCCGAACTGCAAATCTGCTGAATTCCTTTGGCAATCGCTATGTGCCCCCGAACTTTTGGGGGGGAACCGCGTCTAATCCGGAGCGTTTTTCAGCTGAGGTTTTACCGGCGGAAAGAGCGAGCGTGAAGTTCTGGCGGTAGGGATAGGTGGTAAGGAAAGAACCTGGGAATCGATGATAGAGAACTTTTGGAACTACTTGAGTGGGCTGTTGCAGAACAACCAGATCTTCAGTGGAGGTCTGGTGTTGATGGTCGGCGGGGCCATTTTGGCCTATTTTCGCCAAGTTCCTTCCCATATTTATCAATTCATCCGTCGTCGAGTGATCACGGAGATTGATATCTTGGATCGTGACCCGGCGTTTCAGTGGGTCGAGAAGTGGCTTGCGCAGCATGCTTATGCGAAGAATCGGGCGCGATCGCTGACGGTTCGTACTGAGTCGATCGACTACGATGAGCGGAGCAATAACCCATCGATGGATGCGCGACCTCGGATTATGTTCACACCGGCTCCTGGGGTTCACTGGTTATTCTTCCGGAACCGACTGATCTGTTTACATCGTGAGCGACCAAAGCCGAATGAGGGGTCGGGCCAACCTGTCAACGTACGAGAGTGTTTTAACATCACTATCTTCTCGCGCGACCGACGGCTAGCTCACATGCTGCTCGAGGAGGCTCGGGATGTTGCTTTGCCGAAATCGGAGGTGCGTTTAACAGTGCATCGCGCCGGTCAAGGTTATTGGCTTGAGCAAATGAAGCGATTGCCTCGACCGCTTGAGTCGGTGATTTTGGCGAATGGATTGATGGAGGAAATGCTTGATGATGCCAAGACGTTCTTGGCACGCCGTGATTGGTACCTTCAGCGAGGGATCCCATATCGACGTGGGTATTTGCTGCATGGGCCTCCGGGTACCGGAAAGAGTTCGGCGGTCGTCGCGATCGCTTCGGCACTTCAAATGGACATCGCCGTTTTGAGTTTGGGGGATTCGAATTTGGACGACAACAGTATTTCTGAGTTGTTCAGTTCGATTCCGGTCAACAGCATCGTTTTGATGGAAGACATCGACTGTGCGTTTTTGGAACGCAAGGAGAACGAGGACAAACGAAGCAAGATCACCTTTAGCGGTTTGCTCAATGCGATCGATGGCGTGGCAGCGGGCGAGGGGCGATTGCTCTTTGCTACGACGAACCACATCGAGCGATTGGATCCTGCATTGATTCGGCCAGGGCGAGTGGATCGAAAGATGTATGTTGGTCATGCGACACGCGAACAAGCCCATCAGTTGTTCCTCCGGTTTTTCCCAGAGGCAGGCAACGATGTAGCCAATCGATTCGCGGAGAAAGTCCCATTGGGCAAAGTGACGATGTCGGCCTTGCAGACTCACTTGCTCATGTACGCCGACGACCTCGACGGTGCGATAGCCGAGGTCGACGATATGCTTGCTGCAATCAACTATGGTTGGGATTCGCCGTCTGGCAAATCCGAGACTTCGCGATTAGGGGAGTCCGATCGTGCTGGTGCGGATACGGCAGAGGTTGCTATCGGCAGTGATAAATAGGGTTGAGCCATCTTCTCCGAAGCAGCAGTTGCTCGTGCGTTCTCCGGTGTAGAGACGCCCGAGCAATTCGCCGGCGTTGTTGAACACATAGATACCCCCTGGGCCGCTGGCCCAGATGTTCCCTTTTTTGTCGACAGAAAGTCCATCGGGCAATCCAGGATGCACTCCGACTTGGTCGGTCGCATCATAAAAGAGTTTTCCAGATCCCAACGTTCCGTCGTCTTTGACCGGGAAGGCCATCCAGATGGCTTTCTTCGGATCGCTTTGAGCGACATAAAGGGTCTTCTCGTCCGGAGAGAAACCGATCCCGTTTGGACGCGCAAGTTCGGTGGTCATCAAAGAAAGTTCACCGGTCTTTTTCGAGATGCGATAGACACCGAAATGATCGAGTTCGCGTCTAGGATCATTTTCTCGTTGTGGGAGTCCGTATGGTGGATCGGTGAAATAGATATCGCCGTTGGATTTGAGCGTCCCGTCGTTCGGACTGTTCAGTCGCTTGCCTTGGTAGTTGTCTGCTAGTGTTCTTTTGCCGCCGTTGGGGGTCAGAACACTGACGCGTCGGTCACCATGTTCGCACATGACTAGGTTACCGTCGGAGTCTTTGAGCAATCCATTCGCGCCGGGTTCGAGACCGTAATAGGTTACCCCGGTGTATCCCGAAGGATTCATAAACAAGCTGATACCGTGGAATTTCGACCAGCTGAAAATCGAGTTTCGTGGGATGTCGGTAAAGAGTAGATAACCGTTGTCTTTATCACCCATCCACAGTGGGCCTTCGGTCCAAGTGAAACCGTCCGCAAGGACTTCTAGTTTTGCATCGGCGGGAATCAGTGCATCGAACTCTGGTTTGAATCGTTCGATTTTCCCGATGGAACGCATCGGGGGTTGGACCGCAGCGGCGGATTTTGCAGGGGTTTGGGCTCGAAGGTTTTGCATTGATGTGGTGGGAGCACAAAGGAGGGGGAGGATGCTAAGAGCAAAGTAGTGAAGTAGTGACCGCATTCGCATGGTTCGGCAGGGCCTTTCGATTCGAGAGAGGGGGTTTCAACGTCAAGCATCGAGTATACTTGGGATGAATCCGTCGCCAAAAGGGGGCTGACGGAAACTAGATTCTAGCGTTTTCTTCCGGTCGATGCATGTTTTGCGGTCGATCGAAAAAAGACTTAGTCTGCCCTGGCCTACCCTACCCTGGCCTGCCCTACCCTATCCCGCCTTACGATTGCCTTGAACACCATGTTTGGATCCCTAATGCGAAGAGACATCGAAACCTTTCGTGGCTTTTTCGGGCTGCAAAGAACTTGTCGGATCATTTGCGGCAGTTTTGCATTCGGGGTCGGATTGCAGTGCATCGGTTTTGCGGATGAGGCTCCATCAAAGATCGATTATCAAGAGCAGATCAAATCGCTGCTTCGCGAGCGTTGTTTCGCTTGCCATGGCCCGTTGCGGCAAGAAGGCGGACTGCGGCTTGATACTCGCGACGCGATGATCACTGGCGGTGATTCCGGAAACGCATTGATCCCCAAAGAAGCAGACAAGAGCCTTTTATTGCAACGGATTTCAAGTGCCGATATTGCGAACCGCATGCCCCCCGAGCACGAAGGGGAAGCCATGCGATCCGAGCAGATCGATCTGCTTCGCCGATGGATTGAGATGGGTGCCGAAGGGATCGCAGGCGAAGAGCCTGAGCCAGACCCGCGTGCACATTGGGCTTTTCAAGCGATTACAAAGCCGCAGGCACCGCATAGTGGTGAGGATGGGGGCAAGTCACCGCACCCGATCGATTTCTTTTTGGCCGATGTGTATTCGAAGCGTCAGGTCGAGGGTTTGGAACGGGCGTCGAATGAAGTCTTACTGCGGCGATTGAATTTTGATTTGATCGGGTTGCCACCGACTTTGGAAGAGTATTCGCAGGTTCCAATGGAATGGGATCCTCAGTGGTATAGCCAACAGGTTCAGCGATTGTTGCAGGATCCACGCCATGGCGAGCGATGGGCAAGGCACTGGATGGATGTTTGGCGATTTAGCGATTGGTGGGGACTAGGTGATCAGCTTCGCAATAGCCAATTGCATATGTGGCATTGGCGGGATTGGATTATCGAGAATCTCAATGCGGATCGGCCTTATGACACGATGGTGCAAATGATGTTGGCCGCAGATGAGATTTCTCCCGAGGATTTTGGGGATCTCCGCGCCACCGGATTCTTGGCCCGCAACTATTTCCTATTCAATCGCAATCAATGGATGGATGAGACGATCGAGCATGTGAGCAAAGCGTTCCTCGGTTTGACCATGAACTGCGCAAAGTGCCACGATCACAAATACGATCCGATCGAGCAAACTGACTATTATCGCATGCGAGCGATCTTTGAACCCTATCACGTTCGGCTTGATCAAGTCGCTGGCGAATTGGATTTGAATAAGAATGGGTTGCCGAGAGTCTTTGAAGCGTTGCTCGATACGCCAACGTACCGGTTCGAACGCGGGGAAGAGTCAGCACCGGATAAATCCGAAGTCATGATGCCCGGTGTGCCGGAGTTTCTATCGAATAGCACTTTCGCAATCAACCCTGTGAAATTACCCGGTGTGGCTTGGCAACCCGAGCGTAGGCCTTGGGTTATCCCGGAGATTATTGCTAAGGCTCGCGGAGCTATCGATGGGGCGGAGAAGTCGGTTGCCGAAGCTCAGCAGGTGTTGAGCAAGGCACAAGAGGAACGCGATCAATGGTTAGCGAGAAGGGTTGCTTCTGAGGGGGCTGCCTCTGACGGTGTTGCAGTTGACGGAGTTGCGACTAACGGTGTTGCGACTAACGGAGTGAAAGTTGCGGACACTCCTGTTGTCTTGCTCAAGGAGGATTTTCAGAATCTTGATGCAACACGTTGGCAGACCGTCGGTGGGGAATGGAAACATGAAGCTGGTAAGTTACAACAGCTTCGTGACGGCCAGGAGCGGAGTATTTTGCGATGGTTGGGGAAAGCCCCTAGAGACTTCGATGCGACGTTGAAGTTCAGCATCCTGGGTGGAAGCACCTATCGCAGTGTGGGAATTACCTTCGATGCTACTGCGGATCAACCGAAAGCGGATTCTACCAATGAACCATCTGCCGATCCCCAGGCGGCTTCCAAGGGGTTAGTTCCGGGTCCTAACGATAGCGAGGTGATGGTCTATGTAAGTGCCCATGCTCCGGATCCGAAGGTGCAAGCGGCTTATGCCGTTCAGGGGGCTTACCATTACCCTCCCGAAGGCCGGGCTTCGATGCCGGTGATGTTGCAGCAAGCTTATACGCTTCGCGTTCAAGTTCGAGGGGATCTGGTCAATGCCAGTGTTGATGGTCAACCAAAAGTTGCTTGGAAGATCCCGATCGATCGACGTGAAGGTGGGTTGCGATTGACGGCGTTTGATGTGCAGGTCGCTTTTCACGAGGTTGAAATCAGTACGTTACCTGCTTCCGTACCGATGCGAGAGCCGGGAGGGCTCAACAGTTTAGATCCGGAAGCGAAATTGAAGCTCGCAGGATTGGGGTTGGAGTCCGCGCAAAGGCGATTGGAGAACGCACGGCTGGAAGTCGAGATGCTTGAAGCGCGCCGCGTGGCATGGGAAGCTCGTTGGGCTCGGGAGGATGGTGAGTTCCAGGGAGCTTCTGACGAAGAACTGCTTCGATTGCGGGATCAAGAAAAACCGCTTGTGCAAGCATCGGTTCGAATCGATCGTCAGGTGGAGTTAGGAAAAGCCAAACTGCGTTATATCTCGGCAAGTACCGAGCAGATCAAGTCTGCACCGGAAAAGAAAGAAGCAGCAGACAAGGAGTTAGAGTCTGCAAAGCAAGCGGTGGAGAAGCAGGAATCGATGATCGATTCTTTGGAAGGAGATCTAGTTCGATTTGTGGGTGGTAAATGGAGTGCGACGCGGTTTCTCAATTCGGGGGCGGACGATCCAGCATTAGAGTTTCGCTCGACAAGTACAGGTCGCAGAAGTGCTTTGGCTCGATGGATCACAGACAAAAGCAATCCTCTTACAGCACGTGTTGCAGTCAATCACATCTGGAGTCGGCATTTTGGAGAGCCGTTAGTTGCGAGCGTCTTCGATTTTGGGAATAAAGGCACCAAGACAGAGCATAGAAAGCTGCTCGATTGGCTTGCTTGTGAATTGATGGAGAACGGTTGGAGCATCAAGCATATTCATCGATTGATTCTTGAGTCAGAACATTACCGTCGAAGTTCCAGGTTGCCGACGGAAGGTCGGGCTTTGGAAGTCGACCCGGACAATCGAATGTTATGGCGACGCACACCTATACGACTTGAATCGCAAGTTGTCAGGGATTCGATTCTTGCGTTGGCGGGTCGGTTGGACAACTCGATCGGTGGTCCTTCGGTGGCTATGAAGGATCAAGCGGAATCGGTGCGTCGGAGTTTGTATTTCTTTCATTCGAACAACGAGCGGAATCTGTTGTTGACGACTTTTGACGAAGCGTTGGTCAAAGAGTGTTATCGTCGGGAGCAGAGCATCGTTCCGCAGCAAGCTCTCGCCCTCAGTAACAGTAAGCTTGTGCTGGAAAGTTGCGTCCAGATTGCGGATCGCATCAGTGCTACGAGCGACACCGAAGAAGCATTTGTTCGCGGAGCGTTCCTGTGGTTGTTGGGGATCCGGGCGAACAACGAGGCGGTGGGCCGCAGTATCGAAGCGATGGCTCGCTGGCGAGGAATCGCTGATACCGGGTTGGGGCAAGGTCATCCGCAGCGCGAACGTGTGTTGCTGATCTGGGCGTTGCTAAACCACAATGACTTCGTGACGTTGCGCTAAACAGTTACAAGCTAACGAACCGATCGACTCGTTAGTTTTGGTGCGAGTCGTTTCGGTACGGTTTGACCGTATTGGTTTGCTGCTGTGTTTTCAAGCCACGTTTTCAGGCAGCATTTTCCAGCAGTGTGTTCGAGCGGTGTGTTCAAGCGGTGTTTTATTTAGAGGTCTTGTCGGTAGAGTAACCAGCAGCTTGCCGAGAGCATCACTGCGATGAAGATGGCGTTCGTCCAGATGGGCTGCCAAGGGTCTCTTTGGATCGTTGGCATATCGAGGTCGGCTCGGTCGATGGCTGTTACTTTGTTGTCCGGGTTCTTCAAAATGTATTGGATCGTTTCTTGGATTGCTGATGGTTTTGGATTGACCAAGTAGAAGGGATTGATGAGGTAGTCGTAGAGGAATTCAGGAGTTGTGGGAGCTGGGCGGAAGGTGAGAGTACTTTGCGTCAAAGCGTTGTCCCATACATCGACTTGTTTGATATGGTGAGCGACCCAGAGTCTACCGAGTTTGTCGAAGGCCATGGTGGAAGCGAATCCTTGCCCCGAGAGGTTTGGAGTCGAAATGTTCAAGAGCTTTTCCGATGGGGCTGTGGTTGTATCGGTAGCCGCATTAGCTGTTGCATTCGATGTCTGTTGCACGATCCATAGCTTCCCTGACTTGCTCAGCAAGGCAACGCGACCGTCCTCAGCGACTGCCGTACGCTTGATAGTCACTTTTCCGAGCGATTCGAATTCGGAAGATTCCGACATCGAATCGATGTTGACCAAAATGGGGACGGAGTCTTCGGGGCACACGATGGCGGTTCGTCCGCAGATGGCGATATTCGCGACGGTCTCAGCGGGGAAATCCAGATCAATCGCTTTGCGATTAACGAACTTCTTTCCATCGTATTCGAAAAGGGTCAGTACCCCTTTGGAGACGACGAGTAGTTCGGTGGTGTTTTGAACGCGGCAAGCGGCTAGTGGTTTACGGAAGTCCCAATCGGAATCGGTGACTTTGCGGTGACTTTCTGTCGCTTGTGGAAGTTTCACATCGAAGCCGAAGACAGTGATTTTTTGTTGTTCGTTTTTCGAGGAGGATTCTTGATCGAACAGATAGGCAGCGTCGGCGGTGATCGACAAGAGTGAGTCATCCCAAGGGATTACATCGGTGGTATCCAAGGGTAGTTCGGGGGCGGAGTCGAGGCGGATGTCATCCCAAGGTTTTCGTTTTTGCTCGGCAGGAGTGGCGGCGGTTTGAGTGGGAGCTGTCGCCCACTCTGGGAAGCGAGCGAATTCGAGCCGTGGGGAGCTTGAGCCACCGAGTCCCATGGGGACGAAGCGGGTGCGACCGAAGTAGAGGTTGCCTTGTTTTGCATCCCAGAATGGTCCTAGGACGCGTTGGCCGTTGACATCTCCGAAAGCGACTTGCCAAGCTTTCGCATCGGCGTTCCAAAAGAGGATTCGCCCTTGGCGATTCGCTGTGACAGGAATATCCCCGATCGGCAGGATGCTTTGGATTTCCGGCGGGCCTTTGAGGAATCCTTCGGCGATATTTCGTACGACACCGATGGTGAAGCAAACGCCCCAGAACAACGCTGTGATCACAACGCAGATGATCGGGTTCTTCCAGATCAAACCGACGAAAGCGGAGACAGAGTAGAAGACCATGAAGGCGAAGATGAACAGAGGGATGCACCAAAGGATGCCGTTGTTCCAAATACCGAGTTGCATGCCGGCATAGAAATAGAGTCCCGCGATAAGGAACGCCACGTTCATTGCGACGAAGATGCAACCGCCGATGTATTTGCTGAGGAACAATAAGCTTCGAGACAGAGGTTTACTCAGAAGCAGGTGCAGCGAGCCGGTTTGAAACATGTCGGGGATCATCGGTGCAGTGATGACGATAGCGACCATCATGGCGATCTGACCGAGGCCAAGCCACATGATGAACGGGAATAAATTCGCTTCGATGAAGGGACGTATTTGCCGCATCGTAAACGGCAGTGGATCCATGAATTTCATTCCGGCGTATGTCAGCCAAGTCGCTTGGCCGGTAGCGGGTCGGATGGAGCCTGGGAAAGCCAGATCGAGAAGTCGTCGATTGAGTTTCTGAAGTTGGTCAGGAGATTTTTTCGGGGTTTCGAGAATGTCTTTGAGCTCATCACGGCGGTCTGCGGTCGGCCAAGCTTGTTTATCGTAGAGGTCTTCTTTTTCGAGGAGTTGGTTTAGAGTTGATACGAGTCGTCCGATAGATATTTTGCGTTTGGATCGTTCGCGATCTTTCAGTGTGGATTGAAAGTCTTCGTCTAGTTTTGCGAAGATAGCGCGTTGGGATCGCGTTCCCCGTCCTGCGGACGCTTGAGCAAGTTGGTCCATCATCGCGCCGGCGTTGGTAACGTCCCCGGTTCCGATGCGATAGGTTTCGCCTTCGGAGAGAGCCAGTGGGAAGAGAGCCAGCAAGATCAACGACCAACCGGCGAGCAAGATCCACAGCACGCGCGATCGGACCGATTCGATGAGACTATCGTAGAGAACAGCGATGTAGGGTTTCATTATTTTGCGGCTCCGACGATGTTCATGAAGACTTGTTCGAGGCTTGGGCGAGCTCGTTCGATACGGAGTATGCTGATGTTGTTAGCTCGCAAAGCATCGACGAGACGATCTGCGCCGGCTTGGTCGATCGAAGGAATCGAGATTCGAGCAAGATTGTGTTCGGCAGATGATTGCAGCTCGGGGGATGCAGAAGTTTGTTCGACGAGGCTTTCGAAGACGATTGGCTCGAGGCTTGCGTGTTCGGGAAGTATGCGGAGTTGTTCGATACTCGATGGTGAGGAGATGACTTCGAGAACCAGAGCTGCTGCGTTTTCTTGAGTGTGGCTTCGGATCAGTCCATCGATCGTGCCGATTCCTCGCAGTTTACCGAGGGCCATGATTGCGACTCGATCGCAGATCAGCTCGACTTCTTGAAGGATGTGGCTATTGAGGA
Source organism: Planctomycetota bacterium (assembly GCA_046051705.1). Lineage (GTDB taxonomy): Bacteria > Planctomycetota > Planctomycetia > Pirellulales > Pirellulaceae > JBKCUI01. The sequence goes on along the minus strand of JBJONT010000392.1, from coordinate 30,890 downwards.
AAACCGTTTTACCCCGATTTTTCAGTTTTTCCAGGACGTCTCGGATTTGAGAGCGCCCCATGGGGTCAAGTCCATCGGTGGGTTCATCGAGGATTAGCAAGTCCGGGTCGTGAAGCATCGCTTGGGCGAGTCCAAGTCGTTGTCGCATACCTTTCGAGTAGCGTCGGACAGCTTCGTTCTCGCGACCCTTGAGGCTGACGAGTTCGAAAAGTTCACTTTCGCGTGCAGCGATTTGAGAGTTCGACATTTCGCTCAAGCGACCGTAGAAGTACAGCGCGCTGCGACCGGTGTGGTGACGTGGGAAGACTAGGTTTTCGGGAAGGTAACCGATGCGACGTCGCGCGGCCTTACTGCCTACTGGTAGTTTGAGAACTTGAGCGGAGCCTTTGGTAGGATGCAGGATCCCGAGGAGTACTTTGATCAGTGTTGTCTTTCCTGCGCCGTTTGGTCCAAGCAGCCCAAAGACTTCCCCGCGAGTGACTTGCAGCGAGACTTCTTTCAGGGCTGCATGGATGCGAGGAAAGATGAATCCTTCGCGGTAGGACTTCGATAGGTGATCGACATCGATGGCAAGAGAGGAGTTTGAAGCAAGAGAAGAGGCGGGGGGAGCAGCCATAGCGATCGTGGATTCGAAAGTGAAAGACGAGGAGGATCCAGGTATTCGTACTTCTACTGTATATCTTGGGGATTCGCGAGAGTGCAGCGAGAAATCTGCGAAAATCGATTGGGCTTATTCTCTAGCGAACCGATTTCGAACCCAAGATGCCCATGGATGGGTTTAGCTCGGCGGTTTGGTCCAAGCAATGGCGTGATCGGAACCATTTTGGAGTCGTTGTGGATCCATTGCGGTAATGGAAAATTGGTGAAAGCCCGAAGCCAGGCTTCGCCTAGTGGATGTTTTCTTGGTAGAATTGCGTCAGTCCGGATGGTACGTCCATCCTCCCACCTTTGGATATTTCCAAGCGGTCTGACCCGGTTGGAGATTTCGCAGGGCGTAATGCGTAGGCACGCCTTGCTTCTGGCACCTTTCTTTTTCTACATGCGAATTCTCATGCATCGAATTGTATCTCTCCCCTCTTGGAACAGATGGTTCTGTTTTATGAAAAAAGCGACGATGGTTTGTGCGGGTATTGTTTTTGCAGGTCTCTTTGGATTCTCGACAAGTGTCGTGAATGCTGGAGAGCCTAAGTCGTTGTTCAACGGCAAGGACTTTGATGGTTGGCACGGTCGACCGACGGTAGATCCACGCAAGTGGGAATCGACGCCAGAAGCAGACAAAGCGAAGTGGAACAAAGAGATTGCCGACCATTGGCGAGTCGACAACGGCGAGATCGTCAACGATGGACAGGGAGCTTATCTTTCGACCAATGCGGACTTCGGCGATTTCGATTTGATGTTGGATTACAGAATCGTCAAGGATTGCGATTCCGGCATTTATCTTCGAGGGATACCTCAAGTTCAGATCTGGGATCCGGATGCAGAGAACAATCGCAAGAACGGTAACGAGAAGGGAAGCGGCGGGCTTTGGAACAATCCAGCGGGATGGGCTGGCAAAGATCCATTGGTCCGTGCGGATAATCCTGTAGGTCAATGGAACACGATGAAGATGCGTCTGGTCGGAGAGCGATGCTGGGTGTGGCTCAACGACAAGCCGGTTGTGGTCAATGCAAGGCTCCATGATTACTTCGCCCCTGGGCAACCGTTGATTCAACGCGGCCCGATTCAACTGCAAACGCACGGAGCTGAGATTCGTTTCAAGAATGTAAAGTTGCAGGAGTTCAGCGCTGAGGAAGCCAATGAAATTTTGCGCAAGGCTGAAGACGAAGAGTTGTCGAAGAGCAGCAAAAAGTTCGACGTACTTTTCAATGGAAAAGATTTGGCTGGTTGGAAGGGTGCGGTTGGTAACTACACCGTAACCGAAGGTGCAGTTCAGTGCCTGCAAGGCAAAGGTGGTGTACTGTACTCCGAAAAGAGTTACGGTGATTTTGTGTTCCGCGTTGATTTTCAACTTCCTCCTGCCGGCAACAACGGTTTGGCGATTCGCTACCCAAGTGCAGAGGAACTTGAACAACTACCGAAGGATCAACGTCACGGAGATGCGGCTTACGTCGGTATGACGGAATTGCAAGTCCTCGATGATGCGCATCCGAATTACAAGAGCATCGATGCGCGACAAGCACATGCGAGCGCTTACGGTATGGTGGCTGCAAAACGAGGTTATTTGCGTCCGACTGGGCAATGGAATCATCAAGTCGTCACGGTCAACGGGTCGAAGATTCAAGTGGAATTGAATGGAACGAAGATCCTTGATGCCGACTTGGCGACCGTCAATGAATACATGGCTAACACTCCGCATCCGGGCAAAGATCGTGCGAGCGGTCACATCGGATTTGCCGGTCACTCCGATCCGGTTAAGTTCCGAAATATCGAAATTTTGCCTTCGGCTAACTAGGTTTGTTTTGCCCTCGGCTAACTAGGTTTGTTTTGCCTTCGGCTAACTAAGTTACTAGCGACGAGGGGACATACTCGATCATGAAAGGGATGGTTTTGAAGCGACAATTGTTTCGTCATGCGGTTCGTTTTGGATGGATCGCAATGGGGATTTGCCCTTCGATGCTCTGGACAGCTTTCTGCGGGCCGGATTCGGCTTGTGCTCAGGAAGCCTCGGCAGGAAGTGCTCGATCGGTTTTAGAAATTCCGGATGCTTCGGCGGGCTCTGAGAAAGAGATGAAACCGTACGTTGAAAAGATCGAGCATTCGGCTGCCAAGATCGAGATGTTGCCGATTCCCGGTGGAAGTTTCCGGATGGGAAGTCCGGATTCCGAAGCTGGACGCAACGCGGATGAAGGTCCTGTCCATGAGGTTCAAGTCGGACCGTTTTGGATGGCGAAGTTCGAAGTGACTTGGGATTCTTACGATGTTTGGATGTCGGATCTCGATGTCTTCTATCGCGAAGTAAACAAAGTCCAAGCGACCCCGCGCGATGAGTTGGCGGATGAGTTTCAAAAGAGTCAGCCGACCAAACCCTATACCGACATGACCTTTGGTATGGGCAAGCACGGTTATCCGGCGATTTGCATGACGCAGCATGCCGCAAGGACATTCTGCAAATGGCTCTCTCGCAAGACCGGCAGATATTATCGTCTGCCGACCGAAGCCGAGTGGGAGTACGCATGTCGAGCAGGAACGCAAACCGCTTACTCGTTCGGTGATGATCCCGCAGAGTTAGAAAACTACGCTTGGTTTGCCGATAACGCGGGTGAAGGATACCACAAGGTTGGTTTGAAGAAACCAAACCCTTGGGGGCTTCACGATATGCACGGCAACGTTGCTGAGTGGGTTCTCGACCAGCACACACCGGATGGTTACAAGCCGGATTTAGCCAAGAGCAATCCATTGTTTGTTCCGCAGACGCTCTATCCTCGAGTCGTTCGAGGTGGAGGTTGGGATAAGGATGCAGTGACGCTACGTTCTTCGGCGAGAGAAGGGTCTACCGAAGACTGGATCGCGCAAGATCCGCAGTCTCCGGTAAGCATTTGGTATCTCACCGATGCACTGCACGTAGGGTTCCGGGTCGTGCGACCTTTGCAAGAGCCTAGTGAAGAAGAGAAGAACAAGTTTTGGGAGTATTCCGAGCCGATCCAAAAGGAGCGGCCAGTTCCTCTCGAACGATAATGCATGTCATCGATTTTTAATTAATTGAACAGCTTGTTCGTTGAACAAGCAGAAATCCATTTCGTCTATTTTCCTTTCCATCAAGAATTGGAGCAAGTTCCATGACACAAGTGATCAATACAACAAGCGATTCGAGCGATAAGGGCTCGAATCGAAGAGGTTTCATCAAAGCGGGGACTAGTCTGGCCGCTGCTGCTGGGCTAACCAGTGCACTCGCACGTTCGGTTCACTCAGCCGAAGACAATAAGATCCGCGTAGCTTTGATCGGATGCGGTGGCCGCGGTACCGGGGCTGCTGAAAATGCTTTGCAAGTCGACAACGGCGAAATTGAACTCGTCGCGATGGCCGATGTTTTCGAGAACCGATTGAGCAGCAGCTACGCGAAGCTCAAAGAAAACTTCCCTAAGAAAGTGGACGTTCCTAAGGAGCGGCAGTTCGTAAGTTTCGATGGCTACAAGCAAGCCATGGATACGCTGCGTCCTGGTGATATTGCGATCTTGACTTCGCCTCCAGCGTTTCGTTGGGTGATGTTCAAGTACGCAATCGAGAAGGGTTTGAACGTTTTCATGGAAAAGCCCGTGACGGTCGATGGACCGACGAGCAAGCGAATGTTTGAACTCGGCAAGCTTTCCGTCGAGCGCAACTTGAAGGTCGGCGTGGGATTGATGTGCCGACACTGCGTGGTTCGCGGCGAGTTGCTCGACCGTATTCGCAACGGCGAGATCGGCGACTTGATGATGCTGCGAGCTTACCGAATGGCCGGCCCAACCGGCTCGGCAGCGGTAACGAAGAAGCCTGAAGACATGAAGAGCGAGTTGCTCTTTCAAATCAGTCGCTTCCACGGCTTCCTCTGGGCTAGCGGTGGAGCGGTCAGCGATTTCTTGATCCACAACATCGATGAATGCTGCTGGATGAAGGAAGATTGGCCCGTACGTGCGATCGCTTCCGGTGGACGACATTATCGTAACGATTGCGTCGACCAAAACTTCGATACCTATTCCATCGAGTATACCTTCGGCGATGGAGCGAAGATGTTCGTCAACGGACGTACTATTCCAGGTTGCCGAAATGAATTTGCTAGTTTCGCACACGGAACGAAGGGAAGTGCCGTTATCTCCGCTTCAGGTCACGCACCTGCGAAGTGCAAGATCTATTCGGGGCAAAGCATGACCCGTAATAACATCGTTTGGCAAGGTCCACCAAACGAGCCAAATCCATACCAATTGGAGTGGAACGACTTGATCAATGCGATTCGCAAAGACCTACCTTACAACGAAGTTGAGCGAGGGGTGAAAGCGAGCTTGGTCACAAGTATGGGGCGGATGGCTGCTCATACCGGTGTTGAGATCACTTACGATGACATGCTCAATTGCGAACATGAATTCGCTCCCGGTCTCGATACGATGACCTATGAGAGCCCAGCACCTGTGAAAGCGAATGCTGAAGGAATTTATCCAGTTCCACAACCAGGTATTTTGACCACTCGCGAATACGGTGACTCCTAAGTCTAGGAGTTGCGAACGATCTGCGACCAAGCTCTGCTGCATAGGGTATGCAAAGCTAAGAAATCAGATCCCGCAGGAATGTGTCCAAGACATTTCCTGCGGGATTTTTTTATTGAGGCTTAGTGTCGGTTACATCTTTCACGCAGCGAAAGCCGCAATGATTGCTCGCCGTGCGAACTTCACCCTTGCCACGTGTACCGACCATGTAGCGCGTGCAGTACAGATCGCTGCAGAGGAAGGAACCCCCTCGGTGAACCCTTTTCTTCTGATCGGGTTCGACTGGATCAAAGCTCTCATCGGGTCCTTGCGGATTGCGAGTGACTTTACCCGTCGAGTTCAAGCGTGCGTAGTAGTCGGGGCGATACCAGTCGCTTACCCATTCCCAAACGTTGCCTCCTATGTCGTAGAGACCAAAGGGGTTGGGTGCGTATTGTTTGGTTGGGGCGATACCGACGAACCCATCAAGCCCCGAATCGCCTTTCGCGACCGGGAAGCGACCTTGGTAGATGTTCGCTTGGTATTTGCCATCGATTTGGATTTGGTTTCCCCAAGCGTAGAGTTCACCTGCGCGACCTCCGCGGGCGGCGAATTCCCACTCGGCTTCGGTGGGTAGTCTCTTGCCCGCCCACTTTGCATAAGCTTCAGCGTCTTCATAAGCGATTTGGACGACTGGGTGATCGTCTTTACCTTCGATGCTGCTCTCAGGACCTGTTGGATGCCGCCAGTCAGCCGAGTGTACGTACGACCACCACTGAAGGTAGTTATCAAGTTCCACGGGGCCATTGGTGGGACGAAAGACTGTCGAACCTGCAACTAGGTTTTCCGGCGGAGCATTTGGGAATTCCTCGGCCGTGGGTTTAATTTCGGCAACGGTGACGTACCCGGTAGCTTCCACAAACGCTTTGTATTGAGCGTTTGTGACTTCTGTTGCATCCATCCAAAAAGGGTCTACGTAAACACGGTGGATGGGAACTGCGTCGTTGGTGATGCCGGGCAATCCGCATAGCGATTCGCTGCGGTGGTCGCTACCCATCGAGAATTCTCCACCGGGGATCCAGACCATCCCCTCAGGGGCTTGCGCGGATGGTTTACCTGGATTGAGGCGAGTGGGTTGAAAACCATAGGTATCGGAACTGCCTGCGCTCGATTTCGCTTGGGAAACGGATTCGCGGTCATTCTCCGGTTTGGTGTTTGGCCCTAAAGCCCAGAGGAGACCTGCTGCACCTCCGACACAAGTTCCGATCAAGACCCAGGGAAGCCAGTTCGATGGAGAACGCTTTGAGTTGGATTTTCCGGTACTAGGCTTTTTCATGAGTTCCAGAGAATGAAAGAGAGGTTGAGAAAGCCGCCCTGAAGCTTAGCGTTCTTTGAGCGCTTTGACGCTGCGCATCGCACGGTTAAGAAAGTCTACTTTACTTTCTTTTGGCTCTAAGAAGATCGGTGTCCCGATGGAGATGGAGCTAAGCAATGGAACTGGCATATACTCGCCGCGGGGAAGGATCCGGTTCATGTTGTCCATGTAGACCGGGACGAGTTCTAAGTCTGGTCGCTTTTTAGCTAGGTAGTACAAGCCGCTTTTGAATTCACCCATTTCGCCGTCGATCGCGCGGCTTCCTTCAGGGAATACGATCAGAGAGTAAGTCGTCCCGATTTCTCGAAGCATCAATTCCACAGGACTCTGGTGGACTTTGATTTCCTTGCGATCGATGAGAATCGCGTTAAAAGAGCTAGCGAGGAAGCGTCGGAAGGGGCTCTGCCCCCAATAGTCTTGAGCCGCGACGGGGCGGGTGAGTTGTCGCAATTGGCCCGGTAAACAGGCCCATAGGACAACTGCGTCAAGGTGACTGGTGTGGTTGGCAAAGTAGACACGCTGGCGAGTGTCGGGTTCAGCACCCACCCATCGTACGGTAAATCCACTTACCAGTTTCGCGATGAGCGCGAGGCTTTGGCCCGTCAATCTGCACCACGGGGAAGTGCTGTCGGTTGGGGGCAAAAGAGCTCTTCGGGGTGTAAAATCGCTGAAAGCAGCCACAGGGGCTCCACGAACACACATAAGGTCAAGGTCGTTGCAAACGGGGGCAAAACGAAATTGCCCTCGAGCCAGATTTTGCAGACCCTCCCCTACGGATTATGCTCCACAGGGGTCAGAAAAGCAATCGCAGGTAAAATGATTGATGGCAAGCTGGCTGAGCCATTTGCTGGGTTTCGTCGGGATTGCTTCTGGGCAGCTACGGGAAGTGCTATTAGGAAGTGCTACTGGGAAGTGCTACTGGGAAGTGCTATTGGGCGGCACTGCTTGATCCGTTGGGGCTCGCTCCGATCCGCATGTTTTTCGGAAGTGGACGGGCTGCCGAGAGGAAGCCTTCTTGAAAGAGTTGGTCGCGAAGCGTTCGGTATTCGGAGAAGCTCTCCGGGTAGACCCAGACGGTCACAGTGGTGTGTCCTGAGCGACTCGCGTCGAGCTCCGTTCTGAGGCGACCTCCGGGCGCGAGGCTCTGCGCGACGGATTCGTGATAGATCTCCGGAGTCGGTTCGAGTTCAAAGCGTTCAAGCTCGACCATTCGGCCCATGGCCGCTACGCGACCGTCGCTCATCAACCCAGCCTTCGATAGGAGTCGATACCGCATCATAAACCCGTCGATCGGGCCGAGGGTGTCCTCGATTTTCGGCCGATTCGCTTGCCTCGCAACACTTGTGCGAACCTGAGCTTTCAACTGGTCAATCAAAGTATCCCAAGGGATCACGGTGACTCGGTGGTCGCGAAGCATCACGTGAAGCTCCTTTCCGAAGACGGTTTTCGCCATCGGTGTGGGCAAATGTTGCAGGGCAACAACCGGACGATCGGACTCGGGAAGCTCCCCTTGTTGACGAGTCAGCTTCTCTAATTCGGAAGACAACTCGGAGATGCGTGTCTCGAAGAGCATGGCTTGCTTGGAATTCGAGTCGAGTTTCTCAACAGCGAGCGAGAGGGAATGCTCAGCCATCGTCTTTCGATCCACAAGCGATAATCGTTCTGCATTGCGGTAGGTGACTTCGGCGTCATATTTAACAAGCTCTTCGGAGAGTTGCTCAAGGTCGCGTTCGAGGTTTTTCGCGACTTCGAGAGGAGCCTGTAGGTCTTCGAGTTTATCTTGTTGAGTCTCTTTTGCCTGGGACTTCGCTGAGGAGTATCCACGTGCGCCGACGATGACCACAAGAATGATCATGATGCCAACGAGGTTGGCAATGGTATCCATAAACGCGTCGTCGCCGATCCCAATATCTTCGTCTTTTCGTCGCGTCATTTAAGCAATCAACGTTTGGGTTGAGAAGGAGAAGTCAACGGCTGGACTTGAAGGATCGCGCCGCTTGAATCAAGCAAGCGTTGCAAGCGGGCAAGACTTCTTTGGGCATCGGAAGCCGTCTCAGCAGTAAGTGCCGGCGCCCAATATCCACCCGGAAGCGAAGGCCCCCACGACTCCACGCGATCGCGAAGAGCTTCTTTGAGTTGCGAGCCCGCAACCTGAGGACCTTGTTCCAACAAAATCTCTATGTCGTACTTGGACGGGTTCTCTTCGTTTCGAAGCAACCAGCGATCGTCCAAGACAATGATTCGCACAGGGCGAGTTACAGGAGTGGAACGGTTGTCCATCCGGGTTGTTGCCCAGTCCTTGCCTGCCGATATGCTGATCGGTTTAAGATCAGAATCCGGAGTGCGGTTAGAGGTCGAACTGCGTGACCCATTGCCCGCCCCTTGCTTCGAAGCCTGGTCCGATCCTTGGTTGTTCGAGCCAGATGCAACCGGTGAATTATTCTGCCGCGTGCTGTTCGATTCCCAAGGCTTAGCTTCGGCTCCGGATTGCTTCATGTTCTGTTCGCGGATGGCATCGCTTTGCTGAACATCATTTTGTTGCGAGTTCGGATCGGTTGCGACCAAGCTTGATGCACCGCCGGAGGATCCAGAGCTGGCGCCCGAAGAGAAACGGTTTGCGGATGAGCTAGCATTGGAGGATTGTTGCGGGCCAGTTTGAGCCACGGAGCCACCTTGGTCTCCTGCACCCGAGGGGCCTTGAGCATTGCCAGCATTCCCTGCTGAGAGGAACTCCTCTGAAGAGGTGCCTCCACCAAGCCCTGGTTGGGAGAATCCCATCTGGGGATTGCCTCCCATCTGGCCACCTGTTGCCCCCTCGAAATAGGGGTCTGGGTTGAGTGCGGTTCGGGGACTGTCCCCGGTTGGCGCGCCGTTTTCGCTGGTTTTTTGTTGGTTTTCAGGTCGCGTCGCGGCAAAATCGCGACTCGATACCCCTCGCACTGAGGGTTGAACCTGCTGCCCTCCAGCTACCTCTCGCAACATCTTCCAACGACCCGTGTCCTCCTCCACATCACCCCACTCATCTCCTCCATTCGCGTTGTTGCTAGCAACTCTGTCTGCTGACGGCTTGGCACCTCCCTGTGCGCCTTCGTCGTCCCAACTGTGCTGGTCGCTCAAGTCAAACGGATCTCGACGAAGTCGCGCTGGCAAGCTAGCAATCAATGCCTGTTGCCTTTGCTTTGCTGCTATCAATGTTTTTTGAAGCTCGTCGGTTAAGCCTGGTAAGCCTTCGGGAAACGCTAACTCTCTTTCGGCTTCGACCAACTCATACCCATACTGATCATCCCAACCGGCCATCGCGGCACGCGCCAAAGCATAGGTGTTGATTCCATCGGGACGAACGATAAGCAGTGGATAGGGAGGTGTGGTGATTCCATATACCTGATCCTTTGCTTGGTAAGCAGTGCGCAATACTCTAAGAGTTGCATCAAGCGGATTGCCCGGCCCATGCGGTGGAGCTAGCTCCTGAAGCGACAGGGTAATTCCCTCGGGCTGTATCACTAAACCATCGGCGCGGCATTCAAGGTAAACGGGACGACGGGCTGTTCCGTTCGGGCCCTCGTAGGGAATGATCGAAAACGCAGGTTTCTGATCCTTGCGTTCCTCAATCGTTTTCTCCAAGTCTTGCTTCTTGGCCTCTAACTGTTTTTCCAACTCGGCAATCTTGTTCTCTTTCTCAGCGACAATTGCTTCTGCCGCAACCGTATGAGCTTGCTCTGATTGACTCTGTAACTGCGTTAAGTCTTTCCTGAGTCGATCGATGTGGTCTTCGATGTGACTCAATTCTCGGCGGCGCCGTTCAAGCTCTTTTTTCAGACGTTCGCGTCGAGCTTGTAATTCCTCAGAGACGGATACGAGGAAGTCTGATTGCTCCTTAACTTCCTCGATGGATTCACCGAGTTCCAATTCAGCAGCTTTGTTGGCGGAGGCTCGAGAGTGGACGACCGTGATGGCTAGAATTAGTACCAATGCCCCGATCGTGCACAGAAGCACGGCGAGGAACGGAAAGGTCGATGGGCTGTAATCGGTCGCTTTCCTCGATCGCTTGCTCATCCGACTTGTCTCTCGTCGCGTCCAGAGGATTCGTTGAGGGAAGTCTCATTAGAGTCCAATTGCAGCGCGGCTTTTTGTTGCTGCGCGGTTTGGTGGTTTTCAAATCGCAGCACGACAGGTTCTTGCTCTTCGAATTGGGGTGCGACGGAATCCTGCACAGTATTATTATCTACAGTATTATTGGCCGATCGTCGTCGAACCGTTTGGCGTCCGACGTGTCCGGATCGCTGCAACTGGGTGTTGAGAACCATCACCGCTTCGCTCAAGCCCACTGCGGCTTCATGAAACCGATCAACTTCGGTCATTCGTTCGAGTGTCGATTGCAATGGCTGCTGCATGGCCTCCACCAACTGGCTTGATTGGAGCAGTTTCTCGAGAAGCTCCGCGTTTCGATTCATTTCCTGCAATTGCCGCAGTGCAACGCGGGCTTGCTCGGAGATGGTGGTTTGCCATTGCTGAAGTCGTTGATCGATTTGCGTGGCACCGTCGCTTTGTAGTCGCACGAGGCGGGCTAAGTCATCGTGCATGGCGGATCTGTGTTCCGCCATCGATTCGCTAAGAGCTTGTTTAATCGTGTTGAGCGAAAGACTTTGTGTCCGTTCGGAGAGTGAGTTCCAGCTTGAGTGTGCTTCATCAAGTTTATCTCTCCATAAATCGGCTTGGCGATCGACGATGCTGTGCATCGACTCGATCAATCGCTGTGCAATGAGCCGCAGCGATGCTTCTACATCACTGGTGTCGGAGTGGTCTTGCTCGGCAAGGCAGCGGTGCATGTAGGACGCGGTTCCTTGATCGATACGTTGCATCAGCGAGTCTTCTGCGCGTTGCACGAAGAATTGCATGAACATTGCGACCATGGTCAAAACCAAGCCAACTGCGGTGGTGTCGAACGCGACGTAGAGACCGCTCGTTAGGCTGTTCATGGCATCTTGCGATCCGCTCGCAAGCGCTTGAGCATCCATCTGTCCAAGGGTATCGGAGATACCGATAACGGTTCCTAAAAACCCAAGCATTGGCATCGCCCAACAATTGATGCGAACCATTGCTAGGCTGGCGTGCTGCGAGTCTGCGTCTCTGTCCGAAGTGGCTTGAAGATCTTCATCAAGCCGACGGATCGATCGTCGTTCGACTTGGCGATCAAGCACATCGCTGATCCGCTGGCCATACCAGGATCTTTGAACGGCATTCGGTTGCATACGCCATAGAGATTGAACGGCCATCGAGCGTTGGAATGAATCCATCGTTGGATTTAATTCCCAAGACTCGCGCTGAGTAACCAATGCATCGAGGCTAGCTTCTGCTTTGGTTGCAAGCTGATGTTGTCTGCGTACTACAAGCAATTTTTGGAACAGTACGATGCTTGCGGTGCAAAAGAGCCATGCGGAGGCGACCGCGACCCAGTGGCACAATGCATACCGTATGACGATGGGACTTCGCAGCGGAGGAAGAAGTATCAGGAAATAGAACAAGCAACAAATTGCAGTTCCGAGCACGAGAGCAGGGAGGAGCGAGACGCGAAAGCTCGGGTCGACTCGTTTGGTTGCTTTGGTGAGCATTCCAGCATTCCTTGCAAAGTGAGCGGTTGCTACGGTTCAGGTCGGCAGTTCGGATTTCAGTCGGGCACTTGACCGAGGGCTTGTAGCACTTTTCCACCCAAGCTGACAACAGCATCTTGGGATATTTGCTTGTATTAACGAAACAAGCGAGCCGGTTTCGGCTCGCTTGTAAAGTTGGAACTTGGTGGGATTCGGATCGGTTAGCGATTGATCGCGAAACCGAAGGTCAGACCTGGCATGACCAACTGTTGGTTGGTGTCGAAGTTGTTGCCTTGTCCGAGCGTTGCACCCCGCCAAACACCTTGTCCGAAATACACGAGTTGGAATCCGACTCGAAGGTCAATGTGCTTGGTCGCATTGAAGGCACCTTCGGTTCGCAGGTCGAATCCGACCGGAGTCTCGTTGTTCTTGCGAGAAGCAAAGGAGGTTCCTGTGTGATCCCCGTCGAAGATTGGCTCATCGCCAATGCCTGGGTCTTCTTCGTACAGGGTCGTGGTAACCAACCGAGTAACCTCTTGGCTTTGGAAGGTATGCCCTGCGAAGACCTTGAAGTCGCTCGACAAATTCCAGCGACGGATCTTGCGGAAGTACCTAAAACCAAGCTGTCCGAGGACCATATCGTTTCGGGACCAGACCAAATCATTGGTATAGACTTCGGCTTCACCTACGATCGTGGTCGGATCGAGGATGTCGGTCGCCAGGAACGTGCGATAATCGTCATTGCGGGCGGTATCGACGAATTTCACGTAGCGAAGACCGATCAATGGTTCGATCATTCCACCGTAGCGATATGGCTCTAGCCGCCAAGTCTTATTGGCTTCAAAGCTTGTGTAGTTCCCCACGTTGACGCTTTGCAGAACATTGTAGGTTCGTTCAAGCGTGTAAGGGTCATTATCGAACACGGTTGGGCGGAAGAATGGTGGATCCGCATCATCGTCAACTTGGGAATCGGTGTACCCATTAAGGCGAAGTTGCTCATATCCGTTGTACACGTTCGGACCGTTGACGTTCTGGTAGGAGAAAGACCAGCCGCTTTCGCGACGGTTCATCCAACCGAAGTCCCAACGGTTGCCCCATGTGGCATCCATGACATACGTGTCCCCACGATTCTCGGGTCGGCTCATGCCGGTGTAAACCCGGTCGTAAGTTAAATACAGGCCATGCGGTGCACGTTGCCGTGCAGTCAAGTCTTCAACGTCTTGTAGCTGCATGGGAGCGAAAAGCTGCCAGTCAGGATCGAAATCCACGGGTTCGGAGAACGGATGGTAACCGCTATCGGCGAACCCAAGCTGTCCAGCCATGGCTGCCGCTGCAAGCACAAACGTTCGCAAAGTTCGTTGCAAAATGGACATAGTCAATTTCCCACCGTTCCTCTAAGTTCCAGGCCCTGGAATCCATGTATCCAAGGCGCACCAGATCGGTTTGTGCTGCTAGTATCGGAACTATCGCTCGGTGAAGTTGAATCGGTTTAGGTAAACCGTATCGAAAAATCCGTACCATCCGCAAAGTCGGAATGCTGGTATTATTCCGGGAATAGGGGTGGATTCGTTGATTTTCCTAAGAGAATCGCGGTTATCACAGGCAGTCAGGGACGACTTAATGCATTTCGCCGCCTGAAGATTGTTTGGTAGGATGTTTTTGTGCGGTTGCACTCAAGGGTGAACTTACAACAGATTTAGCAAAAGAGTTTGGTGGACAAAATTGTCAGAAAGCGATGTTGGCAATATGGATCAAGGGCTGCCGCCGAACTTGAGTGGAATAGCAACCGGAGAGATTGAGGCCCGGGGGACTGCGATTCGGGCTCGCCGACAGGATTTGCCGGTCGATGCTAGGGCGATGCAAGGAGTGTGGCTGTTGATCGGTTCGCTCGGGGTGTTTTTCTTCGCCAGCATCTTGCTTTATGTTGTCTACATCGCGATGCGATTGCAATCGGAGCGGGCGATCACACAACCGTTGATCCTCCCTTGGAGCTTTATCCCCTCAACCTTGCTTCTTATCGGGGTCTCGGTCTGTTTAGAGTGGGGATTAAGGGCGGCGCGTCGCGACCGGAATGTTCAAGTTAAGCGGCTGGTCGTTGCAGCGTGCGTGATGGGAATTGGATTCCTATTTATTCAGTCCGACGGGATGAACCGTTTGCTTATAGGTCTCGCCGATGCACCGACTCGCAACGAAAGTGCCTACGGATACACATTCATACTGGCATTTTTGCATGCCGCGCACGTTGTAGGGGGAGTGATCGGTTTGTGGTGGACTGCAAAAAATGCGCTAGCGGATCGCTACGATCACGAGAGAACGATCGGACTTCGCTTTTGTGCCGTGTATTGGCACTTTTTAGATATCGTCTGGTTGCTGCTGCTAGTTAGTTTTTGGATCGCGCTGACGCTCGTCAACGGGAGAATCGGAACCTAGTTTTCCGAAGCGGACTTTTCTTTCCGCATCCAAACACTATTCCCTTTGTCGTTGTATTTAGCTTCGGTCATCAGTTCGCGGATGAGCATTACGCCACGTCCGCGGGGCTGATCGAGGTGCTCTTCGACAGTCGGGTCTGCAACATTTTGGTGGTCGAATCCCTGGCCTTGATCTGTCACGCTGAGAGTGACTGAGTCGTCGTACACGTTAAAAACAACGTGAACTAGCTTGCTGGGATCCCGTTTATTGCCGTGCTCGATCGCGTTGACGACGGCTTCTTCGATGGCCATTTGGATGTGAAAGACGTCACGCCCTTCCCATCCTGCTTTTTCGATCGCAGCCATCAGTTCCTCGATGCAACCATGGCCTGCATCGAGGTCGCTTGGCAAGTTTTTATCGCACGACCAAATCGGTTGCCGACTGCTCATCGCAAGCACCCCATGAGGGACGGGTGAGGTTTAGAGTTTGAATGCAGCGAGTGCGTCTTCTTGCGTCTTGCGCAGGTCGAAAACTCGATCCAAACGCGTGATGCGGAAGACTTCTTCGATCTCTGGGCGAAGGCAAGCGAGTTTCAATCGCCCTGCGGCATCTTTGACTTTTTTGTTCAAAGAAATCAGCTTGTTAAGTGCCGCGCTGGACATGAACTCGACGGTGTCGAAGTTCAGCAACAGCATGTTCTTTTTCTCGACGGTCACCAAGGCGCTGAGTTCTTCGCCAAGTTGTTCAATTGTGCCGGAGTCGACAATTTTCTTGTCCACGAAACGAACGATGGAGACTCCCCCGTCTTCCATTACAGTGATGCGTCGATAGGTTGCCATCGAACAGCCTTATGAAAAGTACCTGAAAATGTTGAAATACGAACAGGTATAGAGTAAACCAAGCCTGACGCGCTGGCAATCTAGCCAATAGGGCTACCCTGGGAATTCGGGGGATTTCTTTGGCCTGTTAGTGAACTAGATCTTCGGCAACGAGTAACCCAGGCAAGCACCGGCCAGCACGGCAGCGAGGCAGAAAATCATCACCACGTTCCCGAGCTTTCTCTCTCTCATGCGCGAGAACATGTAGTACAGGGCATAAGGAGGGATCAAAAGGCACAGAAGGCCTTGTTTGACCGATTCTTTGAAAGCTCCAAGGCTTATCGCAAGCAATGAGAAGAGTGCAACAAGGGCCGCTCCACCCCCGACGGAGAAGGCGATAACCGGAATAACGTTCGCTCGCTGAAGCCTCGCGATTGCAGCGATGCTCGATGTTTGTCCGGAGGTTTTGACGTCCATCTTTAGCAGGATGGCGGTCATCATGAACAATACCCCAAGGATAACGGCGAACATCATCCACCAAGGCATGCCGGCAGAGAGCAAGCGTTTTTCCGTGTCCGCCTCTCGTCTCATCATCTCTGCGGCTTCAACAAGGCGTTTGTCCCCAAACTCTTTAGTTTCCACCTCAAATCCTTCAATCTTTGCCCCGGTTTCGAGGTTGAAACCACATCCGACGCAAATGGCAGTCCCGGGAGCCAGGACGCGGTCGCACGCCGGGCAAAAAGTACCCTCTCGCTTCTTCAGGCCGGCAGACTCAAAGAGATTTGCAAGTGCATCGGGGGCTTTCGCCGCCGCAGCAGGCTTCGCACCAACCGCACTTTTGGCGGGTTGGGCGGTCTTGCCCCCCGTTGCCGGCTTTTGCTGAGCACCCGGGACTGCGATTACTTTCTGGCACTTCGGGCATTTAACGTTCTTGCCAGCCGCCGCATCGGGAACGTTGAGATTGGTGCCGCATTGGCAACTGACTTTTATCGGCATTTTCCGCCCCCTAATGATTTTCCACTGGCTGACCGAATTGGCCGCCCGAACTGTCTTGATGTCCCCGCTTGGCGTCCCTTTCCGGACAGCTCAACGTTTTTTGGCTTACTTACCGGCCACGCTGCGTTTGGCGAGCTTTTTCCTGAGGATCGCCATCGCGGCAGGAACCGGTCCTTCGAAAGGATTCACAAGCGAAAGTATTCTGACTATCTGAACGGCGGTTCACAATGCCCGGGAGGGGGCATGCGGCAGATTTTATGTGAGAAGGTGTTACGCGAATGCTGACTGGCACGCGAATTGCTCTTTAGGGTGGCTTGAAACTTTCGTATGCCTTTTTGGCGTATCCCATGAATCGTTCGTTTTGACTACGGAGTTGTGTAGATGGCTGCTGCTAAAGAGAAGAGCAAGGTCAAGCTGGTTCCCTTGGGGGATCGCATCGTGGTTCAGCGTGAGGTTTCTTCTGAGAAGACGGTTGGTGGGATTTATCTGCCCGACAGTGCCAAGGATCGACCAACGCGTGGCAAGATTGTCGCCGTCGGGGACGGCCGTGTCTTGGAGAATGGCAGTCGCAATGCGTTGCAAGTGAAGGTGGGCGATCACGTTCTCTTCACAAGCTATGCAGGTGAGTCGATTGAAATCGATGGGGAAGAGTACCTGTTGATGAACGAGATGGAAGTCCTAGCTGTCCTCGGCTAGTTCGGTTCATCCGTCCACCTGCAAATTCAAGTTCCGGGATTTGATTTCCGGCTTTTCAAAGATAAAGAACCTCAACAGGAGCAAAAGCATACTATGGCAAAGATCATTGCATTCGATCAAGAAGCCCGAGAAGCGATTCGTCGCGGGGTGAGCAAGTTGGCACGCGCGGTTAAAGTGACCTTGGGCCCTCGCGGTCGAAACGTCATTCTTCAAAAATCTTTCGGTAGCCCAACCGTGACCAAAGACGGTGTGACGGTTGCCAAGGAAATCGATTTGGAAGACGTCTATGAGAACATGGGCGCCCGCATGGTTCGCGAAGTCGCATCGAAGACGAGCGACGTCGCTGGTGACGGGACAACCACCGCAACGGTGATGGCCGAAGCGATTTTCAACGAAGGCCTCAAAGCCGTTGTCGCCGGTGTCAATCCGATTCAAATGAAGTCGGGTATCGAGCGAGCCGTTTCCGACATCACTGAAAAACTCAAGAAGATGTCGATCAAGATCAAAGACAAAGCCGAAATGGCGAACGTCGCAACGATCGCTGCAAACAACGATCGCGCTATCGGTAACCTTCTCGCTGATGCGATGGAGCGAGTTGGCAAGGACGGCGTTGTTACCGTCGACGAAGGCAAGAGCTTGCACGATGAGCTCGAATTCGTCGAAGGTATGCAGTTCGACCGTGGATATCTCTCCCCTTACTTCGTAACCGATTCCGGCGCGATGGAATGTGTCCTCGAAGACGCTTACATCTTGGTCTACGAAAAGAAGGTTTCGAACATCAAGGAACTCGTTCCTGTGCTCGAGCAAGTTGTTCAGCAAAACAAGCCATTGTTGATCATCGCTGAAGATGTTGACGGCGAAGCTTTGGCGACGTTGGTCATCAATCGCCTTCGCGGTACCCTCAACGTAGCCGCTGTTAAAGCTCCTGGCTACGGCGATCGTCGCAAGGCGATGATGGAAGACATCGGTATCCTCACCGGTGCGATTCCTGTTTTCGAAGCCCTCGGTAAGAAGCTCGATTCGCTGACCCTTTCGGATCTGGGTCGTGCGAAGAAAGTCATCATCGACAAAGAAAACACCACGGTCATCGAAGGTGCTGGTAAGGCTAGCGAAATCAAGGCTCGGATCGATCAAATCCGCCGCGAAATCGAAAACACCTCGAGCGACTACGACCGAGAAAAGCTCGAAGAGCGACTCGCGAAGCTCGCCGGTGGTGTTGCTAAAGTCAACGTCGGTGCTGCAACCGAAAGCGAAATGAAAGAGAAGAAGGCACGCGTTGAAGACGCGTTGCATGCAACCCGCGCTGCGATCGAAGAAGGAATTCTTCCTGGTGGTGGTGTGGCTCTGCTGCGTGCTTCGACTCAAGTCACCCCGGGTGAAGACCTCTCGCAAGATGAAGTCACCGGTTACAACATCGTTCTGCGTGCTTGCCGCGCTCCTTTGACCATGATCTCGAACAACGCCGGCCAAGATGGCGGTATCGTTTGCTCGAAGGTTGCTGAGTCCAAAGGCAACATCGGTTACAACGCTCTGACTGGCGTCTACGAAGACTTGGTCAAAGCCGGTGTTATCGATCCGACCAAGGTAACGCGCACCGCTTTGGCAAACGCCGCTTCGGTCTCCACCTTGTTGCTCACCAGCGATGCTTTGATCGCTGAGAAGCCAAAGGATGATGGCAAGAAGGGTCACAGCCACGACCACGACATGTACTAAGCTTGCCTCAAAGGTATGTTAAGTGCAAATCAAGAATAAAGAGACCCGGGTGAAAGCCCGGGTCTTTTGCTTTGGTAAGTGATCAAGTGCAAAGAGTTGGTTAGCCTTGTGGATAAAGTTGCAAAGGCTCACGCAAAGACGCAGAGACGCAAAGAAAGCCAGAGCCTTTTATGTTGTGTTGGTTTTACGCGCGGACCGGTGGGTTTCGCGGTCGGTGGTTTAAACCGGGCGGAGGGGATGGAGGTGGTTGGGTTGTTGCAGTGGTTTAAGAAGTATGCGGCAGTCCGCTTCACCGCACCCTACGAAGACGTCAATACTGTCTGATAGAGTTCGCGGATCTGGTGGGTCATGTGCCGGTGATCGAATATCGTTGAACATCGCGATTGCCCGTAACTTCCCATCTCCGCACGCAAGCTTGGATTGCAAGCCAATTTCAGGATCGCAGATTGAAGTTCATCGATCGATTTTGGCGGAATGAGGAAGCCCGTCGAGTTGTTCAACACGACTTCCTTCGCCCCGTCGATGTCGTAACTAACAACCGGTTTACCAGCCAGCAATGCTTGTGGCAACGCTCGAGCTAGTCCTTCTCGCAGCGATACATGGACGAGCATGTCCATCGCGGAAATCCATTTCGGAATGTCTGTCGGTGGAACCAGCCCCGTGAATAAGAAATGACGGCCTAAACCTTTCGAAGCGATGGTCTGCTCGATCGAAGCTCGCAAAGATCCGTCCCCTACTAGGAGGAATTTGATGTTCGGATTCTTTTCGATGATCCCGGAAGCCGCTTCTAGAAGATATTCGTGGCCTTTGAGATTAAAGAGCCTTGCGATTTTTCCCACGACGACATCTTCGGGACCTAGCCCAAGCTCTGCGCGTGCCGAATCCCGAAACTGATCGGCTTGAAGAAACGGTTCAATGTCCATTCCGCTATAGATCGTTTGGAACTTACTTCGAGAAGCAACTTTGGCTTCGACCAACAAATCTGTCATCGCATCGGCGACACTGATAAGTTTGTGGCAGCGTTTAGAGGCCCAGCGTTCGCAAGCTTCAAAAGACTTGCGGGCTAACCACGGTTGGTAGGGATGAAAAGGAGCGCCGTGCACTGTGTGAACGACGCACGGGATCTTCAGAGACCAAGCTGCTGCGCGACCGACGATGCCGGCTTTGGCACTATGGGTGTGAACGACATCCGGGCGAAGATCTTTCAGGATCGACCGAAGTCTTCGGTAAGCTTGGAAGTCTGTCCAAGGTCGGATGGAACGAATCAGTTCCGGAATCTCCACGACGCGAAGATCTGGGTCGGAGAATTTATCTAGCAGGGATCCTTCGGCACCAAGACTCGGGCCAGTGACCAAAGTCACTTCGTCGTCGTAGTCGCGGACCAGGTCCAAGCAATTAAAGCGAGTATTTTCTTGGGCTCCGCCTACGATCATGCGTGTGATGATATGAACAATTCGCATGATCGTACGCCGTGGATATAAATATCGCCGTAGTGTGAGGGGCGTTGCTACCGGGCAAAGGCCAAGCCTGTGTATCAAGCGAAGCGAAGAAGTCCGTAACGTTTCTTGCCGATTCGCAGGATGAGGTAATCACCGGCGAGATCGGATTCGTTGAGGATTCGGTCTGGCGTGGTGACCTTCACGTTGTTCACGTTTGCTGCACCTTCGGTGACAGAGCGTCGAGCTTCGCTCTTGCTGTTTGCGAGACTTGCAAGGCACAGGGCGTCGACAATACCTAGTCCGCTCACCAAGCGGTCTCGGGGGACTTCTTGGCTTGGAACGTTTTGGAAGATCTCGTTGAGTTGGGTTTGGGTCAGCGCGCTGAGTTCTGCGCCAAACAGAAGTTTCGTCGCGTGCTGAACCGCTTGCAGCTTGGCGTCGCCGTGCACGAGTCGGGTAAGGGACTGTGCAAGGAAATTTTGGGCGGCGCGTTCGTGCGGTTTTTCTTTGACGCTCGTCTCAAGTTCGCGGTACTGCTCTTCGCTTACATCCGATAGGAATCGCAACGTCATAAGGACATCGGCGTCAGCGACATTGATGAAGTACTGATAGAATTCAAAAGGGCTAGTGCGATCTGCCGACAACCATACCGCACCTTTTTCGGTCTTGCCCATCTTCTTTCCGTCGCTGGTAGTCAGCAGCGGGCAAGTCAATCCGTAGAGGTGTTTTGCAAGCATGCGTCGACCTAAGTCGATGCCGGCGGTGATGTTCCCCCATTGGTCACTTCCGCCGATTTGCAAAAGGCAGTTTTGGTTTTTCGCGAGTACGACAAAGTCGTATGCTTGGAGCAGCATGTAGCTAAACTCGGTGTAGCTAAGCCCGCTGTCGGATCGTTCGAGTCGGCTTTTCACCGAATCTTTCGTGAGCATCACGTTGATGGGGAAGTTCTTCCCAACGTCACGAAGAAAATCGAGGAAGGAGAAGTTTTGCATCCAGTCGAAGTTGTTTACGACGATGGCGGCATTCGATCCGGAGAAATCCAGGAATTGCTCCATTTGGTTTTGGATGCCGCGAACATTGGCAGCCAAAACATCTTTCGAAAGGAGTTGTCGTTCGTCCGACTTCCCGCTCGGATCCCCGATCATCCCCGTTGCACCGCCGACGAGGGCGATGGGCTGGTGGCCGGCTTGTTGGAAGCGGCGCAGCATCATCAAAGGTAGCAGCGAGCCGACGTGCAAGGAATCTGCCGTAGGGTCGAATCCCGCGTAGACCACAGTGGGTTTACTGAGTTGTTCGCGGAGAGCTTGCTCGTCGGTGGATTGGTGGATCAGTCCTCGCCAATGAAGTTCGTCGAGGATGGATTGGGAGTTCGGAAGCATTTCTAGAATTGGATTTTGAATTTGTCGGTCATAATTCGGCGCATATCGGCGATGGACTGTTCTAGCTGAGCCATCAATTCCTTGAAAGAGGAGTTACCGCGCGCTTGGCCGAGCTGATAGTACTTTACCGGCGAGTTTGGATCGACGAAGTTTCCGCCGTAGCTACCGTAACTTCCGTATCCGTAGCCCCCATATCCACCACCGGACCCGGCATAAGTCCCGCCGGCGGTTGCAGTGGAAAATCCACTGGTACCAGCATCGTTTGCCACGGCGGCCGCACCTTGGGAAATATTGACCAATTGCATCGACATCATATTGTTGCGAAGTGCCTTGGCAACTTCAGCCCCGAACATGACCATTTGTGGATCGACATCGAGCGTGGGAAGCTCATCGATACGGTTCGCCATGTTGCCGTTCCATTGAGCTCGCTCACCGGTGTTGTTTGCCGAATAGTCGCGGACGCGGTGGACGGTGTTGACGACCTTCTTGAAGTAATTCTTGGTGTTCTCTGCGATGACGCTATCGCTCGTCGGAGCCGATGAACCGCTTGTCGAAGCCGATGAACCGGAGGGAGTGGTCGACGTGTTGGAAGCCGCTTCCACCGAGGAAGATCCGCGATGCAAAGTGAACATCCCAAGCAGATCGTCAAGGGTTTGTGCTGAGATTGGGCCGCTGAAAACAAAGGTCTTTCCTTCGTTTGTCGATTGCACTTGCCAGCTGGAGTATTCGGCAAGCGAAATGCCTCGCACTGCGAGGACTTCTGCGAAGAAGTCCTTCGCCACCGGTTGCAGTTCTGTCGCTGGGGACTTGAATTCGATCGATACCTTCGCGTTCAACGCATCCTTAGCGACTTCGATGGACATCCCCTTGAGTTCCGAAATCGATTTTGCAACGGCTTGAATGTTTCGACCATTGAGGGATTTCGCGCGAGGAAGCTTATCGAGGAGGACTTCTGCCGATACGACATCTTCTAAGTCGACAGAAATCAGGGTTGAGAAGTTCGCCAATTCGGTCGCGGCCCACTGCTGCAAATATGGGCTGATGACGTTGCTGCGGTCTTTCTTAAGCCATTGACCAACAAACTTGCGATCGGCAGGACGGACGATCGATAAGACGTTGTCCGCAAGAGGAATCAAGTAGCGTTCGTTCGGAGTCCAAACAATGGAGCGATTTCCAAGCGTGTCAACATAGCCGGCTTCTCGCTGCGCGATCGCTTCTGCGGTAGGCATTTTTTCCAAGGCAGCGTAACCGATTTCCCAGTCAGGCTGAAGGGCTTCGAGGTCAAGTTCTGCCGCGATGCGAACACGAGTAACATTGCTGGGAAGATCTGCCTGCAATGGGCTTCCAAGAGTCAATTTCCTAAGAGCGACCAAGTCTCCCTGGACGAACGCGTTGGCGGTCTTGGGGCAGGACTTCAAGACATCGAGCATCGTTGGTTCTGCTGCCATGCAGAATGAAGCAGATGCCAGCAATGCAAATTTGCTGGTAGCGACAGCAAACAGCCGGTTGGTAAGAAGTTTTTTCATAGTTTGCGTTCGCTCATGAATAAAAGTTACGAAGTCGAATCGATGCGGTTGTCTTGCGCGGAACAGTTTGGACAGTATGTTCGACTGGAGTCGTCGATCGAAAAAGCCGACTGCAATAGTCGACTGGAACAGCCGATCGAGTAGTCGCGTGGGATTAGGCAAAGCGACTGAAATAGGCCGCGATAATTACACCCAGCCCCACCGTCACTTGTGCTCTCTCCACTGAGCCTTGTCCCATTTCCTACCTTCACAGTGTAATTAAATTTCACTTGGGAGTGCTAGGTCGAGAGCCAATTGGGAGGGGGCATTATCCACTTTTCAGAGGGAATATTAGCACAATCGATGAGCTGATTGTGGGGAGGTTCTCCTAGAAGTCGTGACAATTCGGGGAATGTGCAGCATCCACTGTGCAGTGGGAATAGACTAAAATGCAGGTGTTGTATCCACGAGCTCTGAGTTGTTAAGGACTTCATGCAATCCATTATTCAACGCATACGCACAGTCTTTTTGGAGGCCTTTGGGCGTACTTCTTTGGAAGAGCGACTGCGGGATATTCAACGCCAAGCCAACGGTGTCGCGAAACGCCAAGATCTGGCAGGCTTGAGACAAGGTGTCGGCGACCTGCTCGCCAGTACCTTGCAATTGTGCAATGAGAGCGGATGGGATCCAGGTGAATTGCTAAGCGACTCTTTGGATCGTATCGAGGAGCGGCGGGAAGTTTATCAACGGCTCAATCGCAAGCAGCGGGTAGGGCTGCTTCGCGATGATTTCAATCCGATCAGCAATCATCACTTAACGATCATTCAAACGGTCCTCGCCTCTGGCTTGGTAGACGATGTTTGGTTGATGCCGACGAATCAAGCCGCCTCTGGTGGAACGGGTTGCTCCAGTAAAGACCGGATTGCGATGTGTCGGATAGCGATTCAGGATTTACCCAATGTCCGTGTTTGGACTTATGAGCAAGAGTCGGATTATCGCGGTGAGTGTTACCACTTGATCAAACGGATTCTCGGCGAGCAGAGCCATCGAGACAGAGTGGATTTCTTTTGGATGATTGAGCGTGGCGTTGCCGACGAACTGCAACGGACAGACGTCGCTGAGCGTATCGATGATATCATCCCGATGATTGTATTGGACTCGAAAGCCGCAGTGCCGCCATCTCAAGGAGTTTGGTATCGCAAGACGCCGCATCGCTGGTTGCCGATGAGAGTCGATGAGTCGGCTGTATCAAGCAGTGCGGAGATACGCGGTTTGTTAGCGAGAGGGGATGGGGACTCAAGCCGATTTTTGCCACCAGCAGTCAACGACTATATCCGCGAACACGGATTGTATGATGGTCGTCGGCTGGAGATACCTCGAGCGCGGATAGCGGTCTACTCAGAGTCGTTTTCCCCCCCGACACTTGTCCAGCAACAGCATGTGCAGCAGTTGCTTGCTCAAGGGTTTGATCGAGTGATCATTCATCCAAGAGGCGTTCGATCGGATCGTGGAGAGCATGAAGTCGCGTTGCCAAAGCACCGAGCGGCACTCGCTTCGTTAGCCTTTCAAGACATGCCGAACGTTGAGATCAACTACGACGATATCAGCGATGGAACTTCATCTCCCTTGTTGGATTTGATGTACAAATATCAGTCGCAAGGAGACGTATGGTTAGTGGTTCGGCAATCGGATTTGATAGCTCGCGATGGAGGGACTGCGCCGATCCTCGATTATCAAGAGCACGCGCAACGGTTGTGGAGCGAAGGGAAATTCGCTGTACTGCAAGATTCAGAGCAAGGATCCAGCTCCTTGGGCGATGGGGCCGTTAAACTTCCCCCTCATTATCAGTGTGTACGCGTTGCAAGCGGTTTAGAACCATCGGAGTTACGAGCGGAACTTTACCACGGCAGAGATATTCGAGGAATGTTGCACCGCGATGTTGCCGACTACATCGAGCGCCACCGATTGTTCTTGCCCGGAGCCCCAGGTCGCGATGCGCGATTCGAAATTCACTACCCGGAAATATTCGTCGTCTGCGATGAACGAAATCCTCGTGCCGTGGAGTTGGCTCAACACTACGCACGCTACGAGTCGAATCGACCAAACATGATCTTGGTCATCGGTGGGGACGGAACGATGCTCAAAGCCATTCGAGAACATTGGCGACGGCGGTTGCCGTTCGTCGGATTAAACGCCGGACATTTGGGCTTTCTGATGAACGCTTCATTGCCCGATGCCCTAGAAGGAATCGAGCTGATCTCGCAATCGTTGCCGCTATTGCGAGTCGATGTGCGATACCCCGACGGTTCGCATACGATGAACCTCGCTTACGGAGATGCTTGGATCGAACGAGCCGAAGGGCAAGCAGCTTGGTTGCAAGTCCGGGTCAACGGCGAAGTGCAACTCGAGAAAGTTGTTGGAGATGGAATGTTGATCGCCACTGCTGCGGGTTCGAGTGCCTACGCACGAGCCATGGGCGCGGTTCCCGTGCCGTTGGATTCCCCTTCGTTGATCTTGGCAGGTTCGAATATCTTCCAACCAAGATTCTGGAGGCCGATGAACTTGCCCAGCTCAAGTCAAATCACGTTGACCAGTTTAGATACGCTCGGTAAGCGACCATTGAGAGCTTTCATCGATGGGCAACCCTTGGGTGTTGTTCAAGAGCTTTCCGCTAAACAAAGTCTGACGGCAAGCGTCGAGTTGGCTTTTACCAAAGAATATGACCCGTCGACGAAGTTGCTCAAGTCGCTGTTTCCGAGCGAATCGTAACGGATACGATTTCAAGCAAAATCGCTTTAAAGCAAAATCGCTCGGCGACTGTGACTGAGCCAGCTTTGGTGCACTTTGCTCAGTGTTACTCGCAGTTGCGTTTTATTTGAAAAACAGCTCGCGAAGAGATTCGAAAGCCAATAGAGCTTTTTCTGGCAAGCTATCGAGTGCAATCCATTCGTTATGGCTATGCAACGCATCTCCACGAGGACCGAAGGTATCGAGGTTGGCAATCCCGAGTCCTTGAAGCTTATTTCCGTCGCTCGCGCCCCCCGACTCCTTCCACTGGATCGGCTGCCCGAGCGACTTGCCGGCGGATTCAACACAGCTTTGCAGACGCTTGGTCGCTTCATCGACGATTTTTGGCGGCGCATGAATGCCGCCATGAAGCTCGACGCGAAAACCTTTTTCTGGATCGCAAAAATTCTCCGCAGTTTGTTTGCAAACAGATTCGATCCAAGCTTGGTCTTCTGCAGAAGAGACTCGAACGTTGACCCGCAAGACGGCAGTCTCTGGAACGACGTTCACTGCATTACCACCTCGAAGTCGACCGATGTTGATCGTAACATTGGGCCGCTTGCCATTGTGCTGATCGAGAACTTCGGCGATTCGGCAAGCTTGCAGGATCGCGTTACGGCCTTCGTGAAAGTTGCGTCCCGCGTGCGCGGATTTGCCCCGAACAACGAAGATAAACGTCCCTGTCCCCTTCCGGGCTTGGACCAAAGAACCATCCGACATCGCCGGTTCAAACAGGAACGCATTCGCGTATTCCGGAGCGATTCGATTCCAAAGGGTAAGCGAGGAAGGAGAGCCGATCTCTTCATCAGGGGTTAAGACTAGCGTCAGGCGAAGTTTCGATAGGTCGAGGAATTTCTGAGCAAGTCGAGCTGCGTAGAGCATGACGATAATGCCACCTTTCGCGTCGATCACGCCCGGGCCTCGCAATCGATTTCCCGGAAGATGTTCGCAAAACTGAAAGGGCTCTTCGGGGCCATAAACCGTGTCGTAATGGATTGTCCACAAGCACCCCGGCGAACTGGGGCTAACGGCAGGCGCACCGATCTCCCAAATCAAGGCGGGGCCTGTGTGAAGCGTAGCTTGGACGCCCCCGTCATCGACCAGGGTATAGGAAGGCAAGGCCTGGCGATTGCAAGGGACTTTAAGTACGGAAAAAGCTTCTTCGAGCCAGTCGGCGGCTCGCAAAAGTCCCCCAACGTTTTCTGAACCCGAACTGATGTTGCACAATTCGATCAAATCGTTGGCCATCGCTGTTCGCTGGCTAAGAATCCAGGATGCTGGGTTTTGGGATGCAGTGTCCTGGGATTTTGGGGTTTGGGATGTTGGGGGTTGGGGGTCCATAGAAGAGGCCTTGAGGGGGGGAGTGAATGCGTAATTGGGGTGAGGGGATGAGGAAGCCAACTATCCAGTCGGAGCGGTTCGTTGTATGGTAATAAAGTTTTGTGATGCGGGTGCAACCGCACCGGCGGTTCGGACGGCGGAAACAGTTTGCATTATTTGAAAAGTGGTCTGATGGCATTGGAAAAACTCACCTCAGCGCGGCAGTTGACCTTACCGGTACTCGAAGAGATTTTTCACGTTGCTGAGCAGATGCGGCAGATCTGCGAAAAACAGGGCCGTATCACTCTCCTGTCCGACAAAATGATCGGATTGGTGTTCCTCGAACCTAGTTCGCGAACACTATTGAGCTTCCAGTCCGCTGCACAGCGACTCGGTGCCGGGATCGTCTTCATCCAAGGGGTCGGCTCGACATCGTTCGAAAAAGGAGAGTCTCTTTCCGATGCAATTCGGGTCTTCAGCGGATACTGCGACTTGATCGTCGCACGGTTGCCCAAGTCGGGTGATGCGCAAATTGCCGCCGACGCATCCGATGTGCCGTTCATCAATGCCGGTGATGGAGGCAACGAGCACCCAACACAGTCGCTTGTCGATACGTTTACGATCCGCGAGGAACTCGGAACCCTTTCTCACCTGAACTACGCTTTCGGTTTCGATCCGCTGCAATCAAGAAGCATTCATTCGTTGTGCATGGTGCTTTCCCAATTCGAGGACTTGGGCTTTGAGTTCGTCTCACCTCCGGAATTGCGAGCACCAAGGTCACTGATACAGCAGTGCCAAGAGCGGGGGGTACGCGTTCGAGAGGCGGATCGGATCGCAGACTTACACTCTCCAGATGTGATTTATTTGAACCGGCTGCAAGAAGAGCGGTTTCCCGACCGAGCACTTTTCGAAAAGTACCGTTACGAATACCGACTGACCCCCGACCAGATTCCCCCTTCGGCTCGATTGATTCTCGATCCGTTACCTCGGGTCGATGAGATTGCGTTGGAAGTCGATGCACTACCCATTGCTGGTTATTTCCGACAAGCAAGAAATGGGGTTTATATTCGGATGGCACTGCTGTCGATGCTTCTAGGACGAAGCTTGTAGTTGCAGTTCTCTAATGCCGGTTCTTTCGCCGCAATTTCTTGCGAGGATCGGATTTCCGTTGGTTAAGGCTCGGAATTGCGACCTTGTGGGAATGTTAAGGTTTCTCAACTCGGCGCAACAATGATTTTGCTTCAAAAGTATGCTGATTAAGCGCCGTTGCGCTTTTCGTGTGCACCCTAGAGGATATCTAGCAGGCTCAAGGGAAAGCCAAAGATTTTAGGCGCTAAATATCCTTTGGTTTCATTGCTCTGCCTGCATTATTAGCCCCTCTAAGTCCAATTGGCCCTTGATTTGCTATCAGAATACCTGCGTCAGGCAGTTGCGCAATCTCTCAGCAATTTGTCGACGTTCGATCCATGATGGGAGAGAGTTGGAAAAAGGCGGTGGAAGAACATGTTGAAGTGGCTGTTAGGACTGATGATGTTGTGTGGGTTGGGGAATAACGTAAGCCTTGGGCAGGAGGGCGCACCGGCGGCAGATCCGCCGGTGGCAACCTCTACAGATCCCGCAGTGGTAGCCCCGACCGTGGCCGCTCCTGAGTCCGCACCTGCTGCGGCTCCGGCCTCAACCCTCAATACGGGGGATCAAGCTTGGTTGTTGGCAAGCTCCGCGATGGTGTTGCTAATGACCCCAGGTCTCGCCTTCTTCTATGGCGGGTTGGTTGGACGCAAGAATGTGTTGAGCATCCTCATGCAATGCTTTATGTGCATGGGTGTGGTCACTGTGTTGTGGGTGCTCGTAGGTTACAGCATCGCTTTCTCGGGTACGGAAGTAGGTGGCGGGTTCTGCGGGAATCCGATGACCCACTTCCTTCTCAACGGAGTTGCAACGGATGCATCGTTCGAACCTGTGACCGGAGTAAAGCTCGGGATCAGTCAACAGACCTTTATGGTCTTCCAAATGATGTTCGCAATCATTACCCCGGGCTTGATCATCGGTGCATTCGCTGAGCGAATGAAGTTCCTTGCTTTTACCGTTTTCATCGCTCTGTGGTCTGTGCTCGTCTACAGCCCAGTTGCTCACTGGGTTTGGTACGGTCCTGCTCACCCAATTTTCGGATTGGGAAGCTTTAATGCGAAAGATGCGGTACCTGAGGGTGCGTTGGATTTCGCAGGTGGAACCGTTGTTCACATCAACGCAGGTATTGCTGCTTTGGTTTCATGTTTGATGATTGGACCTCGCCGAGGATATCCAAAGCAAGTCAATCCGCCACACAATTTGCCATTCGCCGTTCTCGGTGCTGGTTTGCTATGGTTTGGATGGTTTGGATTCAACGGTGGCAGTGCGTTTGGTGCAACACCACAAGCTGTTCAAGCGTTTGTGACTACTCAAGTCGCTGCTGCGACCGCAGGTTTGACTTGGTCGCTGATCGAAATGATTCGCAACGGTAAGCCGACTGCGTTGGGAATGATCACTGGCGTTGTGGCTGGATTGGTTGGTATCACCCCAGCGGCTGGGTTTGTCGACGTTCGCGGTGCCTTGATCATCGGTGTCGGAGCGACCATCGTTAGCTATATCTTCGTCGCGTTTGTCAAGCCAGCGCTGAAGTACGACGACTCGCTCGACGTATTCGGTGTTCACGGAATGGCTGGTGTTTTCGGTGCTTTGGCAACTGGACTACTTGCACTTCCAGGTGTCGGAGTCAATCGTGGTGGCGGAAGCATGGCTCAGTTCATGCTCCAAGGCAAAGCAGTTCTGATTACGGCGATCTATTCCGCTGTTATGACTGCCATTCTTTTGTGGATCATCGACAAGATCATCGGTCTTCGAACGACCGAAGACGGTGAGAAGATGGGACTCGACTTGAGCGATCACGCTGAGACCGCTTACACCGTTTCCTAGTGGACTCCTGGAGCGAGCCTTCAAGCTCGCTTGGTATGAAACACAAAGCCGTCGCGTTATCGCGGCGGCTTTGTTCGCTGAATCAGGGAAAATCATGCGAGGATTCCTGGATCGTCCCTTTCGCAAGCCCCCTTGTGTCCATTGGCGTATACTTTGCCGTAGACTTTGGCTTGACAGTGTTTGCTCGGATAGGTACCTTTTTGTCTGTTCTGACGGGGAATTAGCTCAGTTGGGAGAGCGCTTGCATGGCATGCAAGAGGTCAGGGGTTCAAGTCCCCTATTCTCCATTTCAAAAGATAGCACAAGCTGACGAAAAACACGTTTTCCCCTTTGTTTTCCTTGGGAAAACCTCTCTTTTGCGTGCTCGCTGCGTTCTCCCTGCGGTGTTGCATTTAGTACACTTTTTGACCCCGCGCGCGTCGTTTTTAGT
Source organism: Planctomycetota bacterium (assembly GCA_046051705.1). GTDB lineage: Bacteria > Planctomycetota > Planctomycetia > Pirellulales > Pirellulaceae > JBKCUI01. Next base: position 327 of record JBJONT010000392.1, on the reverse strand, counting down.
ACACTGGTTTCGGCGTTTTCCCCCTGGTTTCCATGGGGCTCTAGGTTTCGGCGTGTCCCTCCCCCCTGGGCGGCTTGCTTGTAGTGGTCCTCGGTAATTAGCAGATATGATGCTTTCGCTATCGTCTCAGAATTCCCGATCCAACCGCATACAACGTGACTAGGGAATTGTTCCTCTAATTCCGTTTGTCGGCTCGCTCGCATCGAATGGAATAGCCTGGGCCATGGTTCTACCCCTGCTTTCTGTAGCAACTTTAGAAACTGCGTTCTAAGGTTTGCGTTCTGCCAACCGTTCGCGCTTTGGGCGGCGGCTCGGTATGCGTCCGCA
>JBJONT010000391.1:0-6341 GCA_046051705.1 Planctomycetota bacterium | reverse complement strand
AAGCAGCGTTGGAAAAGAAAACGCCGGACAAATAAGCTCTGGAAAAGAAAAACAACGACTGATGGATGACAAGCCCCATCGGAGTGAATCAAAACAGTGGCAGGCTCAACGGTCTCCACGCCGAGTCGGTGCTGAAGGCAACTGCGAGGGGCGCGGAGATCGAGATCCGCCCGCCCAGCACCTGCCACTTGCCTTTACTAAGCTAAAACCTAACAACCGTTTACGCCACCTACGCAGGGCCAAAACAGCGCCTTAGGATGTATTCGACTTCCGTGTATCGAGTCATCGTGATGGAGATCGATGCATGGATTGCGATCGAAAACAATTCGAACAGTTTGTCCAGCTTGGGTCTCTCTACCGATGTTTGAAAATCCTTTTTGGTGTGCAAGCGTATGGCCTAAGAGATTCGAGTCTTGAAGATCTCAAGCTTGTTCCTGCGACAATCCGTGAGCTCGAACTCGGAACCGATCAACAGCCTGGCCTCTTTGTCGATGCCTTGTCTCGATTCAACTCTCTAACGAGCCTTGCGCTGAGCGGAAAACTCACGGACCTGGAATTCGCACGCTTTCCCAAACTATTCGCGCTTTCGCTTTGTTATCTCCCTAAACTCGAGCTGAAATCCTTGCTCGAGCAGAAGAACCTGAAGTCACTGCGGGTCCATCATGCATCGATCATGATGCATTTCGAGTGCGAAGGTTGTTTCCAAGCTTTCAGAAGCTTGACCTGTCGAAAATCGCAGATTTGGAAGATTTGGATTGGCTCGCTTCACTCACGGATCCTGGTAGCCTCGAAATCGGCGGTCTTTCCAAAGTTCAATCGCTTCAAAAACTAAACAAGCTGACTCTCCTCTCCAACATCAAACTTGATCAACTGAAATCCCTATCGTCAGTCGTTGAGTTAGCTGCGTTGCCGGAGATTGCTCGCTTTCATATTGATGGAATGAATCAAATTCCTATCGAAGTTTATCTCGCCCTAGCGACCTGCTCTTCAGTGATGAAGGTTACACCGGGATATTCATCGAAGGCGAAGCCGGGCTATTCATCGAGGCGAAGAACGAGCATACTAGCCAGGAGCTGGGTCTGCCGCGCGTGAACTACGAACCCGTTCATGATATCATGGAGTTTTAAGATTCATGTGTATACTATTAGGCGCTGATGCCAATGCCTGAAATACGTTTCTACGCTACCAAAGAAGACCTCAACCTGGTATTCGCAACGATGCTCTCCGAGTTGGGGCTCATCGCCTACGAGATGGTTTCGGAGTCCAGTAAGATGCTGAAGTGCTTTCAGTCGTCAGCGGAGCTATCGAGCTATTTTCGATATTGCAGTAAGCAGTGTGACTTCGTTTGGTGGGACGCGGAGTCGATGCCTCCGAATCGACCGACGAAACAGAAACTTGATCCACAGAAATGCAAAGGTCACACCTTTCGATACGCGGCCGAGTTCGCGATGATCCAAATCGAAACTGGCCTGAAACGTTCCAGAATGTTGACGCCTAGCGAGCTAGGGCTGGTGACTCAGGCCCATTATCGGTCCGTGGGCGGACGAGCCAACATCGACTGGCGAACGCTCAATGGCAAGTTCAATCTGCTTCGCAAATTCATCGAACGAACTTCTGTCGGGAAAGTCGACGGTTGCTTGGTAATGCACGGTTCTTACGAACTGGTTTGCAACGGCGGTCAACTGACTGAATCGATCCGTGAAGGCTTCGATCGGTACGGCAAGAAGCACATCAAAATGTGAATTGAGTCACAGATAGGTTTTGAAGTAGAGAGATCTATGAAACGCAAAGAACTACCAACCGACGACAATCTCAAGACTCTGCCTCGTTGGGCACGAGTGGCACTTGTCGCTCGCTCAATGCAGCGGGTGATGCCGCTTCTGTTTAAACTGCTGCCTGATGCTCCCAAGCAGTTTTGGCAGATGCTGGAAACCGCAGTCTCCCTTGCCGAGCAAGCCGAGGCGGCAGGCTCCACGCATGCACAACTGCTACGCATCTGGAATCGATTGTCCAATAGCCACAGTGTTCCAGCTTTTACAAAGTGGTACGCCGAGAGCTCAAGTAAAAAGTTCTACGCTTCCGAAGTGATGCGCGCAGCTGCGCAGGTGACACTGGCCGCGTGGAGTACGAAAGTGGAAACCGTCGCTGAAGCACTTGATGACCTTCGTTCTGTCGTCGAAAGCTCTCAAATTGAGTTTGAACAAAATCGGCTTGATCAACATTTTATAGAAGGCGTTTGGAGAGACTTTGACAAGTTGGCTGCATTGCGGTCAGAACAAAAATGGTCGAATCTCACATCGGTGTCAATAATCGTGTTTGATGAAATGTGGCCCAAAGGGGTTCCACAAGGCTGGCCAACGGAACATCGCGTCGCCAAGACGCTCCCGTTTTCCATGCAATCTCAAACCAACGAAAAGGCCGTCGCCGCGCTCCCCAGAGATATTGTGACTTTCCTGAGAAAGAACCCTGACTACGAAATTCGATCGCGTGGATCGGAATGCGGGCCGCTTATCTTGAATAGGCTGGAGTACTTGGAGTTGTCGCAACATGAGTTTTCCATGACCATGTCGGATTGGGCAGAGGAGGACCCCAATCGACGCGTACCGGGCAGTTATATTCTGAACACCGTAGAACTGGTCTGTTTCTGCGAGCATTACTCAACGAACGGTTTGTTGTCATGGTTTATCGATTACGAGTGCTTTGGATGCTATGACGACGACCATGGATCGGTCAATCTATTCCTTGGCGCGAATTGGAACGATATTCTGGCGCGTCCCAATTTTTTCATTGGCAGTCAGTGGAATGGACCGACCAAACCGATTGTCCAATTGACCAATCCATGGGAACGTCTAAAGTTTCGTAAAGCTAAAGTGCCCGAGAAATTAGTGCCGCTCCTCAAGGCTTTGCAAGCCATCGATCGTTCCTTCAACCCTAAAGCGTTCGCCTACCTGAGCGACTTGATTCGCAAGTACTTTAAGTCGCCTGCTTCTGCCGAATTTCAGAAGCTCAGCAATGCCTACGAGAACCTCGCCGACAGCGAACTGCACGTTGATCTTCTCAAAGCTGTATCGTGTCGAAGTATGGATCAGGTCGAACCTTTCGTTCGAGAACTGATGCTTTATTTCAAGAGTACCAAAGATGACTACGATGCCTGCAGATTGGCCGAAGCCATGCTCGGCATGTGCTTTGCAAAGTCCAAACGCTTCCCGATCAAAGCTGGCTTGAACTCAATCCAGCGAGAAGTATGCACGTGTCTCCTGCGACGAAAGAGCCTATGGAGTCGAGAACCCGAATTGTCTCAATTGATGAAGGAGCACGGGCTCCCCGATTCGCACAAGAAATTGGAAGGGTTCCTCAAAGAAGTCGATGACTAACCTACGAAAAGGGTGCCAAAGAACAATGACAGATGACGATATTACTGAAGATTCAGAAGAAGATGGCTCCGAATGCGCGATAGCCATGGTCGCGACCAGTTCTGAACGGCTGCCAAGCGTAGCCAAGATCAAGAAAGCCTGTGGGCTACAAGGCTCACTGTTTGAACGCGTGCTTTCGAAATTCGGCAAGCGGAAAATTGAAGAGCAATGGGACGAAAACGTGCTCATGCTGGAGTGCGATGACTCGCAGATCGTCGTCGTGCTAATGCCAGGCTCCATTCCTTGGTCTCAGTTGGAGGGCCCCTGCGCGACGGCATGGTGGTGGCCGGATGCCACAGAAGCGATGCAGCAACACAAGTATCACTTCATTGCAATGGTCCGAGGAGGCGAGTGGAATGAGGTTGCAAGGAGAGTGATACTCGCAGGTGTCATTCAAGGCGTACTCGAGTCGACGGATGCGGTAGGAGTCTACTGGGGTGATGCCACCTTAGTCATGCAGCCAGAACTGTTTATTGCGAATGCTCGGCCCGCGACCATCGACGATGTTCCGATGATGGTGTTTGCTGATGTACGGGTCGAAGAGATATCCGACGGAGTCTATCGTTGCTTTACAACCGGAATGGAGTCGCTTGGTTTTCATGAGATCGAAGTGGATGAGACTACGATGGAACCTGACGTGTTGATGGAGTTTATCTTGGACTCGGCCAAGTACATCGTTGACAACTACCTGGAGATTCCTGAGGGAAACACCTTTGGAAGAGACGCACATAAGCAGTTCAAAATCCACTATCGGCCATCGATGTTCGATAGAGACATCGTCATGAAATTCGACCTAAATCAAGATGGAATGTGAAACGTTCAGGATACCGAAGATGACGAAGCAGGAACCTTTCTACGACACAGAGTTGCCATTGCAGTTCGGCCTTGATACCGAACGCTTCGACGTCGCCGTCGATAAAAGCAAAGGGACCGGTGGGCGTAAAGTAATCGTATGGGTGCGCGATAAAAAGTCTGGCAAACCTCTCGTCGATGCTGCCATTGGACGAATGACAAAAGAAGAACTCGACCACCACGCAGCGCGAATAGCTTGCGAGCTTGCCAAGCGACTGCTGGATGGAGGTACGCAATCATGAAGACCAGAGCGTGGGCAGCGTTACATGGTGTGTGTACGTCCGCGATCGTTCCAGCAGTTCAGGACTACCATGAAGATAGCCCGCGCAGCCCTGCAGATGTGGCTCGCAGGGCAATCGTACTGCATTGTATCGCGGCGGTCGGATGTGGTGTGAAGGCGCAGCCAGTTATAGAGTGGCTTGAGAACGAGTCGCTGTGGGAGACCGTTTCGTCATCTGAACGAACTTTTCTTGCGGCCCGTAAACCAACGAAGAAGCAAATCCATGACGCTCGCTGGAGGCAAGAGTCTCAGTGGGCGTTGCTTTGGTCGATCGGCTACGTTCGTTCATTGGGTTTACCAACCAAGACTTGCGACACTCGTAAGCTGGTCGACGAGATTATGCCGGGATTAGGGGATTCCACTGAAGAATTTGTTGCATCAGCCCGATTGCGTCCACCTGGTTGGATACTTGCTGAAGAGGATCGCACTTACAACCTACTCTGTTACGCGAGGCGGGCAACTCGAACGAATTCGATGCCCGAGGATCTGATCTTCAACGTGCTCTATGAGCGTCATTATGCATTTTCATGGCTCGGAAGCAGCGACCATTGGGACGATGTGGATATGGATACTTAACGATTACCTCTATTGAAACTGATATAATATCAAAACGATGAATACACAACCGCGACATGTAATCTGCGTGCTTGGCCAATGGGATGACTTTACATCGGTACAGTCGATTGTGGACAGCGTGAGCCCTGAATTTGCGTTGGATCTCGAGTATTCTCAGCTCGAACCAGATAATCGAATGAAGGACGCATTCGTGGCTTCGGTGGATCGCAATAATCCCACGATAATAGGCGATGAATGGCGCGCGATCGATTCGCATTCGGCTGTGGCTTATATCCTGTCGCCACCGATTAAGAAGAACGATTCGGAGTCGATTTCGGCGACGGCTCTGCTATTGGTTGCTGAGTTACTCAAAGCAGGCGGCGTTGCTGCCAAGAGCGAGAGCGCTGGATTAGCGCATGGTCGAGAGCGCTGGCTTGAGCTGGCGCTTCAATACCGGAAGGGGATCAAGGATGGCGATACCCATGCTGCGTCGGCCGCGTTGTATCGAGCATGGGTGCAGCGCGCCATTCATGACGAAGACACAAGTTCGCTGTACTCCGTTGGCATGCATCTGCTGGGGCATCGCGACGTCGAAGTAGACGATGAACTTGATGTTCCCGATGCAGTGAAGTGGATTGACCTGATGGGATTGTATCTGTTCGCTGATAAGCCTAATCGAGCTCTACGAGAAGGCGAAGGATTTCGCCTTAGCGATAGCGGACCGCGACGCATCATTGAACTCGACAATTGCCATCGATATGCCGAGGATGATTTTTTCTTCAATCCTTATGGGTATATCCGGCTTGTTGAAAGCAAATAGGTAGAATGATAGGAGCTGATGGTACCGGCATTTCTCAACACGATTTATCTGCGGAAGTTCGAGATACTTTTTTTGAGTGCTTCGACAAGGGGATGGATCTCGACCAGATCAAGCAACAAATCGGTGACGAGTTTGGCTACGAATCGCTGGAGTGCTTTAAGCAATTGCCCAATCGCAGCGGCTCCAGATCGTTATCGCAACTGGAGATCGAACAAATGAAATCTGATGGGTCGTTTTGCAATTGAAATTCTGGATATGAAACCAAAAACGCGATCGCTTGCCGACAAGGACCTCAACCGCTTTGAGCGTGGGATACTCAAGAACATTCAAAAGCATGGCTGGCATGCTAATGGGATTCCAGGTGAAGGCTCGACGCCCCCCTGGACCTACAGCGTTGGTCTCTTTGAGAAGTACGGCCAGC
>JBJONT010000390.1:0-42038 GCA_046051705.1 Planctomycetota bacterium | reverse complement strand
GACTAGTCTGAGTCTAAAAGCAGCCCAATGAAAAGGCTCACATCCTTTCACCTATTCTTGAACTTGTTTTAATCGGTCTAACCAAGCCGGACTCCTTCGATGAAAATCCAGACCCAATGTCTGAAGTGGACCCCATTATTCGGACCACGGGCGGCCCCGCGTTAGATAGCGGCCGCCGGTCGTTTTCGACCCCGTGGGCGATAGACTTCCCAGGGTGTTTGATTACCTAGACCTTGATGCGGCCTGTCGTAATCGTAGTATTCAAAGAAGCGTTTTAGGCTACTGTATGTTTCGACTCCCGAATCGTATTCCTTGAGATAAACTTCTTCGTATTTGACTGTCCTCCAAAGCCTCTCAATGAACACGTTGTCTGTCGCGCGTCCACGACCGTCCATGCTGACCTCGATCGATGCATCGAGCAGCTTGGAGGTGAAGTCGCGGCTCGTGAATTGCGACCCCTGATCGGTGTTGAATATCTCTGGACGCCCCTGCTCCAAGGCCTCGTTTAATGTCTCTAAAACGAACTCCGTATCCATGCTATTAGAGAGCCTCCAAGAGATCACGAATCGACTGTGCCAGTCCATTACAGCGCAGAGGTACAGGTATCCTTGTCTGATCGGTATGTAGGTGATATCACTGCACCAGACATGGTCTGGTTTCGCGATTTCGAGTCCCCGCAACAGATACGGATAAACCCGGTTTTCCTTGGAAGGAATTGTGGTTCGCGGTTTTGGCGCAAGACCCTCGAGCCCCATATTTTTCATGAGTCTTTTAACACGCTTGCGATTTACGTGAACTCCTTGGCGTTCTAAATAACTGACCATTTGCCTCTGGCCTTTGCATGGATGGCGCATGTACTCCTGGTCGATCATACGCATGATCTGTAGGTTTTCCTGGGTCTCCGGAACTGGTTCGTAGTAGAGATTAGATCGGTTCAAACCGAGCAACCGACACTGCTCACGAACGCTAAGCTCCGGGTGTTGCCAATCGATCCACTTGCGTTTCTCAGAGACCGTTCTCGGCCACTTTTTTTTTGATCCACTCGAGCTGCATATTGAGCTTCCCGATCTGCTCGTACAGCTCGGCGGTTTGCGGTTGATCTGCCGCCTTATCTTTGCGATCCGTTGGACCATCAAAGACTGACTCAACGCCTTCGAGGAGTTGACGCTTCCAGAGCACTACTTGAGAGGGATGAACCTGGTGCAACTTTGCAATCTCGGCAACAGTCTTAAGCCCCTTGATTGCATCTAAGGCTACCTTCGACTTGAAGGTAGCACTAAACGATCGCCTTTTCCTTGGCATAAACACCCTCCTTGGTGGAATCCCAAAAACATAGCCTTTTTCGGCTCAAAAAAACACACGGATTTCTATCTAAACCCGTGGTCCGAATAATGGGGTCCACTTCAGTCCGAATAAAAATATGCCCCCTAATTTTCGAAAGAACCCACAAAGTTGGAATGACGGTTCCGACCGCTTTCATGCCTCCACCGAGAAGATTGATGATGTTGCATTCATCGATGCGATGATCGAACAAATCTCCCAAATTCACGCGATTGACGCCAATCGAATATTCATTACCGGCTTCTCCAACGGTGCTTCAATGACATTTCGGCTAGGAGCCGAACTCTCACACCCGATAGCTGCAATAGCTCCTGTATCGGGTACATGCTGGATCGAAAAACCAAAACCATTACATCCGATTTCAATCTGCTATATCACCGGAATGGCTGATTCGCTGAACCCCGTCAATGGCGGCTACCCAAAGCTTGCGTTCGGTGGAAAAGAGCAAGGGCGCCCCAAGCCCCCGGTTCGCGCATTCATCGATGCATGGGTAAAGTCACTTGAATGCTCAGCCGGACCACTACGCGACGACGTTTCCAATGGCATTCATACGCAAGTGTTTGGTGCTAGTAAACAAAACTCAGAAATCATGTTCATTACAGTCGAAGACCTAGGTCATCACTGGCCAGGCGGGGTAAGCCAACTACCAAGTCTAATCGTCGGTAAGCCGAGCAATAAACTTGCGGCAACCGATCTTATTTGGGACTTCTTCAAGTCACACTCTGCATCAAAACACTAAACTCCATTCACGGACCGTTCTTTCCAAACTCGGGTTTGCAAAAACACCTTACCCACTCAGGAAGTATCATCATGCAATTCTGGATCGGTCTATTGTTCTTGGTCACTCTCGCTTCGATTGCTCAAGCCCAAGATGTGGTCAAGGATGTCCCGTATTTGCCAGATGGCCATCCAAGGCACGTGCTCGATATCTATTCCAATGCAAACTCTAGCAAGACGAGCAAACTACCAGTTGTTTTCTGGATCCACGGGGGAGGTTGGCAACATGGCGACAAATCGGATGTTGCGAAAAAGCCGAAGTACTTCACCGAAAACGGATACCTGTTCGTCGCTTGCAATTACCGACTCCTACCAGATGTCTCCATGGAAGTACTCACCAGTGATGTCGCAAACGCGATCCATTGGGTACACGAAAATATCGCTTCCCACGGCGGTAACCCGGAATCGATCATCGTCGGTGGACACTCGGCAGGAGCCCAACTCGCTGCTCTCTTATGTATCGATGATCGATACATAAAAGCTACAGGGACTCCTATGTCGATTCTCAAAGGCTGTATACCAGTCGATGGAGACACCTACGACATCCCCAAGATCATCATGACGGCAGAACACCGCCAAGCGATCTACGGCGGCCAGATGCCAACCTTCGGGCATCGGCAAAAATTTGGCAACGATCCTTTAAAGCATGTAGACTTTTCTGCCGTCACTCACGTTGCGAAAAACAAAAACATCCCACCCTTCTTGATCCTGTACTTTGCGGGAAACCCTGACACTACCGCCCAAGCAAGAAGACTCGAGAGCGTCTTGAAGGACTCGGAGATTCCGGTGAAAGTCGTAGGTAAGCACGATACAAATCATTCGCAACTCAACGACGATCTAGGTGGAGCCGAAGACACCTCGACAAAGTCTTTGTTTGAATTTCTAGAGAGTATTCGCTAGAGTTTGGGGTAACCTATACCGAGATTGCTCCAAAGGCAAATCGAAACCTACAGTAGCAACGAAAACCATACATTGAACGAGACCCAGTATGCGCGAAAAACTATCCCCTTGGCTACCAGCCATTTTATGTGCCGCTCTTTCACTCATCACAGTAATAGCCGACATCTTCGGTCGATTTGCAACCGGTACCGCAAACGTAGGACTGACGACGTTCATTTGCTTCCTACCCTGTTGCTTCCTCCATGTCGGCGTGATGCTCAAGACTCTGAAGGATGAAAACCGGGAGCTCAAGCGTCGGCTTGACGCGATGTTGCACAAGGAAGATAACGTAGGGAACAAAGCCGCTTAATCGCTCTGAGCTTTCGCAACAATTCATTTCCAATTGATCAGCACCACATGATAACCTTTCTGCGAAACCTCAAGATTGCGATCAATAAGATCGCGCACCAACCTCCCCCAACGGAACAGAACTTACTTATTCTGGGAAAACTCGCGGTCGATTCGGTGAAGGCCAAGAAAACAATAAGCTCACTCTCCGAGGTTGAGTTCAAAGTCTTCTCTCAATTCGGCGATGACGGAATCATCCAGTGGTTGATTCACAACCTTGATATCCCCAACAAGACGTTCGTCGAGTTTGGGGTAGAGAACTACAGGGAATCGAACACCCGATTCCTGTTGATGAATAACAACTGGTCGGGCTTTGTAATGGACGCATCAGAGCAATGCGTTGCGCAAATTGTAAACTCCGAGTATTACTGGAGACATCAGCTCACCGCAAAAGCAGCATTCGTGGACGAGGAGAATGTGAATAGCTTGGTGGCCTCATCTGGTTTCGAACCCGAGCTAGGACTTCTTCACATCGACATAGACGGGAACGACTACTGGATATGGAAGAAACTCAATACCGTTTCACCTGTCTTGTTGATATTGGAATACAACAGTGTATTCGGTATCGAAAGGTCGATAACGGTTCCTTACGACCGGGCTTTTTGCAGAAACAAGGCTCACTATTCGAACCTGTATGTTGGTGCGTCGTTGCGGGCGTTTTACGAACTATCAACTGAAAGAGGTTATGCATTCATCGGCTGTAACAGCGCTGGGAACAACGCATACTTTGTACGGCGCGATAAACTCAATGACCGGGTTCGTGAAGTTACGCTAAACGAAGGATATGTCGAATCGAAATTCCGCGAGAGCAGAGACGAAAAAGGTCGGCTTACGTTCCTCAGTGGCAGCGACCGACTTGGGGCAATCAGAGGGCTACCAGTCTTCAATACTCACACTGGCGAAATCGAGAAACTGTAACAAACCGTCTACAGCGACGAGTAGCTACGACGATATGTAATAACCGTGACGAATCGGTTCCCCTCCGTGCCTCTGTGCCTCTGTGTTTCAAAAAAGGGCCACAGAACAAACGGTCCATCTATGCGCGGTCGTTTGGAAACACGGAGCCACAGAGTTCACAAAGCGAACAGCCTGTAATCTATAATCCCCTCCCACCGTCTGGCGACAGGTGGCTACGAGGATGCGTAGTAACCGTGACGAATGGTTCCCCTCCGTGCCTCTGTGCCTCTGTGTTTCAAAAAAGAGACACAGAGCTCACAAAGCAAACAGCCTGTAATCTAATCCCTTCCCACCGTCTGGCGACGAGTGGCTACGATGCGTGGCTTAAGACTCGGTACGAAACTCAGCAACCCTAAGATCATTACCCACTCGAACAGAAATAAATTCATCGACAACTCTATCCCCAGATGAAGTGCCAAGCCGAGCATAATGGCTATCCATCGCAATCGAGGGATCCATAGTCCTATCGGCAGAAATGCTTCAATCACTAATGTCCCATACGACCCTATCTGACTCATCCAATGCGAATCAAACCACTCGCTTGGTATCAGCCGCCCGTAATTGTCATTCATCCTTGAGACAAACCACAACGCTGTTCCGTTCTGCCATGTCTCGCCAGCAAGCTTGCTGAGGAACGTCGACGCATAGATCGCTGTCATCTCGATCTGAATCAGTCGCAAACCCCACAACTGCTCGTCCGCCACTTGCTCATTTGGCTTGCCTCTAAGAAACCCCGTAAGGGAATAACTTGCATCCAACGGCAGAAACATCAAGAAAAATGCGAACAAACGAAATACGGTGTCTTCGCCATCATGGATAAGCGGCATGCGGTGCTGGAAGGATACGAGCCAAAGAAAAATCGCCGCTAACTGCACACGCGAATACACACCTAAACCCAATAGCAAGCCATGCACAAAAAGCGAAATCACTCCAAAGTAAGCCAGCCAAGCTTCACCTTCTACAAGAAAGAACATGGACCACTTCTGGCTACCTGCAAGCCGACGCGCACTCTGAGTTGAAAGAACACCTTGATCGGAAAACCAATACGCCACATCTGGCAAGAGTACAAGCGATTGAACAAGGATCAAAATCGCAAACCCAATCCGCAGTACTGGCAAGATCTGCGCATTGCCGGACTCAAATAGGAACCGATCGAAGGCTTTCATGGTTCCCTCGGACGACGCGCTAAAAAACCTATCTGCGTGCTCCAGACCGTCTGACTCTGGGGCGGCAATGGTGCATCGACTCCCGCCACTCCCTCTCCTAATACCATACTATCGCGGTAATGATAAAGCCGAACCTCGCGCATCGGAGCATCAAGCTCAACCGGTGGCAACATCTCGTTTTCTGCGCTCCAGCGCACACTCGGAGTCGCCTTCTCCCGCTCCGGAATAGCTCGCAAGAGATAGTCTGCGAAATCCCCAGCAGCAATGGAGTTTCGCGGTAGCCGCTGCAGGTAATTCATGTGCCGAAATCGAATGAACTTCACCCACGGATCAGCTTGCGCCCAGTCGATGGAACTCCAAGTGGCCGAATCCCCCTTGCGATCTGTAACCTCTGCAACAACGAGTCCGTTGTTCAACACTGGATTAGGCGCAAACAACGGCCAGGATCCTTGCGAGAGCCCCAACCTATCAAGCTGTCGATGTAACCAATCCTGAAACCCAGGTACCGGAAATCGCTCCCTAGGAATCGTGTCCATCGCAATACACACTCCAACGATCGCGACAAACCAGCGGATCGCTGCACGCTTCATGATCAATCCTGCTCGTAGATCTTGAATAAACCTGAATGATCGAGATTGCCATGCCCAAGTTCATGGACGAACGACTCCCATTGATTCCGACAATGCTCAAGCGTTGCGGACTCAAACCCAACACTATCAGCAAGCTCACAAATCAACCTAACATCTTTGAGCTGTAACTCGGAACGCCCTCCAGGCTGGAAGTCCCGACGAATCATTCGATCCCCATGCAGATCAAGAATCCGACTCGCCGCAAATCCGCCAAGCAGTGCTTCACGAACCAACTTAGGATCCACCCCCGAGAGCTCCGCCAGCCGAATCGCTTGTGCCACCGCATCAATGCACTGTGCGACGATCAGCTGGTTAGCCAACTTGGCTACCTGCCCTGCCCCGACCGGTCCGATGTGCATGACACGACTCCCAACCGTATTGAGAACTGGTAACGCACGTTGAAAATCAGCTTCGCTACCTCCAGCCATAATGGATAACGTCGCAGCTTCCGCTCCAACTTGTCCGCCACTTACCGGTGCATCAACCCAAGCCACGCGCTCGGCGAATCGACGCGTCTGAGGAACGCTTGTGGTTCCGAAATCAATGATCAACGAATCCTTGGAAAGAGATTCGATCAACCCTTTCTCCCCAAATACAACCGACTCAACCGCGTCGGTATTCGAAAGATTCAAACAGATGATTCCACCCGCAACTTCGCGTGCAAGCTCACTTGGTGAACCAACCCGCTGCATCCCAAACTGCTCTGCCCGCACCATCGGCTCAACACTGCGGTTCCACACCACAACACTAGCCCCAGCCTCGCACAAGTGCCTTGCACCAGGCCAGCCCATATTCCCCAAGCCGATATAACCGATCCGATCTCCCTTACCTACCGACTGCCTCATAAGACACTTGCACCTCAGATGAAAAGCAACTGATCTAAACCGCGACTTATCCTACAAGGCTCAATGCTGCACGTCCAAGCGTCGCAACAAGCCACGCCCTCATCGACGCGAGCTTACTGCTTACTTCTTACTTCTTACCTTTCCCTCGGCCCTTACCTTTTTTCTCGACGCTATCTTCGGAGAGTGGTTTATTGACACCACCAGACTCCTGAGCCCCACCCTGAGCATCCTCTGTGTCTTGACCATCCGACAAACCTGCATCGCTATCGATGGACTTTAGATCAAACGGGCCAGCATCAAGATATTCTTCTTCGTAATCCTCTTCGTCTTCTTCGTACTCTTCTTCTTGATCGTCGCCGTCTAGTTCGTCGCTGTCCTGATCATCGCCGTCCTGATCGTCGCTGGCGAGTTCCTCTTCATCTAGCTCTTGCTCCTCTTCGTCTAGATCTTGTTCATCTAGATCCTCTTCGTCCTCGACTTCTCCGTCATCGCCCTCTTCGTCATCGCCCTCTTCGTACTCATCCTCTTCATACTCATCGTCATCGCTCTGTTCAAGATCGACATCCTCAAAGCCCGTCTGACCAAGGCTTGCAAGATCCTCGTCTTCGTCGAATGCTCCTTCCCACTGCTCTCCAGGTTTTCCGCGAGGTGCGACCGCTGCTCCTTCTCCTTGAATCTCATCCCGTTCGTCATCTCGCTTGCGCGGCTGCAGATAGAGCTTGATGGGGATCTCACCAAAAGGGAGATGGTCGCGCAGAAAGTTCAGTAGATAACGTCGGTATTGATTGCTAAAGCCCTGTGGCTGATTGCAAACAAGGATAATCGTTGGTGGTTCTGAAGCGACTTGAGTCGCATAGTAAATCTTAGGACGTTTCAATTGGTACAACGGTGGTTCATGACGTTCCAACGCCGCTTTGACAAGCTTGTTGAGCATGCTTGTTGAAATTCGCTCTTTGGCTTGTTTGAAAAGCATCTGAGCGTGATTCAAAAGCGTTTTAACGTTCTTCCCTGTTTGCCCGGTTACAAATGCGATGGGGCAATAAGCCATAGTGGGAAAATGCTCTCGAATGTATTCAACCCAGCGCTCTGTCGGGATAAAGCCAGCGAGCTTGTCCCATTTATTCACTACGAAGATACAAGGTTTAAACTCGTCGTGGATGTAGTGCGCAAGCTGCTTATCGACCTTGCTCATCGGTTCGGTGCAATCGAAAAACAACAGCACAACATCCGCTCGTCGCACGCTTCGCTGCGCGCGGTGCAAACCGTACCAATCGATGTCCGTCCGAATACTCTTGTTACGGCGAAGACCCGGCGTGTCGATCGCCATGAATTTGTAGCCGTCGAGCTCGAACATCACGTCGACGCTATCGC
The DNA here is from genome assembly GCA_046051705.1 of Planctomycetota bacterium. GTDB lineage: Bacteria > Planctomycetota > Planctomycetia > Pirellulales > Pirellulaceae > JBKCUI01. The sequence continues at coordinate 33,665 of JBJONT010000390.1, read as the reverse complement.
GCGTCGTTCCGGGGACTTCACTGACTATACATCGATCCTCTTTCACAAGCGTATTCACGAAAGTGCTTTTGCCGACGTTACGTCGTCCAACAATCGCAACCTTCATCGTCGGCGGTTCAATCTCACCCGGGTCCGCATCAAAGTCAGGCAAGTGCCCGACGATCCAGTCAAGCAGATCGGTTTTGTTGCGATTCTGCAACACGCTGATCCTCATCAAGTTCTTGTAACCAAGTTGATGAAACTCATCCGCGTTTGAATCAAGTGACGGGCTATCGGTTTTGTTCGCAAGCAAAAGAATCGGCTTGTTGACCCTGCGAAGCCGATCGGCAACTTCCGAATCAAGCGGCACGAGTCCACTGCGGGAATCGACCACAAATAGCAACACGTCGGCTTCTTCAATCGCCGCAAGAATCTGACCTTCGACTTGATCGGTCAAGTTATCTACGTCTTCGATGCCGATCCCACCCGTATCGATCAACTCAAAGTGACGATCGTTATGCTCGAGCATCGTGTTCAGTCGATCCCGGGTAACGCCGGCAAAATCCTCAACGATCGCCAAACGCCGGCCCGCAAGCCAATTGAAGATGGAACTCTTGCCTACGTTCGGACGACCGACAATTGCAATGCGTGGAACAGCCATGGGTAAACGATCGAAAGTGAATGAATGAGGATGGTCGGAACGGACTTCACGGCTTCGCTTTCACAGCATCGCTGCGCAGATTCCAAGCTTCCACCCAATCGGTTTCCACCAACTCAGCTTGGAAATCCCTGAGCAACCGATCGTGCATATCGGGAAAGTGTCCAGCGCCGTAAAAGACACCCAACTTGCGCTTGCCAGCTTGCAATTGCTCTTCGAGAACCGAAAACGCCTTGGCGTTTCGCTCGGTCAGAAGGGTACTCTTTCCGTCTTTATCCGCAATCCCAACCATTTGATTGTCGAGCGATTCGAACTGTTTGGCCATGGCCCTGCGAAGCTTCACCGGGTCGCCACTGAGCATTGCACTCATCATCTCCGACTGGGCCTCATTTACTTTTTTCGACGTTTGGGTCGCAAAACCAGCCCCCATCACACGCGCCATTAAACTCACAATCCCATCATTCCGCTTGGACATATCCTCACTGAATTCGCTCGGATTCATATCGGCATGCACGAAATTCTTCGCTTGATAATCGATTTCCTCGAGCTGAAACGTGAGCTTCAAAGCGTCCTTCATCCCACCTTGGATCGAACTGATCGGATTTCCACCACGCCTCCGCTCGCTCTTTCGCGGTCGATCGGTCGACTCAGCGACCAACTCGTAAAGAATCACTTCATACGATTTAAACATGCTATTGAGCCGCTGGTAGTAAGACTTCTCTCCTACGTGCACCGCCCCGATCAAATGAACTTCCGCACCCTGAAATGGGCCCGTGGTAATCCGGTATTTCGCAATCGCACATTGCAATTCCTCCGGTTTGCCATCCTCGGACTCCAAGACCCGCATAAACGGAGGCGACTTGCTAGAAGCCGACGACTCCCGCACGTTTTTCTCTTGAACCGCCCCTGACTTCTCTTGCCCGATGGCCGCATCGGTGAACAAAAAAGAAGTAAAAACGCTTAATGCAAGGCCCGAACAACAGGCACGAGCCGGCCAAGAATTGTTTGGTTTAGGACATCTCATCGCTATCTATCTCCTCGGGTTCGAAGCTTTCAAGTTGGCAGAAACTCCAGAAGCTTTCTTTATAACCCCACCGCACCGATGTCGAATTCGTTTTTCTCGGAGAATATTGGTCAAAATCAGGGTTGTCGAATTTGACGCGGCGTCAATAATTGACGCGATGGTCGAACTAACGCGAAAACAACGAGAAATTCAACTGCGAACCCAGGAAATCCTCAGGGTCGCCAAGCCGATTTTGCTCCAAGAAGGTTTCCACGCCCTGACGATGGACCGCGTTGCGGCCAGCATGCAGTACGCCAAAGGAACCATCTACAACCACTTCCCCAACAAGGAAGAAATTGTCCTAGCACTGGCTCACAACGCCATGAAGCTTCGGCAACGCCTCTTTAACTTCGCTTCTCAGTCGCCGGGGAGAAGCCGGGAGAGATTGATGCGAATCGGGCTCGCATGCGAATTCTACACACAGCATTGCCGCGAAGAATTTCAAATCGAACAGTGGATGCGGCACGCAAACATTTGGGATAAATCCTCGTCCGATCGCCAAGCATGTATTCGGGAATGCGAAGCTGGATGCATGGCCATCGTAGCAGGCTTGGTCCGCGAAGGAATTCAATCCGGAGACTTGCCCGGTTCCAATCAAACCCACAAAACCAATACTGCATCCACACAGCTTACAAACACGCATCCCCTAAGCCCAGAAGAAATGGTATTCGGATTATGGGCGATCACCTTCGGGTCTCAGATTCTTTCTGCCAGCAGCCCGTCTTTACCCGCCCTGGGTGTCATGGATCCAATCCGCGCGACGCGAGTGCACTGCTGCACACTCCTAAACGGCTTTAATTGGCAACCGATACTGGCCGTCGAGGAATACTTAGAACAAGTCGAACAAATGTCGGCCGAGGTGCTACCTCGCTTCGAAGAAATACAAAGGACAGAGTTATGAGCAGTTCGATCCCCATAAAGACTTCGTTTTCACCTTGGATCATCCGTTGGGTCGTCGGAAGTATCATGCTCGCAGGACTCGCGTGGATGATCTTCTTCTCACACGAAGCCGCACCCCATCCGGCATCGCATTCGAATTCTAATTCGAAGCAAAACTCGCTTCGAAACACCTCCTCTCCGTTATCCTCCAACGGTACGGAACTACTGGTTCGGGCTTTCACCATCGCTGATCGCACCGCGAACAACCCCAGCCAACGAACTTTCTCCGGCACGCTTCAAGCCCGTTACCAAAGCTTACTAGGGTTTCGAGTTGCAGGCAAAATCGTCGAGCGGCATGTGGAAGCTGGGGATCGAGTGCGTAAGGGCCAAGTACTATTTCGATTAGACCCCACAGACTTTGATTTACAGATTCAAGTCGCTGAGTCGGATTTACAAGCAGCTAGATCGCAATTGATTCAGATCGAAGCCGAAGAAAAACGATTGGCCGATTTACGCCAAACGCGATCTACCAGCCAATCCGACTACGACTTGGCAGTCGCTGCTCGCGACACGGCTCGCGCTCGACTACGAGCTGCTGAAAACCGCTGGATGATGGCAAAAAACCAACGGGATTACGCACAGCTAGAAGTCGACCAAGACGGCCTAGTGACCAAAATCATGGCAGAGGTTGGCCAAGTGGTATCTCCGGGGCAACCTGTTGTTCAGTGGGTGCACGGCAATGAAATGGAAGCGGCGATCAGTGTCCCAGAGTCGATGCAACACATGCTCGACCAACGGAATGCTACCGTCCGGTTTTGGTCCCGACCTGATTTGGTCGTCCAAGGCGTCCTACGGGAAGTATCCCCAGTGGCCGATCCCACATCTCGAACCTATGACGCTCGATTTACGCTGATCGATCCTCCAGCAGACTTAGCTCTCGGGCTGACCGCTACCGTTCAAATCGACCAGAGCCACGAAGAAGGAATCAGCGTGCCGATGGGGGCGATCGCGCAAGTCGAATCGTCTCCTATCGTGTGGCGGATTCGCGACGACGGTTCAGTGGAATCAGTCAACGTGCAAATCCTGAAGTACGGTTCACAACGGGCTGTCATCCAAGGTGACCTTGCTCCCGGAGAGAAAATCGTCAGCGCCGGCGTTCAACGTATCGACGCCCAGTGCCGCGTTCGTATTTGGCAAGACCTCCTCTAGCGTTTGGCTCGGCGAATTCTCATGCATGCAAGTCCGTCTCCAGGCAATGACCGTTCTCCAGATCATGACATGTCACAAGTGAATGATCGGCCAAGCTCCAATTCCGAGGACCATCGCTGGAACCTTTCGCGATGGGCGGTCACGCACCAAGCGTTCGTTTGGTTTCTCATGCTTGCTTGCAGTGTCGCTGGATTAGCCGCTTACTTCCAAATGGGTCGCGCGGAAGATCCTAGCTTTGCGATCAAAACATGTGTCGTAGGTGCGGTCTGGCCCGGAGCCACTCCCGATGAAATGCAACGCTACGTGGCACAACGAATTGAAGATAAACTTCGAGAAACTCCCAAACTCGATTTTCTTCTGACGTATTGCATCAGCGATCGAATGATGACGCTAGTGCAACTCAAAGATTCCGTTCGAGGTCGAGCAGTCAACGATACTTGGTACCAAATCCGCAAAAAGCTCGATGACATTCGAGGTGAACTACCAAGCACACTGATCGGCCCAAGCGTTAATGATGAGTACGGTGATGTCTACAGTGCCATCTATTCGTTCACCGGCGATGATTACTCTCTAGCGGAACTCAAGCGATTGTGTGAGCAATCTCGCAAACGACTGTTAAAGGTCGCGGATGTCGAGAAAGTGGATATTATCGGCGAGCAGCAAGAGCAAATCGTCGTCGAGTTCTCCCATCAGAAACTTGCAACCCTTGGAATCACACCACAGCAAATCTTCGACAGTGTCGCTCGCCAAAGCGGAATGCTTCGCTCCGGTAGCATCGATACCGCTGAAGATCGCATCCACGTGCGAGTCAGTCGCAACTTTGGCGGGTTAGAGGAAATCGAAGCTGTACCAATCGAAGCATCCGGCAAACTCTTTCGACTCGGAGATGTAGCCAAAGTATCTCGCAGTTATGAAACGCCACCGACCTTTCTGATGCAATTCAATGGCAAACCTGCCGTATCCCTGGGGCTAGTGATGAGCAAAGGGGGCAACGTGCTGGAGATGGGCAAAGCGCTCGCCAAGGAACTTGAAATCCTGCGAGCAGAAGTTCCCGCTGGAATCCAAATCGATACAGTCTCCTTTCAACCAAAGGTAGTAGAGGAATCCGTTGGAGAGTTCGTTAAATCGTTTCTCGAAGCGTTGATTATTGTGCTGATCGTCTCGTTCATCAGCCTCGGCCTTCGGACCGGTATCGTCGTGGCGTTGAGCGTACCGTTGGTCTTAGCGATTTCCCTTGTAATCATGAATGCAATGGGAATGAACCTAGATCGAATCTCCCTGGGTGCCTTGATCCTCGCTCTCGGACTGCTGGTTGACGACGCGATCATCGCCGTAGAAATGATGGCAGTGAAAATGGAGCAAGGCTGGAATCGGCTTGAATCTGCCACCTACGCTTGGACCTCCACCGCATTCCCCATGTTCTCTGGAACATTGATTACCGTTGCGGGGTTCTTGCCCGTGGGCTTTGCACCATCGACCTCAGGCGAGTATGCAGGTGGTATATTCTGGGTCGTAGGGATCACCTTGGTTACCTCTTGGTTTGTCGCCGTTCTCTTTACCCCTTTGCTTGGGCTGCATCTCCTTCCCGATCCCGCAAAGCATCATCAGGGAGCAGATCACGATCCGCATCAAGCGTTCGATACACCCTTTCACCGCATGTTGCGATCTATCGTCAGCGCAGCGGTCAAGCGACCTTGGTTCGTTGTTGGAACCACCTTCGCGCTGTTCCTTGTAGCTGGTTATGCGATGACCAAATTGCAGCAACAGTTCTTTCCGCAATCCTCCCGTCCTGAATTGCTGGTGGACTTGAGAATGAGTGAAGGAGCCTCAATTGGAGCGACGGCGGAAATGGTACGACGCGTCGAAGCCATCGTACTTCCTCTCATCGATGGGCACTCTAACCAGTTATCGAATGAAGAAAACACCCACCAGAAATCCGCTGCGGATGCCACGGTTGGCCCGGGAGATGTCCTGCATGTGGCGTCTTACATCGGAGCTGGTTCCGCAAGGTTTTTCCTTGCACTTAATCCAGATCTACCAAACCCCAGCTTTGGGAAACTTGTCATCCTCACTTCGAGCACCGACGCGAGAGAACGACTGCGCACCTACCTAAAAAACATATTCGAACACGACCCGCAATTCAGCACGGCTTCGACCCGCGTGCTCAGACTCGATTTCGGTCCACCCGTCGGTTACCCCGTTCAATTCCGTGTTGTCGGGCCAGACAAAACCGTCGTCCGCCATTATGCAAATCGTGTTCGCGAAATCATGCGAGCCGATCCCGCAGCCGTCGATGTCAACCTTGAATGGGAAGAACCTGCGAAGACCATCCAAGTCAAGATCGACCAAGACCGAGCGCGTTTACTAGGCCTCTCTCCTCAAGAAATCGAACTTGGACTCCAAACACTCTTGAGCGGTTCGACCATTTCCTACTTCCGAGAAGGAACCGAGACTATTCCAGTCGTCGCTCGAGCAATCGACGAGGAAAGACTGAACCTTGATCAATTCGAAGACATGACCCTCTTTACATTAACTGGCAAAAGCGTCCCGCTGCAGCAAGTCGGTCATCTGGAGTATTCGCAAGAGGATCCCATTGTATGGCGTCGCAGCCAGGAGCAGATACTCTCCGTACGTTGCGATATTTCTGACGGTAACCAAGCTCCTGACATCAGCAACCGAATCGATAAAGAACTTCGCAATCTTCGAAATGAATTACCACCTGGCTACCGTATCGATTTAGGTGGTAGCATCGAAGAAAGCAATAAAGCTAACCAAGCCTTGTTCGGGATGTTTCCAATCATGGTCATGGTGATGCTCACCTTGCTCATGGCCCAAGTTCAGAACTTCCGCAAGATGCTACTGATTTTTGGAATCGCTCCTCTCGGATTGATCGGCGCTGTTGCCTCTTTGCACCTGTTCAATGCACCATTCGGATTCGTATCACTGCTCGGTGTGATCGCGCTCGCCGGAATGGATATGCGAAACTCCGTGATCCTCGTCGATCAGATCGAACAAGATATTCGGTTGGGACTCAGGCCATGGGAAGCTGTCATCGAATCATCCGTTCGCAGGGCACGCCCTGTGATCCTTACTGCTGCGACTGCTATCCTGGCAATGATCCCCCTTACCAGAAGCGTATTCTGGGGACCGATGGCTATGGCGATTATGGGTGGACTCTCGATCGCCACCTTCCTGACCTTGATCAACCTCCCTGCAATCTATGTGATTCTCTTTCGCATCCGACCTGAGACCCCAGCGACATCTACCGCTCACCCTGATCTGAAGGCTGATCATTCAGCCGCCACTTCGATACCAACAGGAGCCGTTTAACCAATGGCACTCCCTCGCTTTCTCGTCGACTCGATCCGTACAGAACAACCCATCTCATTGCCGGAGGCCGAAGCACATCACGCTAGCCGAGTCCTGCGACTCGAATCGGGTGACTCTTGCGTACTGTTCGATGGTCAGGGAAATCAAGCGTTTGGTACTGTAAAAACTGTTGAGAAACGATCGGTTCAAATCGTTTGCGATAACATCGAATTCGCCCCACGCGATCACTCCGACCGATTGCATTTTGCAATCGCGATGCCTAAGGGAGACCGACAACGCAACGTAATCGAGAAACTTGTCGAACTCGGTGTCGATAGCTTGACCCTTCTCGAAACCCACCGCAGCGTATCGAAATTCGATGAAGACGGCATCGACAAGCTAAAGCGATACGTAATGGAAGCTTGCAAGCAATGCCAACGAAATCGCTTGATGCGCGTCGAACCTGTCGTCACTTGGGACAAGTGGTTAAAAGCTCATGCTTCACAAGCCGTAATCTTGCACCCAAAGGCTCTCTTGCCCCCTCCCTCTGATTCCGCGTCAGCAAGCTATGATTCCACCATCATCGAACGCAATAACTTCTTGCAGACATACAGTAATGTACCGCTCCCTTCGACCTTTAACCTTCGATTCGCAGTCGGCCCCGAAGGAGGCTTCACCGAAGAAGAGATTCGATTAGCGATCGACCATTCTATGAAACTGCTAGATCTCGGTGAGCGAATCCTTCGGGTAGAGACCGCAGTCTCTCTCGCAGCTGTTCTAGGAAGCCTTGCAATTAACTAAACCACAATTGCCCGACCGAAATCCCAGCATCATTAGGTGGGATCTGCTTGTGACTGAGCAGTTTGTATCCCATTGCATTTAGATGCTCGCCGATGGCCTTCAAAAGCAAACTGTTCTGAAACACCCCTCCCGTGATTCCAACGGACAGCCCCCTAGCACGAGAGGTCGCCTTATCGCAACGCGTCCCCGTATCACTGGGAATGCCGGTATCACTGCGAATGTCCGTATCACTGGGAATGCCCGCATCACACTGAATGCCAGCATCACACTGAATGCCCGCATCACACTGAATGCCCGCATCGCACTGAATGACTGCATCGCAGATCAATTTCACCAAGGCACTATGAAAACGACAAGCGATCATCGGTAAAGTCACTTGATCTGAGACACCAACTTGCGTTAGATCTTTGAGCAAGTCAATCAGTACTGGTCTTTCGTCGAAGACCAAGACACCATCGATCCATTGGAGCTGGAATCGATAACTATCGTTAAAAGCGTATGCGTTTTTTTGGTTAGCAGTTAACGACTGAATATGCTCCCATGCGACCGCTTCAAGTCGCATCGCTGCATGCCCTTCATAATCATTCTCGTGAACCAAACCCAACAGAGATGCTACAGCGTCGATCAATCGTCCAATACTGCTGCTTGGAATGGTCCCACTAGCGACGATATCATTCGCCGCGATCAATCTTCTTTCGCTTTCGCCAAGCGATCGAAATGGCTCAAGCCATCGCGATGGGGCTTCGCCGATTTCCGAGAGATAAGCCATAGCGCAACGCCACGGATAGCGTGCTGCGACATCCCCTGCCGGAAGTCTCACTTGTCGAAGATGCCCAATGCGACGAGCTTCCGTTTGGCGAATTGCATTCGGTTCAAGTCGCAGCAATTCACCACCCCAGATAGTGCCATCTGTTCCATAGCCGGTCCCATCGAATACAAAACCTAGCAGCGGCTTATCTTGATCCCATACCAAATCGCATGCCAACGCCCCTAAATGCGCAGCATGATGTTGAATCCGCATCAGAACCGGCGATGAAGTTTGTGAAGATGATTCCGCACATAGATCGAGTCCAAGCTGATAGGTATGGTAATTCGGATGAGCATCGACACGTAATTCCAACAGCGACTTGTTCACTATTCGATCGCATTCGCGCAATGCGGTCTGTCGCATACGCTCAAACACATCTGGATCCGACGCATCGCCAAAGTGCTGCGTCCAAAGGATCGGCAAAGTCGACGATTCGACTCTTTGAAAAGAGACACCCGTTTTCCCTAAGTCTCCAGCTTGCCAATCTCCAGCTTGCCAATCTCCGCCTTGCCGAACCGCAATCGTTGTTTTCAAATCCCCGCCTAACGCGACGGTGCTTCGTTGGATCGACTCCTTACAGCTATTACCTTTTGGTGTATTTAACCTAAGTTGCATTGGACTAGCCCCTCGCGCCCGTCTTACGGGAATCGCAAGTGCATCGCTACTACCTTGGGACTCGATCCTAGTATCACACCATCCACCATCGATCCATACCGAATCATCGAGTGGTTGAGTTATCGCTCGCGGATGAGTCAGAACACCTCCAACAAATTGGCCGAATCGATCGATTGCAACGCGATCATCGGTGAGCATCGGGGCATTCGATGCATTTGCAGAGGTAACAACTAACGGGATCGTTTGTCCCATCTGTTCCAACTGATCCAACAAAAGAATTTGCATAGCGGAGTTAGGGATCATCAAGCCGAGTCTTGCATCGACACGGTTTACCTCATCCGAAATTCCTGCTGATTGAATACTGTTGGTTAACCGAGGACTAACAACGATGGGCCGTTCACTCGAAGTCAGCAAACGTAGAGCGGTGGAGCTTAACGCAACAATGGAAGATGCGGCTACTACGGAAGAGACAAGCAGTGCAAAGGGCTTAGATGATCGCTGCTTGATTTCCCTGAGTTTTTCTACTGCTAGTGAATTTGTCGCATCACATACGAATTGATAACCACCTGTAGATTTCCAAAGTACTATGTCACCGCTAAGAATCGACTGCGCACATCGCTCCAAAACCACACGCATTGACTGCGACGAGTCTCCTTCAATCGTTTCGTTGGAACGATTACAGTTAATCCAATTCCAAGTCGGACCGCATACGTAGCAGCTAATCGTCTGTGAATGAAAACGACGATCATAAGGGTTTGCGTACTCTTCAAGACACCGATCGCATAAAACGTATGGCTCCATCGTGGTACGGCACCGATCGAACGGAGCAGCTAGCTGAATGGAATACCTTGGACCGCATTGCGTACAACTGATCATCGGATCAAGATATCGCCGTGTTCCCGGTTGCCTCATCTCCTCGATGCAAGCTTGACATGGCGGTAAGTCGGGGATGGAACACCATGGAAAAGTATTTGGTGCGAGCGGATCGACTTGGCTGTCGTGTATTTCAAACCGTTCGAAATTCTCGATCGTCAATTCGCGACTTCGAAAAGATGCGATCTCCGCAAACTCAGGTGGATTGCTGATCAAGTGCTCTTGAAAGTCCTGGATACTCTCGCGCGAGCCTTGCGTGATGATTCGCACTCCAGTAGGGGTATTGCAAGTCGATCCGCGAATATCCAATCGCTGTGCTAATCGCCAAAGAAACGGACGAAGCCCCACACCTTGCAACCGCCCACTAAGATTGATTTCGATGCTTTCCATCACCGGTGTATCGGATCTCATTACGTCAGAAATCATCGGTGTTAGATTTCACTGCGTTGAAGCCTTCTGAAAGCGGGACATCTTGAGAAAGTCCAGCTCGAATCCAATCGGTTTCTCCATTACGAATTGGGACGCCAATTCACCGAGAACCGACGTAAACTTAAAACCATGACCCGATAAGCCAGCGATGACGAATACATTTTCATGGTCTGGAAGTACATCGACGATGAAGTGTTCATCGGGGGTCATGGTGTAATAACAACCTTTCCAACGCGAAGGTTGTGTCGGTGCATTTGAGGTTGGTATCACGCTTGGCATATACATCCTAAGGAAGTCCTCAACGTATCGCTGATCCTCCTCTTCGCGATGGTGCGTTCCGTCGAGGCTCACTGCTCGCGTACTCCCAGGAATCGCGACCGGTGTTCCCCCGCTATGGCGAGCAACCTTCAGGCCAGATTCGTCAAAAGCCGGAAAACCATAGTAGTAACCTGTAGGCGTATCGAAGAAAAAGCAAGGGAATCCTTCTGCTTGCTGGTAAAGAGGATTCTCACAGCGATACCAATACAAATGCTTATGAAGGACCTTCAGTGGCAAACGGTATTCGAGCAAGGCTTGGTCGGCCCAAGGCCCGGCGCAGAGGATAAGCTTCTTTGCGATGAATCGCTCCGATTGCGTTTCGACTTGTACTTCATGGTGATCTGCATTCCATCGCACCATGGAACAATTCGTCTTGATCGTCGCCCCATGATGGTTTGCTAACGCGATCTGAGTTTCAACACATTGATCGACGAGTAGATACCCCGCGTCCTTTTCAAACAGTACTTGCCAATCCTCCTCGCCGTATATTCCAGGAAACTGTCGCTTGGCCTGTTGCATCGACATGCGTTCCACAGGCAGATCGTGATCCGATGCGCTGCGCAGCACACCTTGAATCACCACGCCATCAGCAGGCCCGATCTCTAAGAGTCCAGTAGGAAAGTAAAGCTGTTTGCCAGCCTCCTCTTCAAGCTCGCTCCAAAGGGTGTAAGCCCGTTGAAGTAACGGAACATAAGAAGGGTGTTCGAAATAGGATTTGCGAATGATGCGCGTATCGCCGTGGGAACTACCATACGGGTGAGGTGGGCAATATCGATCGATACCTAAGACTTGCAAACCCTGTTTAGCGAGGTTGTAACAAGCCGATGATCCCACTCCGCCGAGTCCAACGACGATCGCATCAAACATCTTCGCCTGCGATTCTTACGAATAGACCGCCACGGGCTTACCTAACACATCCAGGCGTGGGGTAACCCCAAGTCCAGGAGCGGTCGGAGCGGCTAAGCGCCCATTGGTACGTTGAGGTGCTCCTTCAGCAATGCTGACTGTGACGTAGCTATTGAAGTCCGTGCTGGTAAAGAGGAGTTCGGTAGGAGTACTGTGAGCAAGGTGCGAGATCGCAGCAGTGACGATGTCCCCACCCCAAGTATCCTCAAGCGTCATTCCAATCCCCATCGCAACGCACAAATCGCGAGCTTGTCGGATTTTCGTCAATCCACCAAACTTGCTGATCTTTAGGTTAACCACATCCATCGCCAGATCACGGCGAGCTCTCAATAGCATTTCAAGTCCGTCGATGTTCTCGTCAAGGACAAAAGGGTGGTCCGTTTGTCGACGTACTGCTAAGCACTCTTCGTAGGTCACGCAAGGTTGCTCGATATAGACATCGAGATTCTTTACGGCTCGACATACACGAACAGCTTCGTGCTGCGTCCAACCGGTGTTCGCGTCGGCAACAAGCCGATCGGTTGGCTGCAGAGCGGCTCGAACGGCATGAATACGTTCAATATCAACATCTGGGTCACCGCCAACCTTGAGCTGGAACCTTCGATAACCTTGGTCTCGATACCCTGATACATTAGCCGCCATCTGCTCAGGAGCTTCCTGCGATATAGCTCGATAGAGGTGAAAGTCATCTCCATATCGACCACCTAGCAGGGTACATACAGGCAGTCCAGCTTGTTGACCAAGCAGATCCCAGCAAGCCACATCGAGGGGCGACTTCACGTAAGGGTGACCTTTGAGAAGTTGATCCATGCGTCGATTGAATCGGTCGATATCCAGTGGGCTTTCACCGATCAACTGTGGGGCGAGTTCCGCAAGTCCGGCTCGAACTCCTAACGCGTACGAAGGAAGGTATACCGGACCCAGTGGGCAGCATTCCCCCCAACCCACTTTCCCGTCATCGGTTTCAATCGCAACCACTGTCGAATCAAAAACGGTCACTGACTTCCCACCGCTCCACTTGTAAGTGACTTCATAAAGTGGCAAGTCGACTTGATAGACACGTATTTCGCGGATAATCATCGATAGGACCTGTTGGTAGTAGTTAGTAAGACGTTTGCGATCCACTTATAGTCGCGAACGCTCATTTGAGATAGGGTTAAAGAGATTCCTCGCCGAGCGCATGGCATGAATCCTTGCACACCGGCAATATGGCCGAATAAGTCGATCCAACGTCAGCGATTCAACACAACGATCAGAGCTATGATCAGCCCAATGGAAAACACACTTAGCAATCCAAGGATCCACCATTGCTGACGCATCTGTTGCTTCTTTTTGTTTGCAACCTGCCCTTTCTTTAGAACAGCAGTCGGCAATGGAACAGGGTTCGCCTGTGGAACGCTTGTCGTTAACGAAGATGGTTGCGAAGTTGGCGGAGCGGAGGTTGCCAAAGCCTTCGGGTCCGGAAGACTAGCAGGCAAGGATGCTGTAGGACCAGCAACGGGAACCTGACCGCCAAAAGGTTCCGGAATCAAATCCCGAGCGAGCGCCCAGTTTTCGAGTCCTTCGCGCCAAATGAGTGAATCAGCCGTAATTCGGCGCTGTTTGATCCAATCCAGAAGCGTTTGAGTGGTGGCAGGACCGTATTGCCCTCCGCTCGGTGGCCGCACATACCAACGGGCATCGACGAATGGTAACAAGCTAGCTGGAAACTCTACCGCATCGCTCGACAAAGTCGGCGGCTTGATCTCGGAAGAATCACTCGGCGAAATTGCTCGGCCAGTTGATTCTTTGGGTTTCGTAACCTTGTCGACCTTTACGCTTGGTGCTCGCTGAGCAGCTTGTGCCTTTGTGGTGCTAGGCGCAGCCTTCGGTTCTGATAGTACTTTGGGTTCCGTTATAACCTTGGGTTCCGGCGTACGCTTCGAATCGACAGCGGTATTAACCGTAGCGGAAATTCCAGAAGCCGACTCATCGATGGCTAAGGAAAACTCCGAATCGGATGGTGGGACGCGGAAAGAACCCTGGCACTTCGGGCATTTCCCTCGCTTTCCAGCTTGGAAATCTTTCACATGCAACGGTTGATTGCACAGATGGCAGCTAAATCGAATTCCCATAGCGGGGCCTAAGCGGTTAGGTGATAGGAAACGGAGGGGCGAAGGGAAGCGGTATAACTAGCTTTATCGGTATGTCTCGTGGCATTTGTTGCAGGATTGGTCAATTTTTGCAACAGCGCTACGGGCCAACTCCGGATCCTTGTTCTTCACGGCCTTGAGTGTCTCCCTGGCCGCGTCGACCATCGATCTCGAAAACTGAACGTAGGTTTCGTCATCCGCGTCAGTCATCCCTTCGAGTTGCAAAACCTGTCCGTAGGCAGCCACAAGCTCCGCATACTTATTGACTTCCTCGAGTCCATTGCTGAAGTTGTCTTCGTTATTGGTCGAGGGTGCGAGATTTTCACGCAGCGCCCATTCGAGGATCTGCATGGTCGGTCCACGATCTGCGGTATCTGCCCAGTTCGTCTCCTCTGGGCTACCATTGAGCTTGCTCCCCTTGAGCAAATCTTGCAGGTCTTGCTGCCGCAATTTTGCTTCATTGAATACCTGTTGTGTACCGACTTTGCAGTTCGCAGCTAGGCGAGCGAAGGCGCTGCGGGCATAGGGTGCCGAAGACTTCCAGCGTATTTCCTCCGGATACTGAGCGATAATCGCCATCAAGGTACCGAGCAACGTGAATTCACGGCGAGCCTCTGCGTAGCCACCACCTGCGAACTTCGCCGGTGTGCTGATCACACCATCAACCCGAGACTTCGACTCTTTGACCAAATCCTCGATTGTCTGACCGCTGATGAGTTGTTTCCAAACATCATTTCCAGCAACGACAGCATCCTCAGAATTCGAACCATCCTCCGACATGCTTGAACTGCCCGGATTTTTAACATTCCCATCAGGCGTCTGAGGCTCAATCGACGCGGGACCTTGCAACTGTGCAACGGCATCAGGAAAGAAAACGCCGGAGAATTCGTCCGCCTGAAACTTCGGCGGTTTAGCCCGATCCGGTTTACGAAGCGCCTTTTGAGCGAAGGCGCATTGGAAAGAGGCCAAAGCTGTAAAGAGTATCAAGCAAACCGCTGGAACAATGACCCAGCGGAGAGCACTTTGGTAAATTGGGTAAATCGATTGGTTCATGGAATGCAAAAGCCCGAGGCTTGGCAGAAACACTGAAGAAAACTTCCTTCAGACGTTATCATACCAAAAGTCTCGGGCTGCAAACCAGCGAACTTTCTCGCTTTGGACTTCGCTTACAGTTCCAAGTCAGTGATGATTTCAGCCCCATCGCGGGATACAAGTCGAGCGAAAATACGAATATCGATATTCGAGTTCAAGTATCGGGAGCTTCCATCGACGAAGACCGACATATTTCCGCCCGTATGGAACGAGTAAGGTTGTCCAGTACCATCGACGCCGAAGAACGGGTCTGGATACGTTGAAGTCAACGCTATACCGTTGGTTACATTCATCGCTCGTGGTCCTGGATAAGACAATCCGTCTCCAGCGACCCCAAGCAACACGTTCAATTCCGATGCTGGACGGCACCATCCTCCACCGTTGATCCGCACGCTGCTACCAGGTGTAACGTCCACCACTTTCTTACCGTTGCGATAGATGTGGGGGCGGCCAGCTGACTCAACAAGTCGAACAGTGTTGCTTGTACCGTCAACGAAGCTCGAGAACTTCAGGTTCGCCGTTTTCGAAATAGCCCCGTTGTTATCACGTGCCGATGAGGCATCGACGAGTCCAAGCGTAGCGAGTTGTGGAGAGACACCATAGAAACCGGCGTAGTCGCCGTTCGCAACGCGAGCTTGCCAAGCTGGTGAGTCAGGTGGTGGGGAACCATCAAGAACTTTGCCCGCATCTGGGTTCGAAGGGCACTCGTAAATTGGGACCTTCGTTCCAAACAAATCGTAGTTCAACGAACCATCCGTATTCGGAACGATCGAAGACCAGTTCTTCGTCAAGTCGATGCGGTTGTAGAGTGACTGCATTTCGATGTAGGGAAGCAACGTGGTTGCCCAACGCACCCGTACCGTCGAAACTGCACTTGGACGCACATTGCTCGGAAAATACTTCTGCGCGCTGTGGAAGTTTTGAAACGCCAATTCAACTTGGCGAATGTTATTCGAGCAAGACATCCGTCGGGCTGCTTCGCGTGCCGCTTGCACAGCAGGCAATAACAGACCAACCAAAATACCAATGATCGCAATCACAACGAGCAGTTCAACCAAGGTAAATGCTCGACGATTCGAAGCAACACCGGAACGATAAATGGACTTCATCAACGTAAACTTTCTTAAATACAAAAATCAATAACTGATACGTAAATCAACAATAGAAACACATCTGGTTTGACCTGCTACTTGTGGTCAGACCAGAGAAATCAACGAAGCTTGAAAGGATCCAAGGCATTTGGACCGGCCTTCACCTCGACTTCAATCCCTGAAGTAGTCGGAGAAGCCAGATTAGGCGGAAGATGATTAACCGGAGAGTCATTTGGATCCTTGCGAAGCCATCTTTCGATACTGACCTGATAACGGCCCTCAGGTGCACCATCTCCGGTGTTAAATGTAGAGAGTTCGAAACTCCCATCCGCATTAGTTGTTCCTCTCGGTTTTGGTGCGGTGGCGTTGCTCGATTGCGGATGGAGGACAATCAGGGCGCGATCGACCGGCCCCCCGTCTGCCGCAACCACCTTACCAGTCACCGGAAACGTAGGGATCTTCTTCTCCCCAGAACATCCTGCTGCGAAGACAACCGCAGTACATGCAGCCATGCACAAACCATTACGGAAGTAATTACGCACGGATAAAACCAACAAACGTCGAACAATCGACATGAATCCCTCTCTCGAAAACAACTTGGTTGCACTGCAACCGGAGGCTACTGAGAACCTTCCGAAGAGATCGGTCAGATTCTTAGTTTGTAGAAAGATGCCTCCCGAGGTCGGGTCAGCTAACACCCCCTAGCGATCGCTTGAGGATTTCGTATACCGGATTCGACGCTTCTCAGTTCGCTCGATCTGAACCATCGCACCATCGTGCATCACGATGGTGACTTGTCCAAACCGCAAACCCTTCAGCGCCTGGCGAATCTGCTGAAGCTCCTCTTCAATCTGAACATCCCTGTTCGGCTTATCACCACTTTGCTCTTCTTTGCATTGCACTTCCTGTTCCAATCGTTCCAAAGTTGAGTCAGTTTGGTCTAAATCATCCTTTTTTCTTTCACTCATGCACCGAATCCTTTAGATGTTGAAGTCGTTTGAAAAGACGTGGGTGTTCAGCGGCGTAATGTAAACTTGTTCGCCATCGGCCAACGAAAGCGCATTGCATTGCGTAATCGGAATGTCGACACGAACATTCTGATCGAGTGCAGTTTGAAGAAACACTTTGGCATGGGCTCCGGCGCGATGTATACGTTGAATACGAGCTGGCAAAGACCGCTCATCTTCTGCATGTCGACTGATCGAAAGCTCGTGAGGTCGAACATACATTTTCGAATCGTCGCGAGTCATACCATGCAAGTCATGGCCGGGGACATCACCCTCTAAATGGCGTCCGGAGAAAACATTGACACTACCAAGGAAATCGATGACGAATTCAGATGCTGGGTGGTGGAAGACTTCTTCCGGTGTTCCAATTTGTTCAATCTGTGCTTGATTCATCACGACCACCCGATCGGAAACTTCAAGCGCTTCTTCTTGGTCATGGGTTACCAAAATCGTGGTAGTATTCATGGTTTCGTGCAGTTGACGAAGCCATTCTCTTAATTTCTGTCGCACCTTTGCATCGAGTGCACCGAAAGGTTCGTCAAGCAAAAGGATCTTTGGTTCGATAGCCAGAGCTCGAGCCAAAGCGACACGTTGTCGTTGCCCACCGGAGAGCTGCATTGGAAATCGGTCTCCGAGACCTTCAAGTTGAATCAACTGCAACAACCTTCGAACGCGCTGATCGATCTCCGTATTGCTAGGTCTTAACTGCCGTGGCCTTACCCTCAATCCAAAGGCAATGTTTTCATAGACACTCATGTGCTTAAAGAGAGCATAGTGCTGAAACACAAACCCAACTTGACGTTGCGAGACCGTCCAAGTCGCAACGTCTTCTCCAAAGAAAAGTATCTTCCCTTCATCGCTCGGACTTGCATTGCTGCGAGTTTGCGCATCACTTCCTGCACTGCCCCTCGATGCAGACACCAAACCCGAAGGAGGGTCAGGAACTTCCATCCCAGCGATGATCCGCAACAAAGTCGTCTTACCCGATCCTGACGGACCTAGGAGAGCAACAAGCTCACCTGTGGCTACTGACAAGCTGACGTCATGAAGTGCTACGTAAGAGCCAAATGTCTTGCTCACATGATGTACTTCTACGCTCATGAGTCGTTACTGCTTTCCGAAACGGTGTTGTGTGTTCGTGATTCCAACCATGACTTTAAAACCAGCGTTACGATGCCCAGCAAAGCTAATAGCGATGCAAGGGCAAACGCAGCTGGCGCGTTGTAGTCGTTGTATAACGCGTCGATTTGAAGTGGCAGCGTGTTTGTCTTCCCTCGAATGTTCGATGAAACGACCGCTACCGCCCCATACTCACCCATGGCTCTTGCACTGCACAGAAGAACCCCGTAGAGCAAAGCCCATTTAATATTCGGAAGCGTGACCTTCCAAAAAGTCTGCCAAGCGTTCGCACCTAGCGAGACGGCGGCCCATTCTTGCTCACTTCCCTGCTCTTGCATTAAAGGAATCAGCTCGCGAGCCACAAAAGGAACGGTTACAAACATCGTGGCAAGCACGACGCCGGGAACCGCGAAAATCACTGGTATCCCATAAGTCCGCAATGTCTCGCCAAACCAACCTTGTACCCCGTAAACCAAAATAAGCATCAACCCCGCAATGATCGGGGAAATCGCAAAGGGAAGATCCAGAATCGAAACCAAGAACGCTTTACCGCGAAACTGATACTTCGATGTAGCCCAAGCAGCTGCAAGTCCAAAGAGAGTATTGACAGGCACAGCTATCCCTGCGGCCAAAACACTCAGCAGAATCGCACTCTGCGCATTGCGACTGCTCAAAGCTGCAACGTATGTCTTCCAACCTTTGCGGAGAGCTTCGTAAAAGATCACCCCAAGAGGCATAATCAAAAGCAGAGTCATGAATGTGACAGTTATCACAATCAACAGCCACTGAACCCAAACTGGATCCTGGGTGCAGTGCAAGCCATTTTTCTGAACAGGCTTCTTAGGCTTCTCACTCGTTGCCATGGATTAAATCCTTCCCGTTCTTCGAGAGACATACCACTGCAACCCCTGGATCGCCAAAAGCAAAGCCAAAGTCGAGGCAAGCATCACAATCGCAATTGCAGACGCACCAGAAACGTCGTTCTCATCGAGTCGATTGACGATCAACAACGATGCGATCTCTGTTTTCATCGGTAAGTTACCTGCGATGAAAATCACACTTCCATACTCTCCTAGCGCTCGAGCCAGCGCCAACGTGAAACCGGTCAAAGCCGATGGCAATAGACTTGGAAACGTCACACGCAGAAAGGTCTGCAAACGATTCGCGCCGAGGATCGCCGCCGCTTGCTCGGCTTCGGTATCAAGATCTTCAATCGCAGGCTGCATCGTGCGAACCACAAACGGAAAGCCGATGAAGATCAGAGCGATGGTTACTCCCAAAGGACTAATCGCTGTCTTGATACCCCAAGGCAGCAAATGCTTCCCCACAATTCCAGTCGGAGCATAAATCGCCATAAGAGCGATCCCGGAGACGGCTGTCGGCATCGCGAAAGGAAGATCCACCAAAGCGTCGAGAATCTTGCGACCAAAGAAACGATAACGTACGAGCGTCCAAGCAACCAGCGAACCGAAAAACAAGTTCACCATCGCGGCCGCAAGCGACGCTCCGAAGGTCAGCCTTAACGCAGCCTGAACACGCGGCGAAGCCAATGTCGCCCAAAGCTCACCTGACGCAATACTCGATGCCTTTACCAGCAAAGCAACAATCGGGATGACTATCATCACGAATATGTAAGCCAACGTAATCCCGAAGGGCAAACCAAAGCCAGGCAGCCGCACCGGCTTTCGTGATCGCGATTCAATGAGCATAAAAACTAACCGTCTGCGTTTCGAGGATGTTCAACAATGATGCACTTCAAACCTTACTGACCATTGGGTGAATAGACTTGATCAAACACCCCTGTCCTCTCTTTGAAGTGGACATCATGTGCCTCCTTCCAGTTCGAAACCACATCGGTAAGCTCGAACAATCGAACATCAGCAAACGACTTCAGATCCTCGGAAGCAATCGCTTCGCGGTTACGAGGCCGATAAAAATGCTTGGCAACAATCCGCTGCCCTACATCTGTGTACAAGTAGTCCAGATAGGCTTTCGCAACCTCTTCCGTTCCATGCTGCTTCGCATTCCGATCCACAACCGCTACCGGCGGCTCGGCAAGAATACTCAAGCTAGGAATGATCATTTCCACTTGGTCAGAACCCAACTCACGCATCGCTAAGAACGCTTCGTTCTCCCAAGTGATCAAAACGTCTCCGATACTGCGCTGCAAAAACGTGTTCGTAGCCGCCCTAGCGGATGTATCAAGAATCGGAACGTTCTTGTAGAGCTTACCGATGAACTTCTTCGCAGACTCCACCGCAGCAACCACTTTGTCTGAAGCTTGATCCTCGCGCACCGATTTCAGATCACCAAGCTCACGATTCAAAGCATATCCCCAAGCCGCAAGATAGTTCCAACGCGCTCCACCACCCGTCTTTGGGTTTGGCGTAATCACCTCCACTCCATCACGCACCAGATCGTCCCAATCTCGAATGTTCTTAGGATTCCCCTTGCGAACCAAGAAGACAATCGTCGAGGTGTAAGGGGAACTGTTGTTAGGCAAGCGATTTTGCCAATCGGTCGGAATCGCATCGGTCTTTTCAGCAATCGCATCGATATCCCCGGACAAAGCCAAGGAAACGATGTCGGCATCGAGCCCCTCAATCACCGCCCGAGATTGCTTGCCAGAACCACCGTGAGACTGGGCGATCTCGACCACTTCTTTGCGGGTCTCAAGCCAATGGCGAGCAAAAGCTTCATTGAACTCCGCATAAAGCTCACGAGTCGGGTCGTAGGAAACGTTGGTCAACTGACGAACTACGGGAGCTTTGCCGCCATTCGATTCGCCGCTTGCCGAAGCCGATGAATTACCAGCATTCGACCCCGCGGAAATCCGCGAAGCACCCTCATCTTCCGTTGAGCAACCAAGGAAAGGAGCAAACAGCCCGACGGCTGCGATGCGAGCCCAGCCCATCAACCCGGCAGTCCCGGCCAAACGGCACGAGGAACGAACCCGTGAGCCAATGAATGGGATCGAAACTGAAACATTCGAGGGGTAAGGCACAAGCATTTTTTGACTAGCCAATCCTATTTCTTGATAGCAATCTGAACCCAAGACACCCAGCAAGGTTGCTAGCAACCATCGCGGGCAACGAATCAACGCACACGCTGATCCAAAACACACAATTTTTCCATTTTGAATCAAAAAACACGCCGAACTGGGGACAGTCCCTGAACCGGATCGCCAACCGGCTCAAAAATCGCGTTTTTCTGAGAAAATCGACGACACAGACCGGCGACAGCCCCCCAAACCCGCGAAAGCCAACTCCATCCCCACCCCTGAAACAACCCCTAAATCCCAGCCCAGAGCCGCTGGTTCCGTTATATTTAACGGATTTATCCATCACCCAAGATAGAACACCTTCTTATTTGACGGACAGTTACTCACGCCGAAGACTTAACCGCTATAATGAGAGAGCTTCGAGAATGACCCGACGTGGATTTCGTTCATTGAGCCCACTCCCATTCCACTTACCCCGACTCGACTCAACCCATTCGACTCGACTCAGACCATTTGATTCCAATCAGACCAGCTCGACTCCGCTCAGACCAGCTCGACTCCGCTCAGACCAGCTCGAATGCACTTAGATCGGCTCGCTCCGGAATTCCGTTGGCTACACCTTACTTGCTCAAACCACACTCCGAACCGGCACAGCCAACCCATAGCCCTCGCCAAGAACTTCCTGCCCTCCAAGAACACACTGACCGCCCACATCAACATATTGCTGCCCACAACGTATTGCTCGCACACAACATAGCGCTCACCCAGAAATCGTCGAATGCCATCAACCAACTTATCCCCCTCCACACCCTCCTCCAGCCCACCCGGGAACATCGTCGGCTCGCTGTGGCAACTCGCCGTTTCTGAACACCTTGGGGATAAACTTGCTAGCAAAACCTACGCTAGCCTCTGCTCATCGCTCCCGTTACGAAGCTTTACGATCTTCCTGCTCGCCGGCTCCAATCAACCAGAACCTCCTTTTCTCAACTCCAGCAGCCTATCCCCGAACAATAAAGATCTCTCATCTCAGGCCGGTGGCAGAACTGCCCCTGATCCTTCCTCATCAGGCCAAAGTGTCCCAAGCAAATCCGCTTTAGGCGACACGCGCTCAGCGAGGCCAAGAATTCCATTCCATCGCGGACGGCTTGAACAACTGTTCCTCTTCCGAAGCTACCTACCGACGATCTCGACACCGCTGACTCGCGACTGCTCTGACGCGCATTGGCTAGACTTGTTCGAATGGGCGCAGACGGGCTTTACCTTGATCCAACCCAGCCCGAAACGATCCGGCAAGCTCGCTTGGCTGGCTCCGGATGAAGCAGCGGGAAACTTGATCGCCATTCCATTGCGTCCTCAAGAACCGGGCGACATTGGCCCTCTTGGCGTAGCAGTCTTGGAAATCGAACTAGGTCGATCTATCCCGACCTCAGTCACCGACCGAATCGGAGACCTCGGTCCACCATTGTGGTGGATGCTTCAGTCGACCTGGGCAACACAAGCAGACGAATCGGACCCCCTAACCGCAGAACTATCGACCGAGTCAAGCACAGTTGCTGGACTGGAGCGCCGCACTGAAGTGCGCCGGTCTACAAAAGATGTTGTGATCGGGGCAGAAGCTGGTCTCAAGGCAGTGATGGAGAGAGTCACCTTGGTGGCACCATCCGATCTGCCGATTCTCATCCTCGGTGACACGGGTACCGGTAAAGAAGTTATCGCCAGAGCGATTCACGCTCGTTCACCCCGCGCGAAACAACCTTTCTTGCGAGTAAACTGTGGCGCTATCCCTCCGGACTTGATCGACTCTCAATTGTTCGGTCACGAACGAGGAAGTTTCACAGGGGCTTTGGACCAACGCAAAGGTTGGTTCGAGCGAGCCAACGGCGGAACGCTGTTTCTCGATGAAATCGGAGAACTACCACCTGCGGCCCAAGTCCGCTTGCTGCGTGTCTTACAAGAACATCAAATCGAACGCGTGGGAGGCCAGAAAACTCTCGACGTAGACGTGAGAATCGTCGCAGCAACTCACCGTGATCTTGCAACCATGGTTCATCAACGAACATTCAGAGAAGACTTATGGTATCGAATCAATCTATTCCCCATTTTGCTCCCACGCTTATGTGAACGGCTCGATGACATACCTTCCCTTACAAGGCACTTTGCAAAACGTGCCGCAGACAACTTCGGTGTCCCATACGCCGAACCAACTGCAAATGATCTCGAACGTTTGCTAAGCTATCCTTGGCCGGGCAACGTTCGAGAATTGCAAGCTGTGATCGATCGCGCGGTTATCTTGGGCAAAGGGCATCATCTCGATATCGCCACTTCTCTTGGATCAGGATTCACGCTTCCATCTCCTGCAGGAAACACCAACAAACCGACTTTCTACGAAGTCATCCCCGAATCAAATACTCAAACCCCTCTTCCCTCCCCCGCAGCATCCAATCCGGTTGACGATAACGTTCCCGCTACACCTTGGATTTCTCTAAACGAAGCGATCAAAAAACATATCGAAAAAGCCTTGCTCATGGCTCACGGACAGGTGGAAGGAAAATCCGGTGCAGCGGAACTGCTGAAGATCAATCCACACACATTGCGAGCAAAAATGCGAAAGCTTGGAATCCAATGGGCGAATTACCGCCGCGATGAAAATCGGTACGACGAAAACCAACGCGATGAATTCTGATTCGATGATCGTTAATACGCAGGAAGTCAAACTAGCCTTTTAATGAATACTCAAGGGCAGGTCGCCAGCTTGGTACAGGCTGATCACTCCTGAACGTTCGACAACGTGAACCGAACCCGCACCGATAATCTTCGTCGTTGTACCTTCAATCAGCAATCCGGTGCATTCGTCAATTCCCACTCCAATAACATCCTTCGATTGCATTACGGCCTTGGTCAATCGACCTATTCGATTCTTCTGCGCAAAATGTTGATCGATGATCACGGTAGGTAACACCCCGAATCCTTCGCCAAACTCTGGAGCATCAACACCCCCTGTGATCATCCTTGCCGACATCACAGCCGCTCCAGCACTTGTGCCGCCCAGCACTCCTCCGCGATGAAACCAATCCAACAGCCGTTGCAGAAACTCCGTTCCGCAATAACGCTGAGACAATCGACTCTGATCCCCTCCACCTATCCATACCGCTTGCGCTTCTTGCAACTCTACCCCAAAACCGTCTTGCATCGCGGTCTGCCGGTCATGCGCATGGACAACTTTTACATCCTTCCAACCTTTCTTCACCCATAGGTCGAGCCAAGGAGAATAATCGCCTTCGTCAGACCTTGGAGAAGCAGTAGGTATTAACACCAATCGTCCCCGAGAAGCGTTTCCTTTTTCGCAAAAGGTATCGAGAATCGAATCCGGCAGCTTGCCACCACCGCAGAGCAACAAGGTTCCTTTGGAGCGATCGAGTTCCGCCTGCGTTTCAACCACTACCTCTTCCATGGGTACCGAATCCGCAGCAATCGCAAACGATGGGTTGAATAAACGCTGCAGGAGACCCGCAAGACTCTGGTACCCACTGACACGAAGTAGTCTGCGTCGGTCGAACATCGCGTAGCCCCTTCAGGGTAAAACTCAGCCTTGCATCGCCCGAGCCACAAGACCGACAATCTCTTTATGCACTACATCTACCGGTCTATCTGCATCAACAATTCCAGTGACTCCACCACAGCGCGGCAACTGGTCAAGAAAACCTTGCCGAACTCGCTGAAAATACTCAACCCCGCGTTTCTCTAATCGATCATGGCCGCGTTGAATCCTCTGGGATGCTTGCACGGGATCAATATCCAGAACAATGGTAACATCGGGCATGCAACCGCCGGTTGCAATCCGGCCGACTTGCCATAAGGCTTCTACATCACCGCCCCCTGCGGATCCTTGATAGACAACATTGGCCAACAGAAACCGATCGCATAGAACGACATTGCCTTGCTCGATAGCGGGCCGAATATTCTCTGCTACAAGCTGTGCGCGGGCAGCCATATAAAGAAGCATCTCGGTGGTATTCGCCAAGGGAATATCTTCCCGGTGAAGCAGGATCTCACGTACGGCATTTCCGAGCGGTGTTGTACCAGGGTCACGGAAGTTCGCGACGGTGAAACCTTGATATTCAAGCCATTGGCTGAGCATAGCCAACTGCGTAGACTTGCCACCTCCGTCGATACCATCGAGCGTGATAAACATCTTCGGAGCCTTTTCTACATCGCAAACGAGTCGAGATCTTGCTGCGGAGCGATTTGATAACCATTTGGTTCCATGGAACAACCTGCGCGTCCCTGGCTCAGCGAACGAATCGCACTGGAATAACCAAAGAGCTCTTTCAACGGTGCGAGAGCCGTGATGTTAGTAATCGCACCTCGCGCTTCGGTACGCTCGATCAAACCGCGACGCTGCTGCAAGTCACCGACGATTTCACCGAGGTAATCGGGAGGAGTCGAAATCTCCATCTTCATGACGGGCTCAAGCAAAGCGGGACCGGCTGCCTTGAGTCCTTCGTCGAAAGCGTCATTCGCTGCGATGCGGAACGCGACTTCGTCCGATCCGACTTCGGCCATCTCAGCACCAAGCACGCTGATGCGAATTCCAGTCAATGGGAAGGATCCAACCAGTCCTCCACCTTCGGCTCGATTGCGAAGTTCTTCTAAAGCTGCTGTTCGCTGTAGATCAGGAAGCATTTTCTCTGGTGGAGTGCGATCGAGTACGATGACCTTCGCAGAGACATCCTCAAGCGGCTCGAATCGAACTTGGAGTCGCGCGAAGAGGTTTTGTGAACCGACTTGACGGTTGCACTGTCCGGTAACTTCTGCGGCGGAACTGATCGTCTCTCGATAACTGACTCGCGGCTTGTAGAATTTCACGTTGAGATGAAAGTCTCGCACAAGTCGGTTTTTGATGACTTCAAGGTGAAGTTCACCCATCCCAGAGATAATCGTCTGACCTGATTCGGAATTCTCTGAAGCGTGAAATGTCGGGTCTTGCCGTTTGAGCATATCGAGGACTTCGGCGAGCTTCTTTCGCTCGGTCGTATTCTCGGGCTCGATAGCCATTGAGATAACAGACTGCGCGAATTGGATTGAAGGAAGCTCAATCATCTCGCGGGTATCGCACAGCGTATCGCCGGTGATGGAATCGCGTGGTCCGATAGCGCAAGCGATATCGCCACATTCGAGCGCATCGATTTGACCTTGTCTTTCCTTCTTGGTCGCATGGATCTGCCAAAGCTGCGCAACATTTTCTTTCTTGTCGCGGTTTGGGTTATAAACTCGGGAGTTCGATTCGAGGCGTCCGGAGTAAACGCGGATCCAGAACATATCACCGGTCTTAGCTGGAAGGATCTTGAATACCAGACCGCAAAAAGGCTCCTTTGGATCGGGTTTTCGCAACAGCTTCTTGTCAGCCTTTTTCGGATCGCAACCTTCAACGGGTGGCCGGTCGAGAGGGCATGGCAAGAAGTGGGTAACACCATCGAGAAGAGGCTGCACCCCAACGCCGTGAAGGGCGGATCCGCAAAACACCGGTTGGATTACTTGAGCGATACAAGCTTCTCGCATGGCTTTGCGAATCAGTTCAGGCGGAATCGGCTTCTCGTCCATCGCAAGCTCCATCATTTCGGCGCTGTGCGTGTAGAGTTTCTCAAGCATCACGTTTCGCCAATCTTTGGCGTCACCGACAAGTTCATCAGGGATCTCTTGAACATTTACCGTTCGACCGGAGTCTTCGGGATTAAACGTCAAGAATTTCATATCGATCAAATCGATGATTCCTCGGAAAGGATCACTCGTGTGCGAAGGGCCTTGACCGACTGGGATTTGCACGGCGACGGGATCGGCTCCGAGGCGAGGTCCGATTTCCTCGAGAACTCGGTAGAAGTCAGCCCCTTCGCGATCGAGTTTATTGATGAAGACGATTCGCGGAACCCCATACTTGTTGGCTTGTCGCCACACCGTTTCGCTTTGGGCTTCGACTCCCTCTCGGGCGCTAAACACCACAACAGCACCATCGAGAACTCGCAAGCAGCGTTCGACTTCAGCGGTGAAGTCGACGTGACCTGGGGTATCGAGCAAGTTGACGGAGCAGTCTTTCCACCGGAACGTCACGCAAGCGGCGAAGATCGTGATACCGCGTTGTTGTTCTTCTGGATCGTCATCGGTTTCGGTAGTTCCCGAGTCGACAGCCCCTGCGCGGTGTTTGGTACCGCTCATGTAGAGCATCTGTTCGGTCACAGTGGTTTTACCGGCATCGATGTGAGCAATGATGCCGATATTTCGAATCGAATGTAAATCACGAGCCATAGTTCAACAACTTCTTAGCGTAGAGGAAACGGTGAAAGCAAACCGGATCGGCTTGATCCGCCCCACGCCTTAGCTTGGCTTCTTGCGCAGCTCAAGCCACTCGCTGTGAAACACTCCATCTCGATCAACGCGTTGGTACGTGTGTGCACCGAAGTAATCGCGTTGGGCTTGGAGTAAATTCGATGGCAGACGAGCGAGTCGGTAGCTGTCGTAGTACGCCAAAGCGGTGGTGAAAGCTGGGACGGGAAGTCCGAGATGGCTTGCGGCCATCACGACGGCTCTCCAAGCTTCTTGAGACTTCTCGATCGCTTGTTTGAAGTATGGGTGAAGAAGTAGGTTTTCGAGATTTGGGTTTCCGTCGAAAGCTTCTTTGATGTGATCGAGGAATTGCGCGCGGATGATGCAACCACCTCGCCACAGCAGAGCACAATCACCGTAGTTCAAATCCCACTTGTGCTCGCGGCTTGCTTCTTGCAATTGCACAAATCCTTGCGCATAGGAGCAGATCTTCGAAGCATAAAGTGCTTGTCGGACTGCTTCCACGAATTTCTTTCGATCGGCGACCATGGCCGAGACGGCGGTTGCGAAAGGTCCATTGTGAGCGGCACCTGGGGCTGGGAGAACCTTGCTGGCTCGCACTCGAGCTTCCTTCATAGCTGCCAAGCCTCGAGCATAGACGGCAGTCGTCACGAGTGTGCTGGGCACCCCGAGATCGAGAGCCAATTGGCTCATCCACTTACCTGTACCTTTAGCACCTGCGACGTCAAGGATCTTATCGACGAGATACCCTTCGCCACCTTGGTCGTCTTTGACGCTGAAAATATCTCGGGTGATCTCGATGAGATAGCTTTGCAATTCGCCACGATTCCAATCAGCGAACACATCGTAAAGTTCATCGTTGCTCAGCCCTGCTGCTTCTTTCAACAGCAAGTAAGCTTCGCAAATCAATTGCATGTCGCCGTATTCAATCCCGTTGTGAACCATTTTCACATAGTGACCGGCTCCGCGTGGACCAACCCATTCCGCACAAGGGATATCGTTCTTGGGACCAACCTTCGCCGAGATCGCTTGAAAAATCGGCTTGATGGTTTCCCAAGCCGCTTTACTACCACCGGGCATCAAGCTTGGGCCCTTGAGTGCTCCTTCTTCTCCACCCGAAACACCCGAACCGACGAAGAGAAGTCCTTTGCCCTCGACGTACTGGGTTCGCCGTTCGGTGTCGACGTAGTGGGTGTTCCCGCCATCGATAAGGATGTCGCCTGGTTCAAGATGAGGAAGGAGTTGTTCGATAAGATCATCGACAGCCGGCCCAGCTTTGACCAACATCATCACCACGCGTGGACGACGCAAGCTCTTGACCATCTCCGCCAACGAATGGCAACCGACGAAATTCTTACCGTTGGCTCGACCTGCCATGAGCTCGTCCACTTTTTCAGTGGTTCGGTTGTAAACCGCCACGCGGTAACCTCGGCTCTCTACGTTCAAAGCCAGATTCTCACCCATGACCGCAAGGCCGATCAAACCGAAATCACACAACTCACTCATGCTCGACACCCTTCGAATTAAGGTACCTTGGGAGCCGAAAGCCCCCTTAGGACCAATTATTAAGTCACTCGTTTCAGAATCGGAGATTGCATAGGAACCCTGACTAATCTGGTTTTTCCGCACGCAACGCTCAAAGAAGGCCTTTAGTTTATCCGCATTTCCCTACTCCATCAATCGAAACCAGCTTTTGAAACGCCCGTCTCGCTCGCGCCTATTGCAGCCGTTTTCAGCTTTGAAAACCGGCTGCTGATAGGTTGTGGCGAATATCGATTAGACCTGCAATCGGTGGGGATCGATTGCCTCGCTGCTAAAGTAGCAGGGTTGATATGCCAGAATCGTAAAAACACCTGATTCTGGGAAAGTATCGGAATTTCGACGGCGCAGTTAAGCAGAAGATCGGCAAGGACCAAAGAATGCGAAAAAGTACCTGTTTTTGGCGTAACTCCACGATTGCTAAGATTTGCTTGGCCGGCTTGATCGGATACTACGCCAGCCCGGGAAATGGAGCGAAAACCGTTCACGCAGAAGATTGGCGTCAATTCCGTGGCGGAGAAGCTTTAAGCATTAACGCCACATCAAAGCTTCCGGCAACCTGGCTTAACTCCGAAAGCGAAACTCTACCACCTGCTGCTTGGAGAACCCCGATCGAGGGTAGCGGTTGGTCTCAGCCGATCATCGTGGGCGATCGAGTATTTGTCACTACTGCCGTTGCTCAGAAGGGTGGTAAGCCGAAAGGGATGGCCGGCGGCGTGATGGATCCGAGCACGATGGGCCGCGCAGCGAAACCCAAAGATCCCGTAGCGTGGAAACTGATTTGTTTGTCCCTCTCGACTGGAGAGATTCAATGGAGCGAAACTGCCATTGAAGCGATTCCTGCGTTTGGAAAACACGCATCGAATACCTACGCAACGGAGACTCCAGCCGCATCGGACGACACGGTTTATTCTTTCTTCGGCGCTGCGGGACTGCTCACCGCACATGACTTCCAAGGCAAGTTGCGTTGGACGAAGACGTACGAACCTCAAAAGATCAACAATGACTTTGGAACAGGCTCTTCGCTTCTGCTGGCCGATAACGCCCAAGCATCCGAGAGGCGATTACTTGTCCAACGCTACAACGAAGAGTCGGCGATACTGGCATGTTTACAAGCCGACAGCGGAGAAGAACTTTGGCGCGCCGAGCGTCCCAAGGGATCTTCGTGGAGCACGCCTATACTTTGGACGAACCAAGGTGTTAAGGAGGTCGTCACAGGTGGTCAAGGCTCCGTGATCGCTTATGACTTGTTAACAGGTCAAGAGCGATGGCGAGTCAATGGTCTCGACACGTCCTTCTCGTGTTCGTTAGTCGCGGATTCATCTGCCGTTTATTTCGGAACGGCTAGTCCTGGCAGTCGCGCACCGATTTACGCAGTTGGGGCCGGGCATGTTGGTGACCTGACTTTGTCGAAAGACGCAACCAAGAGCGATGCGATACTTTGGTCTGGCACGAAGAGTGGAGCAGGCATGCCATCACCGATCGTCATCGACAACAACCTCTACTTCTTCGGCAACACGGCGACTTGCTACGACAAGCTCACCGGCAAGGAACTCTACCGAAAACGAACTCCGGGTGGCACACTCGTTGCAGGTTGCCCGGTGGTGGCCGGCGACCGGATCGTCTTAGTCAACGAAGTCGGAGACGTAACGCTAGTGACGCCTGGTTCCGAATTTGAGTTTCGGGAGTTCAAAGCACCTCGCGATTCGAATGCGACCGATGCGGGGAATGAACCGAACGATTCGAAGGGAGTAGCCTCTGGGGAACAGAGCACGCTTGTAGGGCGTGACGAAGTCTTTTGGGCTACCCCGGGAATCGCGAACCAGAGTCTGCTGATTCGCTCTTCGGATGCTATTTACTGCTACCGCTAAAGGTATGCTGAAACTGGCATCGGTCGCGGCCGATGTCAGTTCTGGCCAGCGGCAGCGAACTGAAGCATTTCGATACGGCGTTTGTGCAACATTTCTATCGACAGATTGCCGTAGTCGCTCCACGATGCAGGCTCAAGGTAATTTCCTTCTGTCCTGCCAATTGCTTGCAACTTAACTTTCTGCCTGAAATCTTGACCAAAGGCATAGCGGTCGCAGTTGTATTTCTGCGTGATCTTATTCAGCAGTTCGACATCTTGCTGACCATAGCAGTAAGCTTTTAAACGGATCGACGGAACAGGCTTCGTTTGGCCGGTGACATTCGATGGATAAAACAAAGCCAACTCATCAGCCACGTTCCAAGAATTTGCGTTACCGATAGTTTGCCAAGGCAATACGCCATCGGCTCCGAGCCCCCATGAATCCCAGCTCCAAGCCACTGCCATGGCATTGCTTGTTCCCACCGGGTTGTTGCTCCCATAGAGAACCGTTTCTTGCCCAAATCGATGCTTGCGATCGAGAACTAAAGGACGATACGATCGGAAGGAATCTTGGGAGACGACGTTGTACTCAAGGAATTCATCGAAGGTATCACGTTGCCATTGAGGCCTTGAAACGTCCGCTCGAAACACCATACGGGGTACACACGACGTGCCGGTCGATGAGAAGCAATCGGAAGCTTGCAAGCCATCGAGGTAAGCCAAACCGAAGTAACGAATAGCCCAGAAATCTTGAAAGTTGACGGGCTCATCGAGCAGCCACGGGGAGCTTCCTCGCGACCAACCCTTCGACTTATACGTATTCTTGTTGTTCAAATAGATATGGAATCTTGTATCGACCCATTTCTTTTGCTCGAAGTGATTCATGAACTGTCGGACCGAATCGGCCCAAGCGGCCCGATACTCAGGCGTAAACGCTTGGTCTGCCCAATAACTACCGTTGTAGTGCGAGTCGATCGGCAAAGGCCAGTTCTCATGCATCGGCAAGTAAAAGCATTCGATTGGGATCGCACCACGAGGCAAGTCTTTGAAGGCTTCTCCAGTGAAGAGTTTCCCGTATCGCAGGTCATAATTAGTCCAATTAACATTTCCGTTGTTCCAGACTGGACTGCATCCAGCGCTCATCGCTCCTGCTTGGTTGTATGGAACACGATTAAGCACCGTTCGGTGTCTTTGTGCAAGCCGGTAATAGTCCATATCGTTTGTTGGCAAGCCGTAACAGTTCATCTCTGGCAGGAAGCTCAGAGTTTTTGGGATAATTACGTTATGTACTTTGACCGAGACTTTCAGGAACTTCTCGACCGTACCGATTCGAATTCTGAGTCGCGCGCGATAAGTCCCGGCGGGCATTTCCGGAGGAATGTAGATTTCTACAAGCCAGCTATTGGCACCTTTACCATCTGTGGCTTGGCCATCGGCAGCCGGGAGCATCTGCATCAAAGGATCAGGGACCTTTTCCGTTCCTTTGGGTACCAAACCATACCGATAGTATTCCACAAGCCGCTTTTTGCTGGCTGACAACGGGGTGTTGGTGTTATCCCACTCCATGAACAACTTCGGCGCAATTGATCGTTTCGATACAACTTGGAAGCCCATCCAACTACCGCGTCCACAATCAAGCGTCACTTGTCTTTGACTCGCGTCCCACAAATGGTTCTTGGTGAAATATCCACCGGAGTGTCCCGGTATCGATTGATTAGATACAGGTAAATAGCTATCGAGTGGATCGATGACGGTAAGTTGGGTTGAAGCCAACTCGAATGAGCCGACCCAATCGACTGGCGCACCAGCAGCATTATCAAGGTTATCGGATGGCAAATCAGCAAAGCTAGGTCCGCTCCCTTGTTGGCTACCCGACGAAGCTTGACACTCCTTCGATTCGCTTTTCGTACCATCTTCGGCAATCGTCCGGACTACAAATGTTCCTTGCGCTGCGATCTGGTTGGTTTCCAGAACATCCAGGGGAAGGGTAAACACTCCGTTACGCTCGCTTCGGATAGAAGGAACAAAATAGGGTGGCAACGCAACACCTTCTCGCTCAACTGAAAAACCTATAGGCTTCTTGAATGTCTGATCGCCAGAAGGGCTCTGCAATTTCCAAGTGAGTCTTGGTCGGGGATCCTTCGCGTCGGGCGCAGCAAACGCCAGAGACTCTGGAGCAGGAACAACCTCTGTTGCAGCAGGATCTTCCGGTGCAACTTGTACCATCAAATAAGGTCGAGTCGATGCGTTGGAATTCTGGCTATAGACGAACCGGTTAGGAAAAATCTCCTGGGTGAATTCCTCTCCGTTGCGAGTCCATGTACTCCCAGTATCGTCCATTAGGACCAACCCATAGCTTAGCCCATGCAGACGAGCTTGGAGCAACTCAGCGGGTACATTCAGCTCAACCCAACCGGTGGTGCTCGTAGGCATCGCATCGACTGAAGAATAAAACGAGTTTCCTTGTCCTATACATACATTGGTAAAATCGGACTTGTACCAGCGTTCGGTGGGATAGAGTCGATGACTGAAGGTCGACACGCCCTCGATCACTTGGTAGTTCGTGCCGTTTCCTTCTACCCAATCGGAAGTGATGGTGCTGATGGAAACGCGCTCGATTGGTCGAGTACCAGCGTTCATCAAATACAG
>JBJONT010000389.1:0-6181 GCA_046051705.1 Planctomycetota bacterium | reverse complement strand
CCCCCGGCCCCCTCTCCCGCCAGCGGGCGAGGGGGGGAAAGATTCATCAAGTCCGTTGCTCCCGCCAGCGGGCGAGGGGGGGAAAGATTCATCAAGTCCGTTGCTCCCGCCAGCGGGCGAGGGGGAGAAAGATTCATCAAGTCCGTTGCTCCCGCCAGCGGGCGAGGGGGATAAAGATTCATCAAGTCCGTTGCTCCCGCCAGCGGGCGAGGGGGAGAGACGCACGCGCGCGGTGGGGAGAATGCAGCGAGGATTGGGATCCGAACGCAACCTTAGGGGGCGTCGTCGTCCTTCTTGCTTTTGTCGATCCCGGCTCGTTCCATGAGGGAGGATCTCAATGCGATTTCGATTTGATCGTCGTCGCCCGGTGGCGGCCCCATCGCTCCGAGTTCCTCCGGATTGTAACGGATCTCGTACTGATGCTTCGCAATCGAAATAATCACCCCCGGATCGCACCGCTTGCGAGTCACGCGGTATCCGTTGACTTTTGTACCATTTCGACTCTCGAGGTCTTTGATAAACCAGTAGCCTTGCTCAAGCGTCATGCGACAATGCTGGCCGGAAACGTTGGGGAAACGCAAAATGACATCGCAAGTTTCACGACGCCCGATGAGAATCCGTTGTTGCTTGAGCGGAATGTCTTCTCCGCCGCCGGTTGGAACGAGGTAGCCGAAGTTTGCCATGATCGGGGGGTGGAATCTCTAGGAGCGAAATGGAGGGGAAACTCGAAAAGCTTACCGGGGTACCACTTACTGATGGATTTACTGACCGGATTACTGGTGGGATCGTCGCTATCAAAACAACGGAAGACCTGTTAAAAATTTACGTACCCGCATTGTAAACGTCAACTTTTTGCGGGGTGGATTGAAACCTTAAACATGGAAAAAACATGTCAAAAATAACGATGCTCTTCGGGGCTCTCTTGTGCGGTGTGTCGCTTTTGGGGCTATTGATCGCTGGGAAAGTAGCGAGTGTGACGATTTTTATCCCTATGTTCGTCGGGGTGCCACTGTTTCTCCTGGGCTTGTTCTCGGAACTAAAACCGTCGCTTCGCAAGCATTTGATGCACGTTGCCGTGACACTTGGGCTGCTCGGAGCTTTGGCTGCTCTGGGTCGCGGAATCCCTCAATTGATCAAGATGGCCGGGGGGGCCGAAGTCGACCCGCTGCCACTGGCGAGCGTCTGGACGATGATCTTGTTGTGCTCGACCTACGTCGTACTTTGCGTGCAGTCGTTCATCCAAGCTCGCCGTGCTAGGGAGCTTGCGGCTAGCCAAGGCGAATCGACTGAGAAATCTTGAGCGAGGTAAAGAGCTTGAGCGACGCAGGCCAATCGGCAAGGCCTATGACGACCTTGCCTCCGAGTTTAGAGAGTTCGTTGAAGTCGATGGGCATCGAGCTTGCATCGGTCTCGAAGGAATTCGATACCGACGAGCAGGTGGTGGCTTGGTTCGAACCGAACCTCAATGAGAAGCTGCGTTTTGAGTCGACACTGGTGGTGCTTACAACTCGGAAGTTGATGGCTTGGGATCGCTCACGGATGCAGTGGGATAGGTGGGATCGGACTCCGGATACTTCGCTGCGCAAAGTCGATCGCGCTGGATTGGGAGTGGTCGAGTTTACCAACGATCGGGGCATGATCGCTTATTGGCGATACACCGCAGCGCAAGTCAATGGTGCGGCGACGATCGTTTCAGAGTTTCAAAGATTGCAAGCCGGGTTGGCTTCGGAGAACGCTTCGTCGATCTGTCCGAATTGCGGCGGCCCGATGCTTGAAGGACAGGTCTTGTGCGCGAATTGTGCACCGACCGCAGTCCCGAATACGGTCCAGTCCCTGATGCGGCTGACGCGCTTCGCGAAGAATCGCAAGTGGCTTATCGCGGGTGGTTTTGCCTTGACGGTGTTAAGCACTTGTGC
The DNA here is from genome assembly GCA_046051705.1 of Planctomycetota bacterium. Classification (GTDB taxonomy): domain Bacteria; phylum Planctomycetota; class Planctomycetia; order Pirellulales; family Pirellulaceae; genus JBKCUI01. Next base: position 4,265 of record JBJONT010000389.1, on the reverse strand, counting down.
CGCGATGATTCCGCCGTTGTTGACCAAGCCTTTGATGGATGACGTCTTCATTCCGTATCAGACGGGCAATGCCGCACGCTTTGACTTGGTGCCGTGGTTGCTTGGAGGGATGTTATTAGCTGCGATTCTGAGTTGGGCTTTGAGTTGGGTGAAGACCTATGTCATGGCGACCATCTCGGAACGCATCAGCGCGGACTTGCGCAGTGCGACTTATGGGCATCTTCAGAAGTTGTCATTGGAGTTTTTTGGTGGGAAGCGGACAGGGGATTTGATTTCTCGGGTCAGCGATGATACGCAGCGGATATGTGACTTCTTGTCGATCCACGCGGTCGATTTCGCTACCGACATCATCATGATTCTCATCACAGCGGGATTGCTATTTTGGTTGGATCCGACGATGGCGTTAGTCGGGCTACTCCCCTTCCCTTTCATAGCTTGGATCGTCGCAAGGGTTCAAGCTCGCATGCGAGCGGGTTTCGCGCGCGGCAGCTCCGCTTGGGCTGAAATGGTCAATGTGCTTGCCGATACCATCCCTGGGATTCGGGTGGTGAAAGCTTTCGCGCAGGAGCATCGCGAAGTTGAGCGATTCCAGCAGCGGAACGATCAAGTGCTCGCGGCAAACGATAGGGTCAATCGCCTGTGGGCTGCTTTTGCTCCGATCATCACTTTTCTGACCGATATCGGGTTGCTGATTATCTATGGATTTGGAGCCTATCAGATTTACCGCAAGGGAATTTCGGTCGGTGAGTTGTCTGTCTTTTTGATGTGGGTATCGCGGTTGTACCTGCGTCTTGATGATATGAGTCGACTGTTGGCAAATGCCCAGCGGACGGCAGCCGCAACGCACCGGATTTTCGAGATTCTCGATCGTGTGCCGAGTGTGGCAGAGCCGACGAAAGTCGTTCATCCGGGTCGGATCCAAGGTCGGATCAAGATTTCCAAGGTGACATTCAGTTACGGTTCGCGTCAGGTGATCCATGATGTGGATCTTGATATCGAGCCGGGTGAGATGATCGGGTTGGTTGGTCCGAGTGGAGCGGGTAAGAGTACGCTGGTGAATTTGGTTTGTCGTTTTTACGACGTGGCCAGTGGAGCGATACTTGTCGATGGCAACGATATTCGTTCGTACCCCATCTCGGAATATCGCAGCAACATCGGGATCGTGTTGCAAGAACCCTTTTTGTTTTTCGGATCGATCGCTGAAAACATCGCTTATGGCAGGCCGAATGCGACGCGCGAGCAAGTGATAGCAGCGGCGAGAGCAGCGAAGGCGCACGATTTCATATTGAGGTTAGCCGACGGATACGATTCGCTGGTTGGTGAGCGTGGTCAGTCCCTATCCGGAGGAGAGAGGCAGCGGATTTCGATCGCGAGAGCATTGCTGACCGATCCACGAATTTTGATATTGGACGAAGCGACATCGGCGGTCGACACCGAGACCGAGCGAGAGATACAAGAAGCTCTCGATGTATTGGTTCAAGGTCGCACGACGATCGCTATCGCGCACCGGATCAGCACGTTGCGGAAAGCGAACAGAATCATCGTGTTGGAGAAGGGGCGAGTAACCGAAGTCGGCTCGCACGAGGAACTGTTATCGCTGAAGGGGACTTATTACAGGCTCAATCAAGCGCAGGGCGAGGAGCGAAGAAACGAAGAGGACTTCGTCTCGTAACGCATCTTCGTACAACTTCATGCAGTCTTACGCACCTTCATTCTTACGCACCTTCATTATGGTGCGTAACGCCAGTTCTTAATGTAGTCGATCAAATCGGCGATGGCTGCATTGTTGAGTTGAGCTTCGAAGCCTTCGGGCATCAACGATTTGCCGCTTGAGACAAGCGTTTCGATCTGCGACTTCGGAAGAGAGACGTTAGGTTGTTGTTGGGTATTAAGCAGAATGTGTTGGCTCGATTCTTCTCGAATGATCCCATCGTAGACCGACCCATCGAGCATACGGACCGAGACGCGGAAGTATTGGTTGTCGATAGCTCGATTCGGATCGAGGATCGAAACAAGCAGTTGCGCCGGAGATTGTGTTCTTGAATCCGAGATATCGGGGCCTAGGTTGACTCCGACGTTATCGATGCGGTGGCAAGCGGCGCAGTGTTGGGCAAAGAGTTGCTTGCCGTTTTCTCGGTTGGTTTTCGTTGATGTGATTGTTGATGTGTTTGATGAGGTGTTGATTAATCCTTGGGCTGTCAGTTCTTTCATTACATTCTCGACGAGGGTTTGGCGATCCGACTGGATTCGGCCGGCGAGAAGTTTTTCGATGCGAGGTGCTGCTTCTCCTTGGACTTGCTTCAGAGCTTGGATTTGGTTCGCATCGATACGGTTATTCGAAAGGGTTCCGTTTTCCATCGCGTCGAGCCAGCGGTTGAGTCGCTCTGGGGAACTGCGAAAGACTTGGAACATTGCCGATCGCATGGCGGGAGTTTCGGTGTCATAGCGTTCAAGCATCCAGTCGGTGAGTTGGGGATCGGGGTGTTTTGCCCACGCTGCAAGTGCAGCGAGTTTGGTTTCGGGATCGAGCGAGTTGTTCGATGGGGAGAGGAAGATATTGCGAAGGCTCTCGGCGCACAGGCGGCTTTGATCGGAGGTTTGGTTCATGCCCGTTAAGGCGATCCAATCTTTGCGAAGGTGTTTGGGCCAAAGCGGGTTAGCAAGTTGGTCGGCGACTGCTTGCCACAGTTCAGTTTGGTCGGCAATCCATGTTTTCTCTGGAGAGTTTGCGATCCCTTGGGCGATTGCAGCGTGGAGGAGCAGTTGCGGTTCATCGATCACACGACGTTTGATCTCATCGTGAGTTTGTATTCCATCGGAGGATTGTTTTGGGTAGTTCGCCAAGCGAGTTTGTGCGTCGGCGATCCAAGTTGCTTTCGTGGATTGCCAAGTGGGGCTTGAAGGTTGAGCGATCGTGGCGACAAGGCGAGACCAAGCAGTGGTAGAGAAGTTTCTTGTGAGTTGTTTGTTGTCGAGTCGCTTGGAAGCGCCGGCAAGGCAGTTGCTTACGAAGGGTTCGAGGGTGCGATGTTGTTGGTGGATTGCTGAGAGGATCATCAACGCGTAGGGATCGTCGGCGGAATCTAGCGCACGCTCGACGCTGGCAACAAGGAGTTTGGCGGAAGCTTGAGAGTCGGCGTGTGGAGCGGGTAGCAGGGTAAGAAGAGAAGCCGCCGCAAGGGCTTCTTCTCGATGAGCATTTTCGAGGGTGTTAATTGCTAGGTTTGTAAGATCATCGAGTTGCGATGCGGTGAGCGTGTTTGGTGAAGGTTCGTTCTGGGTGGAAGGAGATTGGTTCGATGGAGTTTGAGACAATCGGTCCGCGAAGCATCTCCAGAGGTGTGCTCGCCAAGCGGGAGAAGTTGGCCCGTTCGGTTCGCGAAGCAGCGCGATTAGGGTATCGATGTTTTGGTTTCTACCCAGCAGTGCATCGGCTTCGTTGAGAATCGCTACTGCGTGCAGGATACCTTGGGCATGTTCGCGGCGTGCTGTGGTCGATTGGATATACGAATTGAGTTCGGCGGCGAGGGTGGAGAGTTCAGCACGCGAATTTTCGGAGGTAGATTCAGAGCTTGAGGCGAGTCGTTCGTAGAGGAGTCGCGAGGAGGTTGAGCGGATCCATTGTTGAGGGTGATTGAGGAGTCGGATCAGTTCGCTTGAGGGGCGTTTTCGAAGCGGGTTGTTTCGAAGTTCCTTGAAGATAGGATCGAGCTTGGGAGACTTGTCGTTTACGACACGATAGATTCGGCCTGCGCGATCACCCCATCGTTCATCGGGTCGGACTTTGAGTTCATCGGGAACCCAGTCCGGATGTTCGATCACTGCGCGGTGCATATCGACGATGTAGATCCCTCCTTCGGGGCCTTCTTCGAGATTTACGGGGCGGAACCATGGATCCGTGCTTGCGAGCCATTCACTAGTCCGCGAGGGTTCTTCGGGGATCGATTTGCCTTGGGAGCGTCCCAGAGCGACGCGATGTACAAGCGAGCCCGTGGGTTCGCAGGTCAGTGCATGGCCGAGGGATGCGGCCGGTAGGTGATGGCTGTGACTCAGCAGTAGTCCGCAGGCGGCGGTGAATTGTCCAGCGTGCAGGTTAGAAGTCGTCCAAGCGGAGACCAGTGGGTATACCGTTGAGCGTTCTCCTGGTGGAAGGACGGGAGCGGTCATAGGTGCGAGTCCGACCAAGGGGCTTTTGGCTGCGAGCCAAGGTTCGATCAAGACCGCATCGCATGGGTTGCGGTTCGAGCAGAAGTAGCGGTTACCGA
>JBJONT010000388.1:0-30594 GCA_046051705.1 Planctomycetota bacterium | reverse complement strand
TTCGCCAGGTGTAGATGCGATCTTGCGAACTAGCATGCAGACTATGCAACGCTGTTGCACTCTGGCTCAATCCCGCACTTCGCTCGGAAACGGATAAACATGACCGCGAATTCCGATGGCTCTCCTGCTCCAAACGCAACTGCGAATTCATTTCCTTGGATCCCCGTCATAGCCCTAATCCTGGTCAACGGCCTTTGGGGATTTTCGTTCCCGGTTGTGAAGGTCTTGAATGAAATGAGCGACTTGCAGTTCGCCATCGCCCCAGGAAAAGAGTCGACATCCTTTCGCGTCCTGGCTTCCGCTTGGATGATTGCGACACGATTTTCCATCGCACTGTTCTTGCTCTTCATCGTATGGAATGGACTCATACGCCGAGCTACCCTTCAGGAGTGGAAAGCAGGTTTCTACATTGGGGTGATGTTCTACTTCGGCCTAGTCCTCCAAGTCATCGGACTTGCAAGTATCCCTGCCTCGCGAAGTGGGTTCCTGACAAGCCTGACAGCCGTCTTTACTCCAGTGTTCGGAGCGTTGGTGTTTCGAAAATATCCGAACCGTTGGATGGTCTCGGGAATCGTACTGGCCGTGATCGGCGTCATCGTGTTGACCGGCTTGATCGTCTGGACTCCATCAGGATTCCAACTCGCAGAAGATGCAGCCGATCGCTGGACCCTCGGAGACACCCTGACAACACTTGGATCGATGTTCTTCGCGTTTCAAGTGTTGTTCTTGGATCACTACGGGAAACGGATCGATTCCGTTGCGGTTACACCCAGCATGTTCTTGACGGCTGCTGTACTCGGGTGGCTGACGATCGGACTACTGCTAGGAACACCTCTGCGATCCGGAATCGGAGTCGAAGGAATGGAGCTCAGGGATTGGACTGAGTTATCGCTCAAACCGATCTTTCTGAGTTCTTTGGGGCTGCTCGCCGTGTTCTGCTCATTGTTGGCATTCGGATGGATGAACAAATACCAGCCTTATGTGACGGCATCTCAAGCGGCGGTTATTTACAGTCTCGAACCGGTTTTCGCTTCGAGCTGGGCTTTATTCCTACCCGGATTACTCTCGACCCTGTCGGGGATCAAGCATCACAACGAGCAATTGACTTTCGGCTTAGTCATCGGTGGGCTGTTAATTCTCATCGCGAATTTCGTAGCTCTCTATCGGCCTTCGACCCAGTCGCAATAGGCAACACCGCCCCCCGCTGGGTAACAACTTGGTAATGGATAACTACTTCGCGACAGGCAACTGATAACAGACGACTTCTTGTGCATTGCGCAAGTACAGCTTATCTCCAATGACTACTGGGTGATTCCAGGTCTTATCGTGCAACGCTTCGATCTTGCCGATCTCAACGAGTTTCTCAGGAGTAGCTCGCAGCAAAACAAGCTCACCTTTTTCACTGATAACAAGGATCAAATCTGAGTCGGCAAGCAAAAAGGCTTGTCCCTTCTCGTAGCGTCCACCCTTCCATCGACGTTTCCCGTCCTCAAGACTGATGCAAGCGAAGATAGCGTTATCGAATCCATAGACATTCCCCTTGTGAACAAGCAGATCGTTGAAATCAGGCTTCATGTCTTTGGAAGTCCAAAGCTCCTTTGCGACCAACCCTTCGGAACCTTGGCTGAACTCAACGAGTCGCGTCCCTGTCCCCATACCGGCGGGGACAAGAAGCTTATTGCCATCGATCACTTGGGCTTGGAGAGCTCGATATCCTTGATGGACGAATTCGTAATCGAGAACTAGTTTTCCGTTGAGATCCCAAAGATGAACTCCTAGGTTCGAAAGCAAGCAGAGGTAAGGCTGGCCTAGGAGTTGAATTTTTTGCACGGAACTGTAGGACATCTCGCCGGCCGGTGCGGTCCAAGCGACTTGACCATCATCGATTCGAAACGCGACAATTCCTTTGTCACCCGCGCCACCCGCGTGAACGATTACAACTTCGTTTTCGACACATGGGGAAGATGAGAATCCCCACATGGGAGGAATAGCGCGATCCGAAGCTGCCTTGAGATCCGCTTTCCAGATCAATTTGCCCGTTATTGCATCGAGCCGCACAAGGACACCTTCTGCCCCCAAAGCAAAAACGGAGCCATTGGCAAGCGTTGGCGTGGCCCTTGGGCCGAGTCCTCCAAGCGATTCAAAGAAACGTGAAGGTGTGCTGAATTTCCAAATCGGTAATCCAGTCGACGCATCGTAGCAAACGACGGACTCTTTATCCTCACGCTGTTCTTGTGTGAACAACCGATCGCCAGCTACGGCAAAGGAGCTCCAAGCCGGTCCGATACGTCTGCGATAGACTTCCACGGGTGGATTCGCACTCCAATCGTCCGAGAACACGATTCCCGATTGTCGACTGGCCCCTTCAGGCCCACGGAATCCTGGCCACTGCGGAGCCAACAATGCATCGCGGAATGCTTGGGAAGTTTCATTCGTCCCCGACATTTTCTCTGCTTGGCGAATCTCACGCATTGCAAGTTCTTCTGAAGAGGTCTTCCATCTCCAGTCTAATCCAAAAGCGAAGTTCCCCCAAACGCCATCGGTTCTTAGCAAAGCCGAGACTAGGGCAGCGGCGAGAGCAAATCCAATCGCGATGCGTGTCCGATCCATTGAAAGTGTATTGCGGAAAAGAATCGCACCGATGGCAAACCCAGCGATAGCCATCGGAATCGTCATGACGATCAGAAGTGGCCCTCGCATCGATTCGTGACATACGACTTGTTCGATCGCAACGGCAGCTCCAATTCCTAAGATGCCGACAATGCGTTCGGACCAGCGAGCACGACTGAAAAACAACCACCAGATCACTACAAGTAGTCCAACGAGGAATGGGCCAAAAGCGCTCGCCATCCAAATCATCGATGGACCGTTGGGAACAAGATCAGGTACGAACCGCATGAAGGCCATCAGGGGAAGGATGATCAGCGGTAGTCCTACGCTTAGGGGTCTCCATTTTTGTTGATTAGCCAACTCAATCGCCTTTGGGTCTAAGTCCCCAGGAAGCGGATTGGGTAATCTCGGCTCAAAGACATTGACTTCGTTGCCAGTCGGAGCGCGATTTTCACCAGCTACAGATGCTTCCTTACCCTTTTGTTGGATGTCTTGTGGGGTTTGCGAATTGTGGAGTGGATCAGAAGAGGACATCCGAGGGACCTTGTTTGGTAGGAGTTACTGGTGATTTGATACGACGACCCGATTCATTATTCCCCTGGGCCATTATTCCGCAGAGCCATTATTCCGCTGGATCGGTTGCAACTGGAATGGTGAATTGCCCAGCTGCTACATCGAGGGTACCGACTTCTTTGCCATTCTCGATAAAGCGAACCGAGGTGAAGTCTTTTTTGGGAAGTCTAAGGGTCATCCAAACTTTTTGCTGGGATGTCGCAGGTTCCTTTGGAGCTTTGAAGCCATAGGAGAGAGTCAAGCGAGGTCCTTCGGCGAGAAGTCGTTCGACCGCAAACACTTTTTCCGGTTCCCCCGTAGCTGCGATGACCCTTGAGACGACCAATAGTTGTTCACGAGCGTAGAACTCATTCGGTGGGGCGAATTCCTTTCGATTACCGATCACCGCAGCGGCTCCAAACAATTGGTCGTACTCTTTGGGGTTTCGAATCAGTGCCACAAGGACAGGTACTTTGGCGTCTTCCCAGTTTTTGAGGAAGTTTTGGTACCGGTCCATCGGAATACGTTCGAAAGGAACTTGCTCGGGTTCTTGCGTCTGAGCATCAACGCCTGAACCAATGCATTGAGAATCACAAGTTGCAGGGAGCATAAGCATGCTCAAAGACAATGCGAAGCCGCCGAAAGGCTGAAACAGGGCAGATTGAGTACACAACATAGAATCGCCTTTGGGATGAGAGTCGTATTAGGGTGGAACTGTAGCTTGGGTGAGCAGCAAGCTTGAGTAAGCAATAGGAATCAAGTGATTACGACAATGATTCCGTCTCGCAATTGTAGCAGGTAAGCCAGCGATTCACGCGATGGAGGTATCGCTTAACCCGAGAATCGAGTTTCGATCTTTTGGCGCAAGAACTCTAGTGCGTGCAGCGTCGCACGATGCTGCATCACGACTCGCGTCTGGAAAGGACTTGTCGTTTCGCTTGGAACACTCATCTGCTCTGTATGCGAATCGCAGTCGCCGGAGTGCTTGAACACAACCGTCGTATGGACGATTCCGAGTTGGTCGGCCCGCGCATTGGGGCCAAGATGACCGGTGATGGCAAATGCCAAGGAAGCTTCGGGGGTGCGACTGAGAGCTTCCCGAGCAAGCTTTTGAGTCACTAGCGAGCTAACCGACGTGATCAGCGGATCATCCAAAAGTTTTTTCTCTACCCCAAGCCATTTCGATTTTGAGTCATCGCGATAGACCACCAGCGAACCACAAAAGTGTTGCGATGCACCGGGAATCGATGTGAGAAAAGAAGCCAGTAATCCGCCGGTGCAGCTTTCAGCCGCCACCAATCGAATGTTGTGTCTGCCAAGCAATGCGAGGATCAAGCTCGCCTCATGGGACGCTTGGGTGTAAGTCATCTCGAGCGCTGCGAAGAAGTTCGTTTGCATTTGCAAGTTCCTAAAAGTGGCCTTTGGTAGCCGCGGCCCCCAATCCTGCGAACTAGGACTGGACAGAACTGGGATTGGACTTGGGAGAATTCCCCCAATGCATTAAGTTAACATCGGTTACAATGAGAATCTCGAACGCTCGAAAAATTACGCTAGGCAAAAACACCAGCCGCACAACAAAGTATCACAGCACCCAATTGACTCGGTAGTGATGCAGTCGTAAGGCTGTAGTAAATTGACAATACCTTTCGTAGCACTCCCCCCCATTCAATTCCACTCAGCAATCATCCTCAATCATAATGGACCAACCTGTTCGGTCGAGTAAAGCCCATCCGGTATCTGGCACGAATGTTCCTGCATTTTGCTTCGATACCATTCAAGAGCTTTCCCATTACGCGGCACACATCGTCGCGGGACTGATCCGAGAACGCACTGCGTTGGGGCAAAGAACGACGATCGGGTTGCCTGCCGGCTCGACCCCTTTGACGACCTTTCGTGAGCTGATCCGCTTGCATCGCGAAGAATCGCTCGATTTAAGCAGCGTCGAATTATTCTTGCTTGACGAATACTACGGCTTGCCTTCCTATAGCCCGCAGTCGCACAAAGCTTGGCTTGAAGAACATTTATTGCAGCACGTCAATATTCCCGCGCGACAGATCCATTTTCTCGACGGCAATATTGCGGAAGATCAAGTCGAGACGCATTGCTTGCGTTTCGATGAGATGATCCACCGTTCGGGCGGATTCGACTTGGTGTTACTGGGAATTGGCACCAATGGCCACATTGGTTTCAATGAACCGTTCTCTTCGCGTCGCAGCCGAACTCGCCGATGTACTTTAGATCCTAGCACTCGCCGAAGTGTCGCAAGTGACTTTTTTGGCGAATCGAACGTTCCAACAGAAGCTTTAACCGTCGGTTTGCACTCGATCCTTGCAGCAAGACGCATTCTGCTGCTGGCCGTCGGTGAGCACAAAGCCAAGATCATAGCGGAAACGATCGAAGGGCCGGCAACGGAACGCATCCCCGCTTCGTTGATTCAGGAGAACACCGACGTCCGCGTTTTGCTTGATGCCCCAGCGGCAGCAAATCTCAAAGGAATCGCAACGCCTTGGCTCCTGCACCATGTCCACTGGGATGACGTGATGACCAAGCGTGCAGCACTTTGGCTGTGTCAACAAACGGGCAAGTCGTTGCTCAAGCTCACCGATGAAGACTATCGCAATCACGATTTGCATGAATTGCTCGGAACCCGAGGCTCCGCCGAATCCGTTTCGCAGTCTGTATTTCAATGGATGATGAAAACCATCAATCACCATCCTGCTGGCCAAGAGCCAAAGCGAGTCTTGTGCTTTAGTCCACACCCCGATGACGATGTCATCAGCATGGGAGGAACCCTCATCCGGTTAATCCAAGATGGCCACGATACGCATATCGCTTATATGACGTCTGGAAACATCGCGGTTTTCGACCACGATGCTCGGATGGTTGCAGACCTTGTTTCTGAATACAACCGAATCTTTGGTATCGATTCCCAAAAGTCCACTGAGATGGCTCAGCGAGTTCGAGCAGATCTCGAAAAAAAACATCCAGGACAGCCCGACTCCGATGCAATTCTCCAAATTAAAGGACTCATCCGTAAGAATGAGGCAAGGGCCGGCGCTCTGGAAATCGGGTGCCCAGAAGCGAACTTGCACTTCTTAGATCTCCCCTTTTATCGCACCGGAACCATCGCCAAGAAACCTGTTGGCTCTGAAGATATCGCCATCATCGACGAGCTGCTCCAGCGCGTGGCTCCCGACCAAATCTATGTCGCCGGGGACCTTGCCGATCCGCATGGAACCCACCGCGTCTGCGCCGAAGCGATTTTTGCCGTTCTGTTCCGCTGGCAAGCCGAAGGCCGAACCCTTCCTGAAGTACTGATGTACCGAGGCGCTTGGCAAGAATATCCACTTCATGAAATCGAAATCGCCGTGCCGCTTAGTCCAAGCGATTTAACACTTAAACGCAATGCGATTTTCATGCACGAAAGCCAGAAAGATAAGGCGTTGTTCCCTGGAAGTGACCCTCGCGAGTTCTGGCAAAGAGCCGAAGATCGCAACCGAGGGACCGCCGACAGCTACAACCGCCTTGGGCTCCCCGAGTTCTTTGCTATCGAAGCTTTCGCGCGCTGGAAGGGTGCCCCGATCTAATCGGGCCATAGGCAAACCCCCTCTGCAGCGGGTTGCTTTTTGCTTTCTTCTTCCAACCTATTACAAAACTTTTTACCGGCATTTTCCATCTAATTGAACAGACGGAAATGTGCGTGCCGATTGAATTATTCGTTCTGTAGGGGTTATCCACAAACACTGTTGCGGATTGCCTCCGGATTCTTCAAAATAATTGACGCGGCTTTCCCAAGCTGTAAACTTTCGCGATTCACTATTTTTTCACATTTCATTCATTCAAGGAGACTTGTCACATGTCGCTTCGACGTCGACAGGGGTTCACGCTTGTTGAGCTGTTGGTCGTGATCGCGATCATCGGCATACTTGTCGGTCTACTACTGCCAGCAGTGCAAGCAGCCCGCGAGGCGGCTCGCCGCATGTCCTGTTCTAACAACATTCGCCAACTCGCTTTGGCGGTACTGAATTATGAGTCTGCTTATAAGAGACTCCCTGCGGGGGCAACCGGTCCTTGCTCCTACAATCCTTGGAGCGTCCACGATGCCGATATGAACGTCGGTCGCTTTCCAATCAACCGATACTCGCTGTTTGTCTCTATCCTTCCAATGATGGAACAAAATCAGCTCTATACTCAGATCCAAGATCAACGCCCATTCTTCCGTTCCACCTGGGACATGCAAGGCAACTTCACCCCTTGGCGAACTCAGATCGCGTCCTTGCGATGCCCTTCCGATCCGGGCAAGATGAACCCAGATGCGAACTGGGATTACGATGGCTCGGGCCGTGTGAATTACGCCGGATGCTATGGGGACACCATCATCAGCGTCAACAACGCTTGGCACCCAGCAGCTAACCGCGGAGCATTCCAAGGCCGCTACGCTCGTCGCTTGTCCGAAATTACCGACGGTGCTGCTTACACCATTCTCCTCGGTGAATTTGGAACCACACCATCTTTGAACCTCGGTACCGGGGCAGGTAAACTTCGGATTCAAGGAGCTCGATGGCAAGCCGCCGGTTCAGGTAACGTACAACCACCAAGTGGTTGCTTGCGGGTAAAACTCGGAGATCGTTACAACCCAGCGATGGTCAACAACGGCGACCTGTGGCACTCGCAAGGAATGCGATGGCACGACGGCGACTACAACCACGCCTCCATCCAAACCATCCTTCCACCGAACTCTCCTTCTTGCAACACATCCCTTTGGGACTGGGGTATCTCGTCCGCATCGAGTTATCACGGTGCGGGAGCACACGTAGTCTTCGCAGACAACAACGTGCGATTTATCCCTAACTCGGTCGATGCCGGCGATGCCGGACGATTGGGTCCAGAAGGAAACGACGGTCCTCGCTCAAATCTCCCAAGTCCTTTTGGACCTTGGGGTGCCATGGGAACCAAAGATGCCGGCGATAGCTGGGATGCTTCGTTGGTAGAATAATCTGCATTAAGCAGCTATACTTTCTCGATCGGGCTGGGTTTACTCCCAGCCCGATCTTTTTTTAGTGACTGTTTTTAAGCAATTGTTTTTAAGGCGATTGCCAGCCACCACTCCAGCGACGAGAGAAGGTCCAAGATGGAAATCGATGTCCAAGCAGCCAAGCAGTGGCTAGATGCAACGGTAGACGATCAAGGCACTCCAGTCTTCTTTCTCGATTGCAGAGAACCAGGTGAACACCAAACCGCCAGCATCCCTGGTACGAATTTGGTTCCGATGAGCCAATGGCCACCTTCCCAGGAGCAAGTCCAAGCTATGCAAGGCAAACGCATAGTGGTCTTCTGCCATCATGGGGGCCGGTCACTTCGCGTTACCCAGTGGCTCAGGCAAAATGGTTACCCCGAGACATTGAGCATGGCAGGTGGAATAGACGCTTGGAGCACCGAGATCGATACCTCGATCCCAAGGTACTAAACATAAAGTAATCATTATGAGCGACCCAAACACCGCGACTCTATGTATTCGTCGGCGGATTAGGTGTCACTCTGCGCGATAGGTTGCGATTTGCCAGATTGCAACGGTTCAGATTGCAATGTGCCAGAACCACTACATGCCAAAAACCGCTTTATGAACGTCTGATGAATTACAATCGAGCGATGACTTGATCTCTCTCGCAACTCCAGCGAAACTGTTCCTCTCTCGAGTCGAGCAACTCCACAACCAATCCCACCCATTTATTGCCCATGACTATTGGGGCAATTCTCCAAAGATGCAAACTTCAAAAAAACGACTTCTAAGAGACTCTCTAGCCCTCTGCTTGGCCATTGCTCCTTGGTCACAAATTGGGATTGGACAGGACAAAAAAGTGGAAGAAGTTCCACCACCAAGACCAGAAGATGTGGTGGTCCCCGCAGGCTTGGATTTGCTTGCGGCAAGGCAGTATGTCGCTATCAAAGCGAGGACTGCCGACTGGGGCTATTGGGGGAATCGTCCACAAAGTTACAGCGGCTGGACGAACCACTCGAACCGCTTGATTCCTTTGTATGTATTCGGCGATTCGCTCGCTCCCTATGTCGAAGCCAACAGCATCTACCGCGATGCAACGCGACTGGAGAAACTCTACGGCCGTATGCCGGTGAATACAGTTAACCCCGACGCAAACTATGCTGATCAAACCGATGTGTATCGCATGCAGCGACAAGCGATCGAAAGCGGAAAGAAGAAATACGTTTTCCTCGTCGTCTTCGACGGCATGGACTGGCAAACAACTTGGGCTGCTGCCATCTATCGCAATCGAAAAGTGGCTTATTCTCAAGGCCGTGGGAATGGCCTTCTGTTCCAAGACTACAACAAATGCCAAACAGACTTCGGGTACTTCGTGTCTTCCGCTTTAGGAGACGAAGTCGAAACCGATGTCGATGCCCAATTGGACAAAAAGGAATCAACCAAGTTCGGTGGCTACGATTGGCGATACGGCGGCAACACCCCTTGGGAAACCGAAAGCGACCCAGAGTATCCGATCGGGCGAAACAAGTCCTCGCCGCACGTTGTGACCGATTCATCCTCGTCGGCTTGCTCCATGACAGCAGGAGTGAAGATTCTCAACGGAGCGTTGAACATCTATCCCGATCGCCGGCATGTTGAGACGTTAGCTCACTGGGCTCAGAAGGAAAAGGGTTTTGCAGTGGGAACGGTCACCAGCGTACCGATTTGTCACGCGACTCCCGCAGCAGCCTACGCAGTAAACGTCAGCCGCGATGATTATCAAGACCTTACCAGGGACATGATCGGCTTACCGTCGGTGACCCATAAATCCAATCCTTACCCAGGATTGGATGTCGTTCTTGGAGCCGGCTACGGGGAGATGACCGACAAGAAGACAGGTCAAGGAGAGAATTTCATTCCAGGCAACCGGTACATGGCCGACGTGGATCGCGATGCCGTAGATGTTCGGAAAGGTGCCCCCGGCGCTAAATATGTCGTGGCCGAGCGGACCGCTGGCCGTACAGGCAGCGATGTCTTGAGCGAAGCAACTCGCAGTGCCATCGAGGGCAAACACCGTCTGCTCGGGTTCTTCGGCGCGGTCAATGGACACCTTCCCTTTCAAACGGCAAACGGTGACTACCAGCCTGTGGAGACCGTCAAAGGTCCCGAAGTCTACAAACCAGAGGATATCACCGAGAATCCAACCCTCAAGGAATTGACCCAGTCGGCAATCGCCGTCTTGGAAAATCGCTCGGATCGCTTTTGGTTGCTCGTCGAATCTGGAGATGTTGACTGGGCGAACCATGGCAACAATATCGACAGCTCGATCGGGGCAGTTTACAGCGGTGAAGCCGCTTTAGCATCGATTTTCGATTGGATTGAAAAGAAGAACGCTTGGGACGATTCACTTGTAATCGTCACCGCCGATCACGGCCACTTCTTTCATTTATCGAAACCCGAAGCGATGATCCCTGAAGAGCCGATTGCCCAAGACGCGTCTAGCAAGCCTTAGGCTTTTGAAGTTCAAGCTAAGCAACATCGCCCCTGAGCTTAAACTTATGCGGCTTTGACGGCGCGGCTATGCTTTGACCATTCGATCCAAGAGCGAACGCGTTGTCGATCTGGCGGATTACCACCTCGAAGGAACCGCAAGCCTTGCTTTGTGCTCGCTGTGCGAACAATGGCATCGTAGAGCGCATCGGGCTTGGCTTCGGCAACCGCTTCGGCAGTTCTATATCCAGCCGCTACCAGTAACTGTGCGTCTTGACCACGCAAGTTAGGGATCCGGCAAACCAGCATAGACTGTGCTTGCCAGTTCTCGACAACGGCAAGCGTAACACTCTTCTCACCAAGTGCATCTGCGATTTCGGAAGGTACGGCACCGAGAAGATCACCGATGGTTTTCACTTCGATCGCATGAAGCTTCTCTGCCATTTTCGGGCCGATGGTTGGAGCATCAACAACCGGGCTGTTGAGGTCGAGGTAGAACTTCCATACTGAGTCAGGTCGGCCGGGATGAATCGTGAATTCCGAAACGCTTTCCCCAGCGTCTTCGCGAACATCGGGATCTTCTTCGACCGAATCGGTATCCGTATCGGTTTTCGCCATCCGAACGACGGCCGTGCGATTGGATTTTCGTTGCAATCTATCCCAATCGAAATCAACCGAATCGCCATCGTTAAGGGTTCGAATGCCGTTCTGCTGGTAGACGGTTTGGATCCAAGTACGAAGGCGAACAAGTTCTCCGCGTTCGGAAGTTTTCCGAAGCATTCTCCCTGCATCTGTGCTGAGGAATCGATGAACACGCTTCGCAAGAACCAACGGTTCGTGGCTTGCGAGATCATTTGCATTGCAGATACCGCAAGCGACCAAAACACGAGCATCGAATACACGCATCTGAGGAACCTTGCACATCAATTCAGCAACGCTCAAAGTGTTTTGTAACCATTTGGTTCGCAAGCCTGTGACTTGTGCAAGTCGACTGAGGCTCATCGCGAACAGGTCGCTGACTCGATGGACGCCCACCGAACGGAGCCTCCGCAAAGTTTCCGTTCCGAGTCCAGGGACGCAATCCACTGCACTCTCGTCGGAGAGATAATAAGTCTTCCCATTTCGCTGAACGACAACCGGCGCACTGCGAACTTGCGTCGCAGCGCGATTCCCAAGCTGCCAAGGATCGAATTGGCCATTTTGTTCGAATTCAACGTGTTCATGCTCGAAAGCAAGACCGTCGAGATGCCGGTTCACTTCGCGATAATCGTGAAAAGCTTGTGAGCCCTCGGCGGCACGATACTGGCTGAGCATCGGTGCGCGATCCAAGACGGGATGAAGCCCCAAGTCCGTATCAGAGTCAATTACATAGTGCGGCTTTGCGTAGCGGAGATTTTCATGAACTCGTGCAACACATCCACCGTGCCCCGCGATCCGGCGAGCGATGTGTTCGTCTGCTGTGATCAACAAAACTTGCCAACCATCGCGTGAGAAGTTAGCAAGGACATGAAGGATCTGCTCGAGAGGCTCTCCACGGAATCCATCGATCGAATGTTCGAGCATAAATGGAATCCGGCCGATGCGCGATCGAGCGGACTGTGCAATCGCAAGTCGAATCGCTAAATCCACAAGGCGACGTTGACGAGTCTGTGCAGGAGGTAATTGCGTATCAATCGAATCGATTTGCAATCCCGCATTCATCGATTCGGCTTGCATGTACGAAGCTTCCATGGCCCAAGCTGGTAGCTGTCGAACAGCACCGGCAGTAAGCTCGCTCAAAAAGCGTTCAGCAGTTGGAATTAAGGAGCCGCTGGAAATTCGACGATAAGGGGATCGAGTTTGCAGCAACGACTGGACTTGAGCAAGTCGTTGATGCCATTGTGCCCTTTGGTTCCATCGGTCGATCATCAATTCCGCATGACTTAGCTGTTGGCTGAGCTGCGAATGATCCCAGACGACAGGTTTCGAACCTGCTTGCGGTTGCGTAGCCTGCTGCTGCGCATTCGCTGATGCTGGAGCTTTATCTAAAGGTACGCTCGGTGAGGTATTACTGACTTGCAAAGTATTGTTCAGCTGTACGTATTGCAATTCGGCACGAAGTCGCTCGCGTTCGGCGATCCACCAAGTCTGGTCGTGATCGACCGGATCCGAGTCTCGAAGTCGACTCAACAACGAGGATTCTTCATCCTTCAAGTGCTTGTACCCGTCATCCAATTCACGTCGAGCTGCACAGTGAACTCCAAGCTTGCTTGCCCCCCACCACAATTTCTCCGGTGATACCGAACCTAACGGAGAGCAGAAAATCATCGATAACAGGTCAGCGCGAAGCTCATCCCAACGATGATCCTCCCCTTGGCCTTCCCAAAACATATTGCCCGACCCACGAATTCGCTCGTCGTCATCTTGAAATGCCGTTGGAGCATTCAAGGAGTTTGAAGTGTTGCGATGTTCAAGGGTACGAGTGATCTGAGCCAGCAATGGCTTGCCCCCTGCGCAATCAAGCATGCGCAAATGCCCCGAAGCATCGACCCAAGTCAGTGAGCCGTCAATCGAAGCGAATTCCGAGTCATCGAATTCACCGAGCGTTTGGCCTCGGAACAGCAAACTCTTGGTAAAGCGTGTCAGCAATGTGCTGTTCGCAACCAGAGGCGAGTAGATCGCATTTAGTCCGGCACCCAATGGGCCAACATGATATTGTGAAGCAGCGTTTTTCTTATCGATATCCAAGCGAACCAAATGCATGGCCAAGACTCCTCCATGAATCCTACTTGCAAATCCTACCTGCGAATCCTTCTTGCCAAGAATCCTTCTTGCCAATCAGCGACAACAATTGGGGTAGCAACGTTGATTGGGTACCATAGCACAGAGAGTCAATTTGGGTAAATAGCAGAATCCCACCCGAGGCAATTGGCACAGGGGTGCTCCTACCTCGGGCTAATGGCAACACTAAATAGGGATCGCTGCGAAGGGCTTGAATCGAAACACATGCCCAAGGGGCTGTACCATATGAAGACGGGGGCTGTGGCACAGAAAGCCGAGGGGCAAATCCACCCGTGGGATTTTTGCAGCAGTAAAGAAAAAAGGCTCCCGGACGTGAACGAGTCCCAGGGGGGACGGAGGACTACGAGCTATTTCCGGGAGCCAAAGGTTTGTACAGTGACTTTATGCAATCGGTCAGCGGAAAATCGCGAATTCAAATCCGTTTGATTCGCGAATCCCATCGATCCTTGTCCACACCGAATTACCACGGACTCTCAAACCTAAGTTTGACAGACCCGCCGATAATCTCGTCATCAGAAGGGGGCACATCCATGTGCCAACTTCTGATACCGTCCAACTTGGGAAGTGAGACTCGAACCTGCTGACCTTGCAAAATCGATTTTCCAAAGAACATTCGCCATCGCTCGTGGGCGATCCTTCGCCTCGCCGTTCGACGACGGGGCAAAGATTAAAAAAAACCGATGGCTCAGGTCAACATCGATTTGTAGGAATTTCTATTTTTCGAAAACTCTTTGTAGGCCACTTTGTAAAAACATGCCTCACAAGCCCCCAATCTGCCAAAATTGCTTGGACCAAAATGAGATTGCTATCATTCCAGACTGAGACAATGGAAGTTTTTTTCAGTCTTTGGCAAGTGATGAATTCCTCGCTAGAGCGTCGACGACCAATCTGGAACAGCATAGATTGGGAAATTGGGGCATATACATCGACCTCCATTTGGTAAACTAGCGAGCTTGCATCGGTCCTGAGGTTTTGGGTATAAGCCATACCGACAGGATCGGAGTCGAATTCCGGAACTTGCTAGAGTTGCACTTCGTTTTGGTACGCTGATTGCAACTTAGGTACGTTCGATGCGAAGCGAAACGGGTAGCGCATGCCAAAACGTGCAGACACCCGCAAGACCCGCATCATCGGTATAAACGGTAGGAGACCAAATTCGTTGAATTGTTGTAGAGATGTGACCGATGCAACGAGACGCTCGCGAAATGCGTTGTCTCTTTGCAAAGTCGCCCTGACCCAAAAGGCCTGGCCTGTACGGATGGTCTCTCTCTGCGACATGGACTGCGAAGAATGAATGGTGGATTTTTCAGCTCCGCTGAACCACCCGCGAGTTTTGTAGCAGTCCAACCAACGAAGTATTTCACGGGAGATCTTGAAGATGCACATTTCGAATCAGTTTTCAGTGTCCGGTGTCGATGCAGTTCGCTCAACAGCAAAGGCTGCTGCACCAGCACAGACGCAAGCGGCTGCCTCAACCGGCTCGATCCAAGAACCAGTTGATCAACTCGAACTCTCCGCAGAAGCTCTCGAAGTATCGCAGGCTTCTGTCAGCGGATCGTTCCGAGCCGATAAAGTCGCTCAAATGCGAGAAGCGATCGCTTCCGGAAAATACGATACCGATGAGATGCTCGAAAAAGCATTCGACCGAATGCTTGATCGATATCTGTAATCCGAAAGAATCCACTGGTGTCCCGGCACGATTCGGGCCACTTGATCTTTCGAAGCCCGATCAATTCGGAGTCCTTGATCCTTTCGGAGACCGTTATCCGTTCGGAAACATCCTATAGCTTCTAAGTCGTAAGGCATTGCCTACGACTAGGATGCTCGAGAAACTCATCGCAAGTGCCGCCATCACCGGGGTGAAAGTCCAATTCGTCCAAGGTGAGAGCCACCCGGCAGCAAGCGGTAGAAGCACCAAGTTGTAGATGAAGGCCCAAAACAAATTCTGGTAGATGTTTCGCATCACCGCTCGAGATAAACCAATCGCTTCCGGAATCCGCTTGGCTTGACCCGTCGTCAACACAACATCTGCCGTACTCATCGCCACCTCGGTTCCACCCCCCATCGCGATCCCTACATCTGCATTCGCCAAGGCAGGAGCATCGTTGATTCCGTCACCAACAAATGCTACGCGTTGGTGAAGTTGCCGAAGCTCTTGAACTCTTTGCGCTTTGTCCTGAGGTAGCTGACCTCCAGTGAATCGATCAATCCCCAAGGTCGAGGCCACTTTGGCTACCGCTCCTGGGTGGTCTCCGGAAAGCAATTCAGTAGTGATGCCAAAGCTCTTCAAAAGTTGAATCGCCTGCGGCCCATCGTCTTTTAATGGGTCATCCACTCCGAAGACTCCCGCAAGTGTCTTGCCAACAGCAAGCCAACTAAGGCTCATGCCTTGCTCACCTAGCTGAAGATCGAGTCGATCCGATTCTTCGTTCGAAATCCCGAGCTGTTTCATCCAACTGTAAGAGCCAAGCGAAATCCTTCTTCCATCGCTCAGACGAACCTGAACTCCACGACCGGGAACGGCATTGCTCTCCATGAGTATCCCCTTAGCTCGTACACCCTGGGTGCCATCACGTATCGCAATTGCAACCGGATGATCGGAGCTTCGTGAAGCTATGGAACCAAGTCCATAAAGTTCATCGAGCGAGAGGGAATTCCCAGAACTGGAGAGAACCCAAGCGCCACGAAACTCTGGCTTACCCTTCGTGAGTGTCCCCGTCTTATCCAGAACCACACTCTGGACCGACGCAAGCTTCTGAATTGCTTCTTGAGAACGAAATAAAATCCCCAGCTCAGCTCCTCGCCCCGAACCGACCATCATGCTCATCGGCGTAGCCAGCCCCAAGGCGCACGGGCAAGCGACGACGAGAACAGCGACCGAATGGATGAGCGCATTGCTGAGTTTATTCTCACTGCTCAACGCCCACCAGCCGATTGCAGTAAGCAACGCGAGCGCGACAACCGCAGGTGCGAAATACCGAATTATCTGATCGAGCAAACTTTGGATCGGTGGTTTGTTTGACTGAGCTTCCGCCACCATCGTCGTGATTCTCGCCAGAAACGTCTGTGATCCAGTTGCTGTGACTCGAATCACTAATCGACCATTTCCGTTTACCGTCCCTCCGATCACGCTATCACCAACGCCTTTCTCCTTCGGAATTGGCTCACCGGTAATCATGCTTTCTTCAAGAAAACTATTCCCTGATTCGATGCGCCCATCGATTGGGACCGAAGCCCCAGCGAGAATTTCCACTCGATCACCGACATTCAATTCCGATACGGGAATTTGCCGCGACTGGGTTTGCTCATCAGAACCCACAAGGAGCCGTGCTGTGGCGGGCTGAAGCTTGCTCATCGACTCAATCGCGTCCTTCGTGAACTTCTTTGAGCGCGCTTCGAGATACTTGCCTAACAACACCAAGCAGATAACCACCGCCGAGGACTCGAACATCACATGAAGCGGCAACGATCCAGATCGATCAGTCGTGCCCAATGCGTTTGGGAAAAAAGTGATAAGGGAACTAAACAGGTATGCAGCGGTGGTACCCAAAGCGACCAAGACGTTCATGTCGGGTGACCATGCCTTCAAGCTGTAGTAAGCATTGCGATAAAATCGCCATCCCGGACCGAACTGAACCGGTGTAGCCAATGCCCACAATAAAAAATTCCAACTCCTCATGCTCATGAATTGCATGAGCCAATCCATCCAAGGTGGATACAGCATTGGTCCCATCGAAAGGACAAAGATCGGAAGTGCAAAAGTCAACGATATCAACCATTCCCGCCAAAGCCTTTGCGATTGGTCGAGGTTGGACTCGTGCGACGCATCAGCGGCGTCCAAGTCTCCTTGCAGTGTTGAGCTTCCCTGCCCCTGCCGGTTTCCGGGGTAGATACGTTGAGTTTCGTAGCCCGATCCCTCGATCGCTTCAATGACCTGTTCGGCCACATGTTTCGTGATCTGAATGTCAGATTGCTCGACTTCGATACTCGCCCTTTCGGTCGCCAAATTCACGCTGACCGATCGCACCCCGGGAACTCTTGCCACCGCTCGCTCGACCCGCCCAACACACGCCGCGCAGGTCATACCTCGGACCTCAAATTCAATTCGCAAGTCCTGGCTTGATTGTGTTGCGGAACCGGCTTTTTCGTTGCTGCTTGCCATGCAAACTACTATCTTCCTCGTAAGGATGTGACACCATTTTCTCGCTTCAAGACCTTGCATCCCCACCTACACTGGCATAGTCTCAAGGCATTCTATACTTTCGCAGCAGAGGAACCAATCGATGACTCGTCTGATCACTCCTTGGATCACCCCAAACAGACAATCTCCCAAACGAGCTTTTGCCATCAGGAACCTCTTGTCCCTCCTCTGTGCGGGTACCGTTTTCGCTACGCTCGTCCCTAACTCGGTCTGCGGCCAAAATGCCGAAGGCCAAGTTATCTCCGATGCACAAGGAAAAATTCAAGAAACAACTCTTCGAGGACACATCCGATACTTGGCTGACGACCTACTCGAGGGCCGCGGGCCTGGAAGCGCTGGAGATGCGATGACTCAATTGTATCTCGAAACACAGTTTCAAGCTCATGGTCTGGAGGTAGTGCCCGCCATCGGCTCCTACCGACAAGTCTTTCCGATGATTGGACTCACCAGCGAACCTGAGAAGACTTGGACGTTGCAAGGAAAAAATGGCAACGAGAAGGAGTTCAAGTACTTTGACGACTTCATCGCTGTGGCTGGCAAGCCAGATGAGAGAATCGAACTAAACGACGCCGAATTGGTGTTCGTTGGCTATGGTATCGAAGCTCCTGAATTTCAATGGGATGACTTCAAAGGTGTTGATCTTCAAGGAAAAATTCTGGTGATGATGAACAATGATCCGGAGGATGACCCCGAACTGTTCGGAGGTTCTCGCCGGCTCTATTACGGTCGATGGGACTACAAATACGAGAGTGCAGCCAGACAAGGCGCTGCGGGTGCGATCATCATCCATACCGATGCATCCGCTGGTTACCCATTCTCGGTAATCCAAACTTCCTGGACCGGTGAAGAATTCGAACTTAAAGATTCCGCTGGACCACGACTCGACATGAAAGCTTGGCTCACGGAGTCGGCAACCCGCGAACTGATCGCTCTAGCAGGTTTGAACCTAGAGACACTGCGCGCTCAAGCAAACAGCAGAGATTTCAAACCGGTTCCTTTGGGAATCAGCCTCTCCACACAAATCGAATGTTCGGCCAGAGAACGTATCACGGCAAACGTCCTAGGAGTCCTTCCAGGCTCCGATCCAAAACTTGCCCAAGAATACGTTGTGTTCATGGCGCATCACGATCACATCGGTATGGCAGCAGATCGCGACGAGCGAGGCGACAACATCTACAACGGCGCAATCGATAACGCATCGGGAACCGCCGCCCTTCTTACGATTCTTCAAGCGATTACCTCTTCGGGTTACCAACCCAAACGATCCATCTTGTTCGCTGCCGTAGGTGCAGAGGAGCAAGGACTCCTAGGGTCGAGATATCTTGCGGAACATCCTCCGATTCCAAATGGAAAACTCTCGGCATTGATCAATATCGACGGAGTCAATTTCCTAGGTCCTACACACGACGTACAAGTCATCGGTCTAGGCAAAAGCAGCTTGGACCAACTCGTTCAAAGCGCAGCGACAAAGCAAGGCCGAGTAGTAGTCGGTGATCTTGAACCAAGCAAAGGATATTACTACCGCTCCGATCATTTTTCACTTGCTAAAGTCGGCGTTCCTGCCGTGTATCTTCACAGCGGACATGCCGTTCGCAATCAACCCGAAGGCTGGGGCAAAAGCCAATTGCAAAAGTGGACCGATAAACACTACCATCAACGCTCCGATGAATACGACCCGGCTTGGGATCTCGCAGGAGCCGTCGAGGATCTACAACTCCTTACCGAAGTCGGATTAGTCGCCGCTGATGCACCTACGATGCAGTCGTGGAAACCAGGGGATGAATTTGAACTCGCGAGAAAACAAGCTATCGATCAAGCGGGAAAAGGAAATCCGTAGTTCGACACATTTTCGACCGCTATCCGCACACCCTAAAAACAAAGGTACATACATGGCGATCCTGAAACTCGTTCGCTTCCTTCTGAGTGCGATCGCGATAACAGCACCCTTCTCAGGGTGCCAGCAATCGACTTTTAACAACGAACAAAATTCAAAACCAAAAGAATCAACAGTGAACTCTACCAACGCGCAAACGAAACTTGTTTCCACCTCCTCGAAACCACGTTGGAGCATCGCAATCCACGGTGGCGCTGGGGGTGATCTCGACCGATGGAGCCCACAACAGCGTCAAGCTCGTATCGACGGACTGCAACGCGCCCTGAGTAAAGGAAAGTCGATGCTCAGCAATTCAGCCAATGCCATCGATGTCGCAGAAGCCGTCGTGCGAGTTCTCGAAGATGATCCAAATTTCAACGCAGGGCGAGGAGCTGTCCTGAATGAAATCGGCGAATATTCGCTCGACGCAAGCTTGATGGACGGCAAGGACCTCTCGTGCGGAGCTGTCGCAAATATCCGTAAATCCAAAAACCCTATCTCTCTCGCCCGCGCTGTTCGAGATAAAACCCCACACGTGTTCTTGGTGGGCGAAGAAGCGGACGCCTTTGGCATCGAAACCGGCCTACCCACCGAAACAGCAGATTACTTCAAAACCCAAGAGCAACTCGATAGCTGGAACGAATGGCGGAAACGTCAAGCCGCAAAGAAGAACACTACTTCGAGAAACGACCATAACAAACCGGAAGACCGTTTGTTTTATCTTGGAACCGTCGGCTGCGTTGTGATGGATGACCAAGGCGCGTTAGCGGCAGCAACCAGCACCGGAGGGCTGCTCGGGAAGAAATACGGCAGAATCGGGGATACTCCTATCATCGGTGCCGGAACCTACGCGAACAACAAGACATGTGCCGTAAGCTGTACAGGCATCGGAGAACTCTTCATCCGAAATCATATCGCTTCCGCCGTCTCTTCCCGACTGGAATTCTTGAATGAGTCGCTCGAACAAGCCTCTCGCTATGCGATCGAGAAAACATTGCCAGTCGATTCAGGTGGACTGATCGCGGTCGATGCCCAAGGAAACATCGAGACGATCTATAACACCCCAATCATGGCGCGCGGGCAAGCGAACAGCGAAGGTCTCTTTCGTGTAGGCTTGGCCGACTGGATCGACGGCGAACCGAAATAACTAGAGTACCAAGCTTATCGCGGTGCCTTCTTCCACGCACTTTGACAACTACTGCTTATTCAGTGTCTCGTCGAGATTGAGAACCACCCGTGCAGTGAGCGTCCAAGCCGCTGCATCCTGCGGTGTGAGACCTTGAGGTAGTTCGACAAGCTTTCCTGGATCACCCGTGAGAACTTCTCGCGGATTTATCCAACCGTCGGCTAGTCTTTTACGCTGTGCATTGAGAAAACTCAGCAATGCAGCTTGTTCATCCGAACTTGCAGGTCGACAGACAGCTAGAAGAAACGCTCGATCGATCCGAGCCAAATCCGTTTGCACAGCAGTGGCTCCTTCGGGAACGTTTGTTGTCGTCTCCCTTAGGATTCGCAAAGCAAAGCCCCTGGCGGCTTCGACAAAAATCGGCTCATTTAAACCCGTGAGAGCTGCTAAAGGAGTGTTTGAGCGAATGCGCCGTGCACAAGATGCATCCCCATTAGGTGCATCGAGACTGCTCAATACGGGATCTGGCATCGAACGTTTGCGAAACATGTAAATGGCTCGACGATAGCGATCGGGCCCCTCGGCAGCTTTCCAATACCCAGGATAAACGTAGTTGTAATCGAGAACATTCTGCGGAACCGGCGGAATCACACTCGGACCACCAACTTGATGATGAAGCATTCCTGCAATACTCAAAGCCATATCCCTCAAGGTTTCCGCATCGCATCGGAACCTAGGGCCACGTGTTAACCATCGATTCTTCGGATCGACTTCTAACATCTTCGCAGTTGCAGCCGAAGTCCGCTGATACGATTTGCTCAGTACGATGCTTCGGATCAGGTTCTTTATGCTCCAATTCGACTTCATCAACTCAACGGCTAGCTGATCGAGCACAGCTTGATACTCAGGTACCGGCGTCCGTGTTCCAAAATCTTCCGAGGTTTCTACCAACCCTTCTCCGAAGATCTCTTGCCATACGCGATTGACGGCCACCCGTGCAGATAGCGGATTGCGATGATCTACAAGCCAACGAGCAAGTCGAAGACGTGCGGGTTCGGCTGGAGCTTCGACCGATGACGATGGCTGATGGAAACTTGTAAGGAGCTTCGGTTCCGTAGGCGCATTGGGTTGATCCCAGTTCCCTCGCAACAACGTATACGTGGTGCGGGCTTTCTTCGCGTCTCGCTCGGTCAAATGCAAAACGCTCGTCTTGGCATTCGGAAACCGCTTCCACTGATTCTCAATTGCAGTATGAACATCCTTAGCTTCTTCGCGATTAGCAATCCAAGCTAACATCAACGGTTGCGAGGCGGATAAAGAAGCCGAATCTGGCGAGGCATTGTTTTCAACCATCGCAAGCACCGCATCATGATCGACCGCAGGTGCTTGAGGATTCGCCCCATCGGTAATGCTGATACGACAGCAGCCAACCATATCTCCTTGCCGCCAAACAACTTTTAACTTATGACCATCTAGGTTCTCAAGCGGTTTCTCCAAAACCAAAACTGCTACCGAGGATTGGTTGCGTCGACCGAGTCCACGGTCGGACTTCCAAGCAGTCTCTTCCTTGCCATCGATTAGGTAAGTCGCCGGCCCAGATGCATTTTTTCCATCTGCGGACTTCTGATCCGGATCACTATAATCTGCACTCGCTGCCGAGAATTTCTGCTTCTCCCACTCCGCACTTCCGGGCTTCTGCACAAACAATTCAATTTCCCGAAGGTCCCACATGCCAACCGCATTGCGCCCCGGACCTCGAAATGGCAATTCGCCATGCGTTAAGACTTCAAATTGAATCCCAGTAACCGTCGGTAAACTCGCTGGTGCAGTCAGAAACACATCATTGCTTGAGTGCCCTATCATCAAGATGGAATCATCCTTTTCTTGAACTGGGTGATTCAAGCCACTGACTGTCTCCAGCAACTCAGCGCGCAGTGGAATCCATTTAGGACGCGCTGCGAGAACTTTGTCCTGCCACTCTTTCATCGCAGCTTTCCAATCCGGGCGCGATGCCTGATAATCCGTCAGCGACTTCTCAATCGAATCGCGAATCTCGCGGATACTTTGTAGCTGCTCCGGAGTGTAAACCCACGACTTCGACTCGTAAGTGTTATTCAGGAATGCGAACATCCCATAGTATTCGTCATGGGTGATCGGATCGAATTTATGCGTGTGGCACTGAGCGCATTGCAATGACATCCCAAGCACGGCTTTACCAAGGCAATCCATTCGGTCGAACATTTCAACCATGCGAAACTGCTCTGGAACAATCGCTCCTTCTTCGTTGATCATGCTGTTGCGCAAGAACCCCGTTGCAATGATCTGTTCTTGAGTTGCATTGGGCAACAAGTCGCCCGCTATTTGCTCGATCACAAACTGATCGTAAGGCATATCTCGTCGGATCGCATTGATGACCCAATCTCTCCAAGCCCATTGATCGCGTTGCAAGTCCTTCTCGTATCCATTGGTGTCAGAGTAACGCGCAACGTCGAGCCAAGGCCGAGCCCACTTCTCTGCATATCGCTCGTCGGCCAAGAGCCGATCGACCGTCGCTTCAACCCCTTCAACTTGGAACTGCTGGACTTGCTCGGGAGTCGGCGGAATACCGATTAAGTCTAGATAAAGTCGACGCGCGAGTTCCCAAGGCTCAGCCGGCCCGGCGGACTCCCATCCCTTTTGCGTCAACGTTGACGAAATGGATGCATCGATGGTTTGGGGACCATTGTGGCGACCATCAAGAGGTAACGAAGCGGGTGGCTCGAATGCCCAATGCTTCGCATAATCGGCCCCTTGATCAATCCATCGCGAAAGTAAATCGGTTTGCTCCTTGCTCAACGGCTTCTGCAAACTCGGTGGTGGCATAAGCACCTCTGGGTCCGACGCAAGGATTCGATGGACGAGTTCACTTTGCGCAGAACTACCGACCACAATGGCCGGTTTGCCAGAATCTCCACCCGAAATCGCTGCGTCGCGAAGATCAAGTCGCAGTCCACCTTCACGGGTCCCTTCGTCGACGCCGTGACACTGCGAGCAATGCTCACTGAGAATCGGCTGGATCTGAGTTCGAAAGTCAATCGATTGAGCAAAACCTTCGTCAGCTGTTCCAAAAACGAAAGCAACGCAAAAAGCTATTGCTTTAGGTTGCCAACACAATGTTCTGGTCAAACCTGAGATTGCCATCATCAAGACTATCCTCGCGTACGAGTCAGAGCGGTTGGAAAGGAATGGCGTGTTTCGCCAAGAAAGGTCCATTATCCATGGAATTCGGTCACCGAAAAGCGAATCGTACCAGGAATTAGCGAGTTACCACGAGGCAATGGGGAATCAAGGCTCCCATCGGCAAGCCCAAGGATCCCATCGGCAAGTCTAGGGCCGTAGCCTTGCCGATACCCAAGGTAGCTTGATGTAAGCCTCGCATTGATTTCCAAAGGATACCAATCGTCGGAAGAAGTTCTCACAAAATCGATTCCGATCCAACCCTTGTACACCCCCGGAATCGCTCGTAGCAACTCCGTCGCGAAGCGTTCAAGTCGGTCACTTGGCAGATCTAGAGGGCCGACACCTCCGACGTACGATCCCGCCGGGCCGAAAAGTTGATCCATTGCCCCAAGCAGACACATCGGTCGCCCTTCACAAGCAAGGACTGCAAGACTCGATGCTTGACCGCAGACCCAAGGCTGAACGATGAACGATTCAGGTGTTGAAGTTGCTCCTTGCAAAAGATTCTCGCTGGCATCCCATCCTACATGTTCTGCGTTCAACGGAAGTAGGCTCTGGATGTGCGCCGCTAAATCGTCAGCATGACGGAAACGAAGCATATCAATTCCGCCCGCTCCTAATCGCCGTTTGATCACCCATCCATCCGTCAACATACCCAATGCACCGGATTGAATCAGCCCAAGTTGAAATTCTTTACACCAGTCTGTGGCTAACCAAGTCGGAATCGTTTGCAACGAATGCCTATTCCAAGCTTGGGCTGATTCCCACTTATCTGTAGCACAGTCGAGAAACCTCTGATCTGAAGCAATCACATTCACGCCGAAGGACCGCAAGCGATGAACTAACCGACTGAGAATTCCATCGATCTCCGGAGCGATAACGATCACCGCATCGCAATCCTCAGACTCGACGCGCCATCGATTTGCAATTCGATCAAGTTGCTGAACTTCACTCTGCTCCTCACCATCGGCGGTCAATGGGCTGCAATTCAACAAGCGGTCCGATTTCATCACCACCTGCCGGCCTTTTAACTCCGCAGCAATCGAGCCTTCAATCGATGTCGTGACTCGATGCGAGCTTGAGGTCAAATCATTGCACAGGGCGACAAGCATTGCAGCGCCTTCCTCTAAAAGTGCCATCCCTGCACAATCGGTTCCGTCCACTTGAAACAAACCGCTCGAACAAACGAATTCAAAAATGGCAATCTTCAACGGTTACACCGATTTGTTCTTCTGTATTGGCAACTGCAAATTTTCTCGCACACCTGGAGCGGTTGGTCGATAGTCCCTGCCACGGGGGGGGAATACCACTCCTGCTATTCGCTCGAGTTTCGATCGAATACATCGTACTTCAACGCCCAACTGGTTCATTATGCACATTTCGCGGATGGTAAAACTCGGCGCAGATTAGGGAGTCTGGGGGGATAAGGCAATCCATCTTGAACTCAGACAAACAGATTTGCTAGAACGAACTGTTCGTTGATATTTCCCGACGCCGGATCGGGTTATCCACGGCTTGGTTGGTACTTTGATAGCATTACTTTTCACTCTATGAATTCGACGCCCAAGCCGAGAATCCTATGGATTTTGAACCATACCACCCTGATGGAGTGGGAAGTTCCAATGCTTATGGAGCTTGGGTTTGAGGTTTACATACCGAAGCATTTGCCGAGCGGTCCGAATAGCAGAACTGCATCGATCACGACCAAATACGACAGTTCGCTGAGTATCCCGTCAAAGGATCTCGAGTACCTGAACACACTGAACTTCTACGAAGACCCGATTTCGCAGAAGACCGCCGAGATTCTCAACCGTCACTTTAGCAACTGCATCTGCGCCTACATTTTCCCTGGACTGTATTACATGTTGCAGTCCTTCACCGGTCGCATCTTTATGCGAGCCTTCGGACACGCGGGAACAATTGATTACGAAACGGCCACTGACACAGTTCCAGCTTCGTCGCTGCGCGATGGATATTCGAAACCGCTGCATCGACTTCAAAAAAAATTGCTTGGGATCAACAACCGGCTTGTGCGGTTTGCCGGTATCCACAGCAAGAACCCAATTATGCGGGAAATGCTGCTAGCTAAAGATCGCGTGTTTCTAGCCGCAGCTTACCGTGAAATCATCGAAAACGAGAAACCGTTTCTCAAGCAACGTTCGCTTTACATGCCCCTGGCATTACCTGAGTCGATCACGAACCGCGCCGGATCTTGGAGAGGTGGTGACCCTCGCGTCTTTTTCGTTTGCCCGAACATTGACCAAATCGATTACTATCGCCGCATCTATCAACGATTCGTCGAAGAACTCGGAAACTTCCCTTACTGCATCGGTGGTCGGCAAGACCTTGGGCAACCAGCCGCCGAGCCTGAAACAAAAGATCCGAACATCCTCGGTTATATCGATCGCGCCCGATACGACGAACTGATCAACACCTGCTCATGCATGTTCTACCATTCCCAAGAGGAACGGCACCTTCACTACCATCCCCTCGAAGCCATCGTTAGCGGAATGCCATTGGTGTTCATGTCCGGCGGGCTCTTGGAAAAATGTGGTGGCTCCGACCAACCAGGGCTATGCCGCACCTACGGCGAAGCTCGCGAGAAAATCAAACGACTGCAATCTGGTGACCAAGCCTTCCAGCAATCCATCCAGAAAGCTCAAACAAAGATTCTAGAGTTGTTCGACTCCGAATACTGTACCGAAGAATGGAAGAAAAACTTTCTTCCGCACACTATCAGAAAGTTATCATGAAGATACTCCTTTGGCATCCGACATACGTTCTGGGTGGAGGCTATCTCCTGCTGACGAAACTTATCGAGGAGCTAGGCAAACATCCTGGTGTCACCCGCGTAACGGCTGCTATTCACCGCGATTACCAAGAGCTGATCACGAAAGACCGCTTTTCTTCAAAAGTCGATTTGGCTTTTGTGCACACCGGTCAAGCCATCGACGATGTTCTCCGTTCCGACGATATCGTCTACATGGTTTGGCCGCACGGTGTGGCTATCCCGCAAGTCCGAGTTCCAACGGTTTGCGTTTTCCAAGACACCATCCTGCTCGACGCTTTCGGCGCCCACACCACGGACGCTTTTTTGAGCAGTATGCAACAAGCGGTCAAAGATACGGTATCGCGATATTCAAGAATCATCGTTACTTCGCATTACACGAAAAAACGCTTTGTGGAAATTGCAGGACCAGTTGCTACCCACAAAGTCGACGTGCTGCCTCATATTGCCAGCGATCCGAACGCGAAAATCCTACAACTCTCCTCTGCGACAAACACGTCGGAAGCATCCCGCAAGTCCGATCAAGTTGAATCCAAGAGCCATAAGTTCTTGCTCTATCCGGCTAACGTCTCCGAACATAAAAATCACCTCGCACTCATGATCGCCTTGAGCAAGCGTAAGCGAAAAGACATTTCGCTCACCTTGTGCGGTTACGGAAGCGAACTGGTGGGCTCAACCCAAGTAACGCCCAACCCCTACCTGAATCGCTTGAACAAAACTATTTCGGACCGTGGACTCAAACAAGACGTAGACTATCGAGCCCTTGGATATGTAGATGACGCATCATCCGAAGAATTGATGGATCAGGCTATGGGCTTGATTATGCCCACAAGAGCCGAAGGGATGGGATTGCCGATCCACGAAGCACTCGAACGAGGGCTACCGGTAATCGCATCGGACTTGCCTGTACTCCGCGAGCATTTCGGTAGCCGATCGGACGCAATCCTCTGGGTAGACCCCGAATGCCCCTCGGAGATCGCTGCCGCTTGGGATGAGCTATGCAACCGACATAAAGAACTCTCCCGCACCGCTGAATCGAACCGAAGTTGCGGTGTGACTTGGAGCGATCTTGCAGACAAGACTTTTCAAATCCTGCAACAAGAAGTTCGCCGAGCACCGAGAACCATCCGTATTCCCGGCTTCGGATCCGTTGGCCGAGAGTCGCGGAAAAGCTGGCTCAAAGGGGTCGAACGCTCGATCAAGAGACTCTGGCGCCGAGCCGGTTAATTCGGCTCAGCGAAGCCAATCGCACTAGTACTAGCAGCAGCGTCCTTTGCAAAATAAGGCCGCTTGAAACCGCCAGCCCAAGCCTCTTGCGCACACTATGCACAGCGTTCCATCGGCTCAGAGATAATCATCCCTGAGCTGCTAGTTGATGGCGTAACACCCGTTTCGCTCGAACCACTCGCTCCGATGTCCAAAAGCTCTCCACTATGCAACTCGATTTCCAAGGACCGATGTTCCACAGCCAGTGCATTCGATGAATCGACATTCCGAGTACCGCCACTTAGCAACGCTTTGGCAAAATCCCGAAGCGATTGACGTGCCATCACCCGCTCTGTGTCGGTCGCTGCCGGCACGCTCGCCGGCCCAGGCTTGACCGATCCTCGGGACTTCTTCCCCTTGGTTCCACCAACCCGCTTCGACTTCGACCCGGTAGACTCCGAATCTATCTCGACTTCAAGCAACTCCTCTCGCATCACCAGCATGTCCGAAGGTGCTTCGATACCGATCACTACCCTACCAGGTAATACCCGGCTGACGGTAATCGTAATGTGCTCGCCAATTACAATCTTTTCACCTGCATAACGACTTAATACTAGCATCTCTGATTCCTCCTTGATGGCCCGCGACGTCTTCCGAGCGTCAAAGGCTACAGTGCATGAAACGGGTTTCGAAATCCAAGAACCCAGCCGTCGTGCCGAGGTGACCCCCAACACATCTTCGATGCAACAAAAGCAACTCCAGTTCCAAGAACTAGCTTTGCACGGGAATTTGTTGCCCTTTTTCTGGATTCATTCAAGTTCCCATCGTTTTGAGCAAAAGTTTTGGCTTTGCGCTTCGGCGATGGCTCCCCTCGGAGCGGTGCTCTCACTGACGATTTACCGAACAAGGGCTGGTCATTGAAAGTTTCAGCAGAACGATTGTAAAAAAGTCCTCTTGCTGAATTCTCGGTCCCATCTGATTTCTGGCTGCTGGTCGCAGGATCGCTGGTCGCAGATATGCCGTCGAAAAAATGGTTTTTTGACCACCCCTCACTCCGCAATTTATCTCGGTGATAACCTTCTCGCTGAGGTTGTGTACAATGTGCATTCCCCCTGTGACACCTTTGGTCACTGACTCCCCCCCACAGGGGAGAAATAGGCAAATTTTTTTCTGATGACTTTGCACTCGCAGTAAAGATTACTTCACGATGACTTCGTTATTGCCGAACCGAATTGTTCGTTACTCACTGTTGCTCCTCGGTTTTTTGCTGGCCGGCACGCTCGAATTGCAGGATGCTCGAAGCGATGAGCCCATCGCCCGCAAACGGATCGTCCTGATCGCCGGACGCCCATCCCACCCACCTCGCATGCACGAATTCAACGCCGGAGTGCAACTGCTCGCCGGATGTTTGAAAGAAAGCGGATTGCCAATCGACGTCGATTTCGTTCTGAACGGTTGGCCAAAAGACGAATCCCTCTTAGAAAAAGCCGATGCGATCGTCTTCTATATGGATGGAGGTGGCGGTCACGAAGCTGTTCAGGAATCGGGACGCCGCTTGCAAATGATCGACCGCTTGGCAGCCAAAGGAGTCGGCATCGGTTGTATGCACTACGCAGTGGAAATCGTACCTGACCAAGCCGGCAAGGAATTCAAGAAGTGGATCGGTGGTCACTACGAGCACATGTTCTCCTGCAACCCTATTTGGTCCCCGGAATTCAATCAGCTTCCCGAACACCCCATCACTCGAGGTGTCGAGTCCTTTAGCGTAAAAGACGAATGGTATTTCAACATGCGTTTCGTCAACGATCTTCCCGGAGCCGCCTCCGCGAAAACGCCCCAAGGTCTCTTCGTTCCCATTCTTGTCGCCGGCCCCTCCGATGCAGTTCGCAACGGTCCTTATGTCTACCCACCCGGCCCCTATCCCCACATCCAAGAAAACAAAGGTCGCGCCGAAGCCATGCTTTGGTCGATCGAACGACCTGATGGCGGACGAGGATTCGGTTTCACCGGCGGTCATTTCCACGACAACTGGGGAAATGATTCTTTTCGTAAACTAATCCTCAACGCTTGTCTTTGGTTGGCAAAAGCAGAAGTTCCAACTCAGGGGGTCGCTTCAAGCATCTCCCCAGAGCAACTCAACGCAAACCTTGATCCTAAAAAGTAATCAAGCGTTCCATACGCCCTTCCCCTCTTCCCCTCCCTCCCTTGACTTCCTCTCAGCATTGGCGCGATCGGTATGAGCAAGTTCTCCGACAATTTCTCCAACCATGGCAAGCAACCATCGGTGAATCCCTATTCCCCCCAGCCCCAAAACACTTCGACCTCTAAGTCGTCAACGGATCCGAATGGGGAATGGCACAAGTCGTATTTGAATTCAGCGATTCTCAAAGCCTACTTCAGGCTCCTGCCAATCCTCTTCGTCTGTTACATCATCGCCTATATCGATCGCAACAACGTAGCGATCGCCAAACTGACGATGGAAGAGGACATGCCAACTTTCGATGCATCGGTCTTCGGATTCGGTGGTGGGATTTTCTTCCTCGGATACTTCCTACTCGAAATCCCCGGCTCACTGATCGTTGAACGATGGAGTGCGAGGAAATGGATCTGCCGCATTATGATCACTTGGGGCTTCATGGCCGCTCTGACCGCGTTCGTGAAAACACCTACCCACTTCTACACCGTGCGATTCTTGCTCGGGATGGCCGAAGCTGGATTTTTCCCCGGTGTGATCGTCTACTTAAGCCACTGGTTTCCGCAAAAGGAACGC
>JBJONT010000387.1:0-11781 GCA_046051705.1 Planctomycetota bacterium | reverse complement strand
TCCGCGCGGCGACTCCTCAACAACCAGCCAACCACCGGAACACGCTCCCAAATACTCAGCGGCCCGAGTCCACTTGCACGCGGTTGCCACGAAGAGATCGGAGCCGATGTGTAGGACCATCGATAGATACTGTCGTTGATCCAAAGGCTAACAAGCACACCCACAGAAAAGATGAGCAAGAAGAGCCCAAACGGTTCGAACATCTTCTTCCCTTATTCCATTGGAAACAGACTCTGCATAACCGACATTACCGCGATACGAAACGATCATTCGCTTCGACTTCTTGCGATTATATTCGAATTCCAACTCTAAAGGGTTGCTTCAATCCGCCAAACGCATGAAGAACAACTCGGAAGAACTCTGCTGCGTACATGCTACAGTGCGCACTCTGCAGTGCAAACTTTGCATTGCAAACTCTACCGTGCAAACGTTACAGTGCACACTTGGATCGGTACCATTGGGCAATTCGCTCGGCTATATCTACTGGACCCAACATCCCCACGTCGATATCCCAGTCCGCCGCAACTCGATAAATCGGCTCACGCACACGCATGACCTGCTCGATCTCGGAAACCACATCGCCGCCAGTCAGACTCGGCCGCGGACGACCAGTGGTTTGATCTTTCTGAAGTCGCATCGCCAGGACTTCCGTGGAGCAGTGAAGCCAAACTGTCCACCCGGAGTGAGCTAGTACACGGCGGTTCTCTTCACGCAAAACAGCGCCACCGCCAAGCGAAAGAACATGGGAAGGCAGAACTGAGCACTCTTCAAGCACTCGACTCTCCACATCGCGGAATGATTCTTCCCCGCGCGATGCAAAGAAATCCTTGATCGGCTCACCAATTGCCAGCTCGATGCGTTGATCCAAATCGAGCCATGGCATGCCAAGCTTTTCCGAAAGCAACTTACCTACCGTAGTCTTACCACTACCTCGGTAACCGATCAGAATCAAATGATGTCGAGTTCGATTAGCTAACAATCGACTTGATTAAAACGCGGGTATACTTTTGACGGTGACCGGTTCGCGCGTCGTAGTTCTTGCGACGGCTGAACTTCTGAATGAAGACTTTCTTGCCTTGCTCGAGACCGACGACTTCGGCTTTGACAACCGCACCGTCGAGGGTGGGTTGACCAAGCTTTAGACCGGCATCCCCACCAATCGCTAGAACGCGATCAAAATCAAGGCTGTCACCTGTCTCTGCCGACTCGCGAAAGTCGATATCCAACAACAATCCTTCGGTGACTTTGTATTGACGGCCGCCGTCGCTAATGATCGCGTACATGATTTTGAAGCTGATCCAAGTAATGCAAAATCCAACAAATTGGGGAAATCTAGGTCGAGGAGTTTAACCTCCCGGCGGGAGTTCGTCGAGTCCACTTTCACCACAACTTCACATGTTGCTCGCCCAAGCCCCCCACCGGAACGGACGAAACAGACGAACGGAGTTCACATCCTCGATTCCTTCGCTACATTTCACTCATGCCAGATTTGAATCCCGCACAAGCCGATGCAGTCGCTACCCTCTCCGGCCCTCTCTTGGTCCTTGCCGGGGCTGGGACTGGAAAAACCCGTGTGGTTACATTTAGAGTAGCGAATCTAATAAAGCATAAAACCGCCCCGGACCGAATTTTAGCGGTAACTTTTACCAATAAAGCTTCGTTGGAAATGCAGGAGCGGATCGGGCATCAGCTCAAGCTTCCCAAGCGGGTAAAAAAAGGACAAAAAGCGAGTCCGAGACCTCAAATTGGGACATTTCACTCTCATTGTGTGCAAATTCTCAAACGCTGGACCTCAGAGCTGGGCTACCCGGAGAAATTCACCATTTACGACCGAAGCGATGCGGAAAGCGTAGCTCGGACGGTTCTGC
This sequence comes from Planctomycetota bacterium, assembly GCA_046051705.1. GTDB lineage: Bacteria > Planctomycetota > Planctomycetia > Pirellulales > Pirellulaceae > JBKCUI01. The sequence goes on along the minus strand of JBJONT010000387.1, from coordinate 9,913 downwards.
GGGAAATTAGAGTCCACGATAAAACGCTCTCTCCGTCCGACTTTCTTAATATCGTCAGCAGGTGGAAAAACGCCGGGGTCCGTCCCGATAAAGCCGATTCGGCGGCCGTCAATGATCAAGAGCACATCGCTGCCAGTGGGTTTCGACGATACCAACGAGCGCTGAAACTCCAAGCAGCCTTCGATTTCGACGACTTGTTGGTTTTTGCTGAAATGCTGCTGACCGAGAACGAGAAAGTTCGCATTGCAGAAGCCGGGCGCTACGACCATATCTTGGTCGATGAGTACCAAGACACCAACGGATGTCAGTACCGCATCATCAAAGCATTGGCTCAAGACCATCGCAACCTATGCGTCGTGGGTGATGACGATCAATCGATTTACGGTTGGCGAGGAGCAGAAGTCAAACACATCCTGAATTTCCGCAAAGACTGGCCCGAAGCAAAGGTGGTTCGCCTCGAGGAGAACTATCGCTCCACCGATGCGATCTTGAACATGGCCAATCGACTGATCGTCTTCAATCGAGAACGACACGATAAAGTCCTACGTCCAGCACGCCCGAACGGCAAACCGCCCCGGGTCTTGCAGTTCCCCGGTGAGAACGAAGAAGCCAAAGGGGTGGTCGAAGAAATTGCCGATCGCATCAAACGCGATAAGAGTGTCTCCCCTGGAGATTTCGCCATTCTCTTTCGTACCAATGAACAGCCCCGCCCCTTTGAAATGGAACTCCGCCGGCAAAATGTTCCTTACGTAATCACCGGTACGCAGTCGTTCTTCGACCGAAAAGAAGTCCGAGATTGCTTGGCATACCTCCGCTGGATCGACTCCCCGAACGACGAACTCGCCCTCCTGCGAGTCATCAATGTCCCTCCACGCGGCATGGGGGCGAGCAGCGTTGATAAGCTTTTGGCTCAAGCCGTATCCACATCGACAAGCATCTGGAAAGTCATGCAAGACCCAGCGTTCGTCGCAACGCTACCGACCGCCGCCCAACGCGGTATCGAAAACCTAAAGTCGCTGCAACTTCGGTTCAGCCGCTTGTTCCAAGCTTCTCCCACGGAACCCATTGATTTCTCAATTCCCCCCCCGTTCGACGTTGAACCACAACTCACTGATCCATCTAGTCCCACACTCGCCAGTCCCAACGAAACGCTCCTCAACGCATCTCAAACCGACAACCCCAACGCTGGACCAACCCCCAACGCTGGACCAACAGAGAGTGACGACGAGGGTACGAGCGATATGGCAAGCGGCCTGATGCGATTGATCGATGCGCTCAAGTACCGCGAAGAGATCCAACGTCTGTACGATGATCCCGAAGAGTCTGCCATGCGAATCGGTTCGCTCGAATCGGTCTTTAACGCCATCGCTCAGTACGAATTCAGCACCACCGAACCCTCCCTCGACGGGTTCTTGACCTCCGTGACTCTGACCGGCCGCGAATTCGGTAGCTCCAAAGATAAAAATCAAGGACTTAACGCTGTCTCCCTGATGACCTACCACAGCGCAAAAGGTCTTGAATTCCCAATCGTCTACATGATTGGTATGGAAGAAGGTGTGCTGCCACACCGCCGATCGATCTCCGAAGAACTCGACAGCGTCGATGAAGAACGTCGCTTGTGCTACGTCGGAGTGACGCGAGCTCAAGACGAACTTACCCTTACGCTCCCTCAAAGTCGTTTTAAATGGGGCAAGCCTCGTCCGACTTATCCAAGCCGATTCCTCTATGAATTGACCGACCAAGCCGACAATCCCAACCGAGCGAAAGCGATCCAAGCAGCACTCGAGGACGTACGGCGAGAACGAAAGAAACGCTAGTAGGCTGACTGGACTTGCATCCAAAGCGTCCCCTGCCCTACAAACAACCTGCCGAAAAGTATTATCCCCAGGCAGGAGCCGAATCCCTTTCATGGCAAGTCCCAAGCCCTACAGCAAATCGCCGAAACGGCCGACGCGAATCGACAAGTCGACCGCACAAAGAATTGCGGAAACTCTGCTTCTGTTCGCCCCTGCCCCCATCCGCAGCATCGCTTCGACTCCCCTCGGTTCGAAAATATTCCTTACCGTTGCCACCGGATTGCTCACTACCGGTATGCTGTCGATCGACTGGGAAAACGGGATGCCCAAAATTCAATGGCACCGAGAAAACGCTCAGCAAGCCAAAGATCAAATCACTCAAGACTTGCAGCAACAAGGTGTTCAGTGGCAACAGACGGCCAACGGCCCTGTCGTCTCGCACAACGGACAGCAATACCCTGTCCCCGTACAAAACCTTCCTGGTTATCAACAATTCAACCAAGCGCAAGGATATCCACCACCGCCCCAATACAGCAATCCAAACGGCTACCCTACCGCGTTCCAACAACCGGTTCTTCCGAACGGCAACCCCAACGGAAATTGGTATCCGCCAGCACAACAAGGGCAACCATTGCCACCACATATGCAACCACCACCGAACATGGTTCTGCCTCCCAACATGCAAAACGGTCCCTACTATCCGCAAAACCCACAGCAATTACCCCCGGGGGCTTACTCCGCAGGTGGTGGAAACGTCTACCCGCCAGGGTATGTTCGTTAACTACTTTTATCGCAGTCCAGAGTTAGAATGACTACGAGAACTTTCCTCCCCCATCTCTCGTGTGCATTCGATGATTCTCGACGAGAAACCGCCAACAGATCAACTGCAACCCATCCCAGCAAAGCCATCGCTTGCGAAACGCTTTCCTAAGCCGATTCTCTGGACGCTCTTGGCTGTAACCTTCAGCCTCACTCTCGCTCTCTACCTCGCCTTCTTTTCAAAGCGAAACCACTCCATCCCAACATCCTCTGCTGCAATCGAAGGCAATGAATCTGCCATCGAAGAGCAAACAAAGGGCAAACAACTCGATCGCCAAGCCTTGAAGGACTTGATCGATCGTCATCTTGCCAAAACCCAAAGCGAAATCGAAGCGCTCGATGAACTTGGTTACTCTCCAATCGAAGAACTTTTCCTCCATGCATTCAGCCAAGTCTACAGCTATGCAGACACATGTTTAGGATGGGGAAGTAAATGGCGGTTGGTTCGAGACCGCTTACCATGGAGCGATGGAACCGAACACCAACAATTCCTAAAAGAGAAATTCGAAGAGCAGATCTTCTCACCTGCGACACTCGAAAAAGCGATCCGCCAATCCATCCAAGAACGGTTCGCAAAAATTCGCGATCTTGAGAATGAAATGCTCTTACGCATGCGAGCCGACATCGAAAAGCTTCCCGACTACGATGCGATCGCCTTGGGCTCTGAATCGGAATTAACCCTCGGTTTTGAAAATGCGTTTCGAAAAGCTTCCGAAACGGCTTCCCAAGACTTGTCCTCGGATATCGAAAGCCAACTAGTATCCCTTGTGGCCGGAGAGGTCCTCGCACAAGTTGCCGTGCGCCTCGGGGTATCGGCTGGCATCCTAGGAACAGGTGCTGCCTCCGGTTGGGCGACTTTCGGCATCGGACTTGTCGCCGGTTTAGTTGTCGACCAAATCGTATCTCGATTGTGGGATTACTTCGCTGACCCTGAACTCGAACTGGCCATTGAGTTATCCAGAAGCCTCTCACAACTGCGGGATTTAATTTGCCATGGCGATAGCCAAACGATAGGTTTAGACGGTCAGTTCAAGAGCTGGAATTCTCAACGCGAAACGCTTCGCCGTACCGCCGTCTATGATTTATTTGCTCTGCCGATGCAACCTTCCCCCTCACCAAAACCGTAATTCCAAACAACCCAAATCCTAAACAACCCGAAATACCAACAACACGGAGCACGCATGATGATTGTTCGCAGAATCCTTTGGATCGGATTGTTCGCCTCGTCCTTAAGCATCGCAACTTGCTCAAATGGACTAGCGCAAGGAAAGCTTGGGGTCGCACGCGAAATCGTCGAACAATTGGCAAGAAAGTTTTCCAAAGAGGTCTCCGATGAAGGAGTCGAAAAACTTACCGCTCGAGTACAAGCAGTACTGGTGCGAACCGGTGACGAAGGTGCCGAAGCAATTCAACGGATCGGTCCGAGAGCAGTAGGCATCCTCGAGTCGAGCGGCGATGAGATTACTTCTGCTGCCAAGCTCTTAGCAAAGCATGGCGACGAAGCGATTGAAGTATTAAACTCGCCGGTCAGAAGATCTCTGCTTGCGAGTCTCGGAGACGATGCCGGCGAAGTACTTGTCAAGCATGGCGTCGTTGCTGAAAAGGTTCTCACAGCCTCCGGTGCTCCCGCAGCAAAGGCGCTCGTTAACCTCTCGTCACAAAATGCTCGCAGATTGGTGATGCTCGCTGACGATGCCGGCACTGCTAAGCTTGCGAGCAATCCTGATTTACTCGCACTCTTCGCACGCTTCGGTGATCGCGCGATGGATTTCGTGTGGCGCAACAAACTCGCCCTCTCAACCGGCACTGTCCTTGCCGCCTTCCTTGCCAACCCCGAACCGTTTCTCGATGGGACATTGCAATTAGCCGAAAGCGGACTCGATTCGTTGACTACAAACGTGGCCAAACCGATCGCAGAGAAGATCGGTAGCAACACTCAGTGGACTCTCGTACTTCTCGCAGCGATCCTCTGCGGCTCGCTGCTGTTATTCTTTCGCAAGCCTCGCAAAAACCAAGAAGCATCCCCAAAAACGGAATAGCTATAGGTTACTCGTAGATCGGGAAATAACAGCCGAAAGCCTTCTCGCAAAACGCCCCAGGATCATTGAATCGCTGTCCGCGATCCAGCCCAGAAATCGTATTCATCTGATCCTCGGTGAGAGCGAAATCAAAGAGCTGAATGTTCTCTCGCAGTCGCTCTACTTTCTGTGTCTTCGGGATCACCGCTGTACCACGCTGAACACCCCACCTCAAGACAACCTGCGCTGCTGACCGTCCAACTTGCTTCGCAATCTCAACCACACTCGGATGCACCAATACCGATTCACTCTCTGTAGCCATTCCCAACGGAACGTACGAAGGAGCACCCAAAGGTGAAAAAGCAGTCACCGCAATGGACTCTTGATGTGCATAACGGATCAACTTGGGCTGTACCAAGTAGGGATGCGACTCGATCTGTAACACAGAAGGTCGAATCGATGCGGTTGATAACAAGTCGCGAATGAGCGAAACACCGAAATTGCTTACACCGATACTCTTGACCAAACCCGCTTCGACCAATCGCTCCATCGCACCCCACGTCTCAGCAATCGGTACCGCATCGGGAATCATCTTCGCTGGCTTCGATTCAGGATCGAAAAACCATCCCGCTGGATAACGATGCTCGAAGGGGACATACGCCAAGGCGATCGGAAAGTGGATCAAGTAAAGATCGAGGTAATCGACTCGCAAGTCTTTCAGCGTCCGCTCACAAGCGGCTCGCACGTGCGAGGCCCTATGGTAAGTATTCCATAGCTTACTTGTGATCCAGAGATCCTCCCGGACACACAACCGATCCTTCAACACCCGCTCAATCCCCTCGCCGACTTGAGGCTCATTGCCATAATCCGAAGCGCAATCCAAATGACGATAACCCGCCTTAACAGCATCGACCGTCATCTGACTCGTACTCTCATTGGGAATCTTCCAAAACCCTAAACCCACACTGGGGATCGCGCGGTGGGCAAGTGGAGCAGAAATCTCTGCGTTGGTTGAATGGGTCATCATCACGGCCTTTCAAGGATGCTCGCAGGAGGCTTTCTACGAAAAACTCGGCGAGGCAGGGGGAAAAACGGTCAAGCAGTATTGCCTAGCAGGGGGGAGTAGTGCAAGCTACACAGCGTCTGGAGTTCGTTAGTTTTTCTGAGAATATCGCGGAGAAGACCTCACAGTGAAAGCCACATTTCGAGCCAACTTGATCCACTCGCTACAACTAAGTTTGAAAACCTCGGCTCAAAGAGCTGCACTGGGAACTGCATTCGCATCCAGCCTGCTTGCTATCGGCGGTTGCAACTCTGAGAAACCTTCAAAGGAAATCAGCGCTGAAAATAGCGGTTTTCGCCCAGCAGATTCGGCTTCCCCAGCAAAAGCCCCATCCGTAAACCCTTCATCCACAAACCCTCAATCCCCCGCTTCGACCGCGAAGAACGATCCAGCCTCAACGGATAATCCCGCAGCCAAAGCCCCCTCGCTCCCATCCTTCGTCCCCGGACAAGCCGATCCGGCACTAGCTCAAAAGAGCTACATGACACTCAAGATGGTTGAATCTGACAAGCCGGAAGCGATACTCGCCTTCCTCGGTAGCATCGACCGCGCCATGCGCGAACTTCAAACCGATGCAGGTCAACGACTGGTAAACACCGATGTCGTTATCAGTCGCGGAATGGACCTAGCAAGGATGAAACAATCCGCCGCAGACAACTTGAGAAATATCGCTAGCACCCCGGACCAAACGGCAAAGGGATGGATTGGAAAACTCGAAGCCCTCGCACAAATGGCGGCCTTCAAAGATGTCCCATCCGCCGATGAACTCAGAAGTCTTTCCAAACAACTCAGCGGAAATGAAGACACACGCGTCGCGGCTCTCGCTAATCGCCTGCAACTCATGACCACCGTCATCGACTTTCAGAATCAAGCTGCTAGCGTCGACCAAGTCCTAGGGCTCGCCAAGGGATTGCTCGAGAAAGCTGATCCGAACGACCCATCGCTCTTCATGGCCGTTGCCCAAGCAGCCAAAGCCCTTGATGCTGCTTCCGCAAACGCCGCCTCTGATCCGAACTCGACCGCCGACCCAAACGCACCTGACGCTAACGCTACAGCGAAAAGCCCCAGCGCCGCTGCTTGCGATGATCTCGTCAACGCCGTAGAAGCCAAATACCGAGACGTACAAAACCCGAACCTCGGCATGAACGCTTGGCAAATGAAAATGCAACGCCTTCCAGACTTCGAGGATTACCTGAAAATCCTCGATACGCGGCAAGCCATGGCAGCAGACCCTGCGGCACTTACCGCTAGCGCTAAGAGCCTAATGGAAAAAATTCCATCTCCTTGGACCGCGTTAGCTCTCGGTCAATGCGCAACGCAATTCGAATACTCCGGAAACCTCGAAGTAGCCAAAAGCCTGATCGATATCGCTGCAACTCAACTCGAATCGACCAAAACCCCCGAACTCAAAGAACAACTTGAACTTTCTATCAAAGGCTTTCAAGTAAGATCGCAGACCATTGGCAAGCCCCTGGATTTATCCACACTTGTTGACACTCAAGGTAAACCCTTTGACAAATCAAAGTACGAAGGGAAAGTCGTACTCGTGGACTTCTGGGCTACTTGGTGCGGTCCATGCATCCAAGAAATTCCAAACATCAAAAAAGTTTACGACGAGAAACATGCCGATGGATTCGAAGTCGTCGCAATCAACCTAGATGATCTGCGCTCCGACCTCGACGCGTTCATGGCGCAACAAGAAACGCCTTGGAGCGTCTTCGTCAGCGGAGATCCTACCAAGTCCGGTATGAACACTCCTCTAGCAAAAGACCTGGCCATCTCCGCGATTCCCTTCACGCTTCTGATCGGACGCGATGGAAATGTTGCCGCAATGCACGTACGCGGAAAAGCCATCGAAACGAAAGTGGCTGAACTGCTCTCCAGTCGCTAAGGATGTCCCTAAGCAACCCGAATGAGGCTCGGTGAACCACAATGCAAGTCGTCATTGTCCTTATCATCATCGCTGCCGTATTACTGTCCCAAGTCTTCGCTAAGGCTTGGGACGCAAAGCGATTTGAAAGCATCAAGACCTGGGCCGCAGCTAAAGGCATAGAAGCCCTTTACTCCCTTCCTAGAACCGACGCTGAAAAGCTTTTCTGGTTTGATGTCGCCAAGAAGGGAGCCTCGAGCACCACCCGTTTTGTCGTTGTCGCCGAAACCGACACCACACGCATCTGTGTCTTCGAGCAACACTACCCAAGTCAATCGGGCAAAAACAATTCGACCAGGAATGCCGTGATGACGATGGTCCAAGACCGCCGCCTAAGCGCTCCGTCACTCTCCATCGTTCCTCGTCGATTTCTATCGTCCCTATCGAAACTGATCGGGGTGAACTACATCGAATTTCCAGATGATCCAGGATTCAATCAGAAGTTCATGGTGCGAGGAAAATCCGAGGAATCTATCCGAGCGTTTCTCAAGTCACCAGTGCTTTCAAAACTCGCTTCGATCTCCCCGATGGAAATCGGGTTTCACGAAAATACGCTTTTGCTGGTGAACTGGGATTCGAAACTCCAACCCGCGGAGATCGAATCCTACATGAGAAAAGGACTCGAAGTGGTGTCTATGTGCTGCAAAGCTTAACCGCTGCTGCAATCGCTTGACGCATCCCCCCAAACTCTGCGATCCCTTTCCAAGCGATGTCATGTGCTGTGCCATGCGCGACGCTGGTCCTTACAATCGGCAAACCAAGGGTGATGTTGACTGCTTCAAACATATCGAGAAGCTTCAATGCGATGTGCCCTTGGTCATGATACATCGCAACCACCGCATCGAATTCTCCTCGAGCTGCACGCGGCATGAGCGTATCGGTCGCCCAAGGTCCTGTTGCATCAATCCCTCGCTCACGGGCTTTATGCACCGCAGGAGCGATGATCTCGATCTCTTCGCGTCCAAACCGACCCGACTCCCCTGCATGTGGATTCAGTGCCGTAACTGCAATGCGAGGTTTACCTCCGTCGCTCAGTCCACCATTATCACCCCCGAGCTTGCCTCGACTGCGTGCAAGTAGCCTCGAGAAATAAACGTGGGTCAATTCAATCGTTCTGAGGATGCTCTCCTCAGTGATGTTTTCGAAAACCTCCCTCAAAGCCATGTGCAACGTGACGTGAATTACTCCAAGTCCATATGCACCACCATGATTGGGCTTGCCCGGCGGCAAGTACAACATCATGGCAGTTGATTCCACACCACATAAGTGAGCAAGTAACTCGGTATGACCTGGCCAATGATGCCCCGCAAGCTCCATCGCTTTCTTCTGAAGCGGAGCTGTTACCATCGCTGCTATCTTGCCGCTATTGCACAACTCGGCCGCTTGCACCAAACAATCATAAGCGGCTTGACCTCCCCTCGCATCGATGCAACCATCGCGTGCATCCTGCGACTCACGACTCGCTGCTTCTAAACAAGGCACAATCACCGGATCGGTTCCCAGAGCATCTGGTAACGCATTCAACAGTTCTGCGACCTGCGTCCAATCAGGACACCCGTGAAATCGCAGCCTCAAACCACGCATGTCCGCGGCTCGCTGCATGATCGCCGCACTACCGATCACAACAGGACTATAGTCAAGGAGATCCGAACGGTCCCCAAGCGCACCGGCAATCACTTCAGGTCCAATTCCCGTTGGATCACCCATCGTTATGCCAATCAATGGCCCGGTCGATCTCATCGATTGATCCCACTTGCTTCGAAAATAGCTGTTGCTTTAACCACTACAAAAAAAATCATCACCGAATCCCAAAACTACTTCTTGGACACCCACAAACGATTGATCGACTTATCCAATTCCCCCGGACGAGTAGCTCCTATCCAGCTTTCGACGATCTTCATGTCCTTATCGAGCAACAAAGTTAATGGATAGAGGAACCCCTGCCGCCCCATCAAATTCGCGAGCTGCACCCTCGAATACATCACTGGATCGCAGTACACAGGCGCATCCCCACCGAGCCCTTGCAAGTAATACTTCGTATCAAACTCCAACTCCTCAAGGTTCTCTGGAACACTCTGGCCACACGAAACACTGATAATCGCAAGTCTCGGATCATCCTTGTACTGCTTCTGCAACTTGATGATCTCGGGATACTCCGTAACGCAAGGTGGACACCAAGTCCCCCAAAAGTGCACAAGCTTGTACTCGGCTTTAGACATCTTTTCACTGGCCGCTTCCGAAGTGTTCAAAAGTGGCTTTAGATCCAATTCCCCAACCTGCTGCCCAA
>JBJONT010000386.1:0-5466 GCA_046051705.1 Planctomycetota bacterium | reverse complement strand
CCGACAACTAATCCATTCCACAACCACTCCTCTTTCTCGGACTATTCCAACTTATCAAGCAAACGTTGTGCCAAAGTGGTTCGTTGTTGGCTGGCGGAGCTTTGGAGTTTGGTGTTGAACTCATTTCCCCAGGCTTTTCTAAGGGATTTAAGCGGTTTTGGCTGGGGTATTAAAAGTCTGTTTCAGGGCGGATTTCCACTGAAAACCGGATTGGCAGGCGTTTTTTCTTATGCGCGGATCAGAGAAACCGTGCGGATTAAGAGAGTCCGAAGGGAGGAAGTGTTGCAATATTGAACACGCCGGGGGGAAGCGGCAAGCTTTTCTCAGTCGGTAAAGTTGTCAAAGGCGTTAAATCTTTCCAATTCTTCTGATCCTACCGAGCGAGGCTTGCCGAGTCACAAAGATGACGATTTCTCGGATCGTCACATCCTTGATTTTCCCCCCATTTGGGGTGGTGTCGCAGATAACGCTGATCGAAAGGAACGGACTTCGATGAACCGGACTTCCCAAATGGCTCTTGCAAGCTGTTTAGCCACCCTTTTGTTCTGCATCTCAGCCTCACCGACTCCCGCGCAATCGGAATCCGCCGAAGGCCGTGCGACGGAAAATCGAGGTGGTGGGCTCGTTTCTCGCTTTCGTGCTGCGATTACTAAGCAACCGGGCGAGAACGAAGAATCTGTCCAAGGTCGCACTGGAGGACTACGCGTTCCTGTTCAAGGCTTCTCGAACCCTTGGAAGAAACGTGCTGAAGATGAACTTGGGAGCATCCAAGGACCCATCGAACTGAACCGCGCTGTAAAACCGACGAAAGAACCTTTCGCGCCCAAACAGCCCGCCGCAGGGAAACAATCCGCAGGGCAACGCCAATCCTCACAGCTACCAACCGCACAATCACCCGCGTTGTCCCAATCGCAATCCGGATCGCGAGGCAACGGCCGATCCCAAGGGGTAGCGCCGCAAGAAACGCAGCCTCAGGTAACGGCCCCTCAAGCAACTCAGCGCGGTGCAAGCGGTATCACCGACAGTTCTCAACCGGTGCCTCCAAGCTACTCGACAGACGAGAGCTACGAAAATGTTGAGACACAACCAACGCTTAACGATCGCTCTGGTGCAAAGCCTTCGATCCCCGAACCTGCCGCTGGATCGAAGCGAGAATTGAAGACCTATGACGTTACACCGTCCGAAGCTGGTTTTGATGCAGCTAATACATCCCGTCGCCGAGTGCCCGTTACTCCAACCTCAACGGCATCGAAGCCCAAGATCACAAAGGGGGAGATTACCAAGTTACAAGACTCCGGTTCGCAAGACGCCGGTTCGCAAGCTGCTCCCCAGACGATTGCTTCGGCAGGTCGATCCGATGCATCGGTGGGCCAATCGGTGGCCCAATCGGTGGGCCAATCGGTGGGCCAATTGAGAGATGAGGCTCAAGGGACAAGCGAACAAGTGCCAAGCATGGCGGTCACTCGCAAATCAAACGCGAGTGGTATGACCAAAAAATCTTCTGAAGAATCGGCTGAGAAGAGTACTTCGATGGCCAATGGGCGATCGCTCGCCGGCCTTGATGTGCGTACCCCGCAATTGCGGCTTCGGGTCGATGGTCCGACTGCAATTCCCGTTGGACAAATGGCTACCTACACCATTCATGCGACGAACGAAGGAACCAGCAAAATCGATGGCTTGTTGATCCGAGCCGCCGCACCTCGGGGTGTTCGAATCGATGGGGTAACCACTATGGTTGGTGCTCACGAGGTCGAGGAGTTAGAAACAGAGCTCGCGGTTCTTTGGGAAATCGAATCGCTTGCACCCAACGATTCGAAGTCGATGGAATTGCAAGTTGTGGTGCTCGATGCTGAGAGCTTTGCCCTCAACTTGGAATGGACTGTAGCTCCGTTGCCGACCACGATGACGGTTGAAGTCCAACAGCCGAAATTGGAACTAACTCTTAATGGGCCTTCCGAAACGCAGCTTGGGGTTCCCCAAAAGTATCAGATCCAAGTGAAGAACTCCGGGAAAGCTCCTATGCCAGAATTGATTCTTCAGTTGCAAACCGAGACAACCGGACAATATGAATCCTCGGTCGGTGCACTGGCTCCTGGGGAGACGAAGCGTATCGAAGTCGAGATGACTTTTGATCACCCAGGTTTGTTCCCAATCGTTGCGACAGCTAAATCTTCGAATGGGAAATTTGAAAAGCGTGAGCGGATCGATGTCCAAGTTCAGACACTTGAGTTGACGGCGTCGTGGACGGGCCCGTCGGAATTCTTCCAAGGACTAAACGCTGAATACAACCTTGTGATCGAGAATACTGGCAATGTTATTGCCAAGAACGTTGCTTGTGTGGTCGCTCTACCAACCGGTTTCGATCCTGTGGACCTACCTGCCGGGATTGCGCGAAATGGTAACCAGTTGCGCTGGATGATCCCATCAATCGGTGCGAATCAAAAGTTGGAAGTCCCTCTGAAAGTGACCGTTAACCAATCGGGCGAGCAACGCATTGCGTTCCAAGCCCGAGCGGAGGGAGGACGCGATTTTGCCAGCACTATCGCAACGCGAGTCGAAGCGATCGCAGATCTTGAACTGACCGTCATTGAGCCTGCGGCCCCAGCACCTGTTGGTCAGCCAGTTGTGTATGAAATTCAGATTGTGAATCGAGGATCGAAAGCCGCTGAGAATGTTCTAGCAATCGCCCAGTTCTCCGATGGAATTGAACCTCAACGCATCGATGGGCACTCAGGACGGATCGTGCCTGGTCAAGCACTCTTCGATGCAATCCCCGCAATCCCGCCAAAGAAGAGTATCACGTTGAAGGTCACTTGTGTGGCCGCCAAGGGTGGCAATCATCGATTCCGCGCGGCTGTTCAATGCCAAGGAAGCGAAGAGGATTTGCTTGAAGAAGGCTCGACTCGATACATCGCAGGGGCCGTTAGCAACAAACAGCCGTAAGGTCACGTGATTGTCGCTGACGAGACGCCGCGGCGATTCGTTAGCACGGCGATTCGTTAGCGGGCAGTGATGGTCAGCGGGCAGTGATGGTTAGCGGGAGGAGTAATTCTCTCTCGCAGTCAACGAAGCTTATTCGGTTGGATATTCAAATGCACTTACGCCGCTGAGGATGCGTAAGGCAGCGTCTGGTTTCGCGAACTCCTTGAGGCGACTTGCACTCCAAATTGCTCGCTCTGCAGAACTCGGCTTGCGACCACGCAGAACCCCATAGGTGTGGTCGATCAATTCCGGTTGCGACAATGTGCTTTCGGAAAAGCGTTTTGTCAAGTCAGCGACCTGCACCGACGGTACCGCGTAGATAAGTTGCGCATAGCCAAGCTGTTGCCTTGCCATCGCTTCGCGACCATCTTTGGCTAAACCATTTGCTTTGGCTGCAACTTCAGCAGCGGTACGATCTGCGGTGTCCTGTTTGTTCGCTGTGGATGATTCCCGAGTGGATGGTTGCGCCAACAGAGCTCGGTCCCGAATCTCTTGCTGGACGGGTAATAGCTGTTTCACAAACTCCTCGATGGAGCTTGCGTTAATCGGGCGATGAATCATCACATGTTGCAATTCGATTCGAGTTCGCAACGTTCGCAAATCCGCTTGGCTCAAGGCGATGACATTTTGAATGTCTAACGCGACTTCTGGTTGAAGAGTCGGTGAGGAGTGCAACATCCAATAGACCAGTTGACGGACGGGTACGTTCTGGTCGGACGCTTGTTGAGAAATATAGTTTAGTAATTCCTCTCGGCTCGATGTGCTCGCCGGCCCGTGTTGTTCTTCAGGGGCGACTAATGGGACTCCGAAAAACGACTTCCATAGATGATTGACCAAACCTCTTTGGGAGTGGCTTCCTTCTTCCACCCAAGTCGTCAACAGAGAGTCGGTTGTATCGCTCGCAGAGGCTCTTTTGCCGTTGGGGAAGGCGGGTGTAAGTTTCACCGCACGGTCTTCTTCGTCCTTGGTAAATAGCTCTCGTTGGTTGGATTCAAGGACGTTTAGAAGAAGGGCCGAGACAGAACCGTACGATACAGGTCTCGCAGATCGACCTGTGATGACGGCTACTTCTCCTCCAACGTAAGAAGTTTGGTTTGCTGTGTTGAGTGGTTGCGAGTGTTGATGGCACTGTGAGCAAGCCAACATCGGGTTGTCGGTAATATGCAAGAACAGATTAGTCACACCGGTGAGTGCTGTGGACTCCTGTTCATTTAGTCCAATCCATGATTGAGGTGCAGTCTTCCCATCGCGTGCCTTTGCTTGTTGCGATCCGGAGAGATTCGTAATAGCAGAGTTTTCGGGCGAGGAACTTGCAGGTTCGGAACTTGCAGGCGTTGGGAGTGGCGGGGATGCTTGAGCAAGTTTTGACCAATGGCCTACGAGAAAGCGCGCTGGGTGAGACTTATCGGAAAGCCCGCCGAGGACTTGTTTCTGAATGTCGCGTAGCGATGCGTTGAGTTTTACTTGTTCCGTGAGCCAGCCGTCAAAGTCCCTGGCTTGTTGTCGGTCCGCTGCATCTTCCGGATACCCACCTCGATAAAAACTTGATAAGGCATTGCCCCAAGTTTGCGAGAACTCGTCGCTTGCTAGCCAACGTTGTGCGATTGCATCAACCCACTGCGAATGGTTGTCGCTTAGGCTTCGTGTTTTCAGCAAGTTCTCTTGCCGGATAGCTTCTAGTTCGGAAGAGGTTGCTGATCGCCCCACTAGCAGTGATGCAATTCGGTTCACGAGCAGATCAGACCGCGAAGCGACGTGTTGTTCGGATAGGGCGTTTGGAGATGCTACGCGTAAATTTGAAGTGCTGAACGCAACCTCTTTCCACATGTCTTCAAATTGGTGATTGATGACGGATATGGCGGCCGTGTTGATCAAACCATTTCCTACCAGACCTGCATCAAATTCGCTACCGAGCAAGGCTGTTGCTGGTTCGTTCGGTGCATTCATTGCACTGCGATTTGAGTCATTTGCAATCGCAGAGGGGAGCGATATGGATGACTTCGTCGGATTCGATCCAAGAGGGGAAGCGATTTCGGAATCAGATGGCGTATTTGATGAAGCTACGCGTTGCGTGCCTTCTGCATCGCGCGTAAGCGATTCGTTTTTTAGATCAGAGGTATTGCGGGTGATGGAGGATTCGGAATCGCTGGTAGTGCGGTTCTCGGATGAAGACGAATCAGTTAGGTTTGAATTTCGGAGTGTAGATTTTTTGGAATCGGTTACGTCGAAGCTTTGGTTGGAGGTATTGGAGGAAGGTTTCCAAACCAGAAAAGCTGTGGTCATAAGCGATGCCGCAAGTCCCGTAGCTGTCACCATGGTGAGGATTGCGCGGCGTCGTTTGGTCGCTTTGCGAGCTCGACTAATATCAACTCTAGATCGTCGATCTCGCTGGGCAGATTGAATTGCACGTTCTAGATCTGCGGTAGTAAAACGGCTCGTGGGGCTTGTGACTTGATCATTGCTATCTGACGTCGGGCCGTCATT
>JBJONT010000385.1:0-3512 GCA_046051705.1 Planctomycetota bacterium | reverse complement strand
ATCTTGCTGTATCCTTCGACAGTGACGAGTTTGACTGCACTCTCGATAAACTCGGGATCAAACTTACGATTAGGTTGCTTCGGATTAGTAGACATTCGGGTTCCTCCGGCTTGAGTTTAGGATTCGCCGCCGGTGTCCGCCAGTCCTGGGCTATCGCAGCGATCGGTTATACAACATCTGTGGACATTTTGATGTTTCTTTTTGGATTGAGTCGCAGTACTTGTCGTTAGGCGGATAAGCATAAACCCTAGAGATCGAACCAATTGTTGCACAATGGCGAATCAATCGACCGCTGTTCTCATAAGATGGCATTGTGGTGGGCTAACTAGTTGGGTTAACCATGATGCATTATGTTGATCGGAGAGACGTAAGTTGTTTTTGAGATTGGAGTTGCGCGGACACCACCCTCACCCCCCGACCCCCTCTCCCGCCAGCGGGCGAGGGGGAGAAGCATCCGTGTGCGCGGGTCTCGGACAAGCGGGCTAGGGAGCAGGGCGTGTGCTGGGGGGGCCTGGCCGGCCTGTTTGGGGATACAAACAGCAGTTCGCAGGACACAAATCGTGACTTGGGCCATACTCGCCCAAGCATGGTCTTTCGGTTCCTTCGCTGAGCCGTTCTTGGATCAAGTCGACAATCATGGAGACAAACGAAGGATGAACCCCTACCGACTTCGCGCGTACGGCGTGGATGGAAAGCTCTTTGCAGACCCCTAAGGCTTCTTCATCGAGGTCGTAGAGAACCTCCATGTGATCCGAGATAAATCCTAGTGGTTGAAGGATCAAATGTTTGATCTGTTGTTCTTGATGAAGTTGCTCGATTCGATCGCAGACGTCCGGTTCGAGCCAAGGTTGTTGCGGTGGACCAGAGCGGCTTTGGAACACTAGTTCGTAGCGATCGTGGCCAAGCGACTTGCATATCAGTTTCGCGGATTCGTTCAGTTGGGTGACGTACTTGGAATTTTCCGCCATGCTCATCGGAATGCTATGGGCACAGAATAGGACGGGGGTTTGACTGCGGGATTCGGCTGGAATTTGTTCGAGCGCATCCCGCAAGCAGTCCGCTTGGGCTTCGATAAATTTCGGGTGGTTAAACCCTTTGCGTACTTTTTCAACTAGCGGTGCGCCTTCGCCCGTGGCGAGGATTGCATCGGCAAGGTTTTCTCGATATTGGCGACATCCACTGTAGCAACTGAACATGGAGGTGAAGAAAGCGATGGCACGTTTTCGTCCATCTTTCTTCATTTCTCCGAAGGTGTCTTGCAGCATGGGGTGCCAATTTCTGTTGCCCCAATAGATCGGTAGCTTTAGATTGCGACGCTCGCATTCGGCTTGTACGGCCCCGATCAGTTCGCGGCACTGCTCGTTGATTGGGCTGATGCCACCGAAGTGTTGGTAGTGTTCGGCGACTTCAAGCATCCGTTCTCTAGGGACATTCTTGCCTCGCAAGACATTTTCCAGAAATGGAATCACGTCATCTGGACCTTCGGGGCCCCCGAAGGAAACGAACAGAATCGCATCGACCGGCACATCGGCAAGCGAGGGTAGTGGTGCAAGGGGAGCAGCAGGTTTGGTGGGGGTTGGCTGAGGTTGCATCAAATGGCTGTTGATTTGCTAGTGTTGAGATGAATTGATGTTCCGGCGTTGCGCGAAGCATTACGGAAATTTCTGGCCGGTCTCGGCAAGCCATGCATTATTCCTTTTCAAAGCGTAATGACGAGTGTTGAAACCTTGAAAACACTTGGAATTCCTTACCCAATTATGCTGGACGAAATCCCTGAAAGGATGCTTAGAAGGTTCCGCTAGCGATGAAATGGGGAAATCCCTACAATCCCGCGCATGACGAGCTTAGCGGAGCCCAAAGACGACAAGAACTTTTGGATGGTAGAGGGTTTGAATCGAGTAAATCCCTTTGGACCAGCGTCGGGTGATTTGCAGGGTGAGCCGGCAGTGGTTCGGCATTCGAAACGTTGGATCATGGATTTCTTCCCCAACGTCCGAGATGCTGGGGTTCGATGGGCAGAAGATGATGCGGGGAGTCTGGCCGCAAGCGTCGCTTATTATTTGGCGCTGTCGATGTTTCCGATGTTTCTGTTGTTGATTTCGGGCATTGGCCTAGTGTTGGGTTTCACCAAATTCGGGATCGACGTTCAGCATGAGATTCTCGACGCGGTCGAGAATTCGACGACGAGCGAAGCTCGCATTCAGGTCGAGCAGGTACTCAAACATCTAACGCACCATTCGATCGTTGGAGGTCCGACCGGATTGCTTGCTGCAATCATGGCAGCTATTGGTGTCTTCGCGCAGATCGATCGCGGGTTCGATCGCATCTTTCGAATTTCCATTCAGAAGGAATCGCGTTGGAGTCGCAAAGTTGCGCGATTGGTAAGGCATCGCTTTTTCGCTTTCACGATGCTCGTTGGACTCGGTGGCCTGCTGGTCATGCTGTTCATCGCTACGATGGCTTTATCCCAAGTTCGATCCGTTACATCGAGGACGCTGCCATCGATCGGCCATTTTTTTAACTTCTTTGATTTGCTCGGAGCGGTGAGCGCGAACACGCTGTTGTTTAGTTTGATTTATCGCGTGCTCCCCAAACGCCCAGTGCATTGGCTTGATGCGCTGCGTGGCGGATTGCTTGCGGCGTTGGTCTGGGAAGTCGGCCGCGACGTCTTAGGGGCTTTCTTTATCGGTATGCGATACACAACCGCTTATGGTGCAATCGGCTCATTTATCGCTTTGTTGCTCTGGTGCTACTATGGCATATCGATTTTGTTCTTCGGCGCCGAGTACGTTCAAATACTTGAGTCTCGACGCCGCGAGCGGTTATCTGGAGAGCAAGCGGGAGCTAATCAGGGGACTGCGGCTTTGACGCACGAATCGACGCAAGCCTGCGTCATCGAAGCTCCCACGGATCAGATGCGGGAGCCGCTGCACATGCGAGTACGGCCCAGACGGATCGCTTAACGCTTATTTGCTTCGCTTGACTCTTCGCCAGATTCCCCAAGCACCAACGCTTGAGAGAAGCAGCAAGCTGGTCGGTTCAGGAACCGCTGTGTGAAGCCGTGTCAGGGATACGAAATTATTCGTGATCTCATCTGACAAGATGCCGTTACTGGTTGATCCATTAGAATTGGCTCGAAAGGCCGATTGGACCAATGCGCCCATGTCAATTCCTGAGGGTAATGTGTATCGCAGATAGAATGGAGTCGAGGATGTACCGCCAATCGGTGCGCCTAAATCAATCACACTCGAATACTTAACATCGCCACCTGAAGCTACGCCATCCACAAAGTTGTTCGGCTGAAACTCTTGGTAGGTAATATTGTCTCGTGACCAAGCAATCGCTGATACCGAAAAGGCTGCTGAATTCGTGGTTGAGAACCCAACTTGAATGAATCGATCTACGGGTAGGCTTGCGTCTTTGTAAGCGACTTTGACTGGGGTGGGTGTGGAGGGATCGAAGCGTAGGGCGTTGTTCAGGTCGTTGTCCAAATCACCGCCACCTGGAACGAG
>JBJONT010000384.1:0-5268 GCA_046051705.1 Planctomycetota bacterium | reverse complement strand
CTCACCCCCAGCCCCTCTCCCCGCCCTGGGGAGAGGGGAGCAAAACACAAAAAAAACCGCGCAACCCTAAGCGCAAAAACACCTTACGCTCATCACCGTCTGGCGACGAGTAGCTACGCCGGATCGCGCATCGAATTCTCCTCAAATCCCTTCGCACGCAACAAACACGAATCGCAATGCCGACACGGCTCTCCTGTGGGACTCGGGTCATAACACGATAGCGTCTTCGAGTAATCCACTCCCAATTCCAACCCGCGACGAATAATCTGACCCTTCGTCCAAAGTATCAGCGGCGCATGCAACACCAATCGATTCCCCTCTACCGCCGACTTCGTCGCCAAATTCGCCATCTCTTCAAAAGCTCGAATGTATTCCGGTCGGCAATCGGGATAGCCGCTGTAGTCCAAAGCATTAACCCCTACATAAATATCTAAAGCCCCCAAGACTTCCGCCCAAGCCAATGCATACGAGAGAAAAACCGTGTTGCGAGCTGGCACGTACGTCAACGGAATCTCTCCCCCGATCTCGGATACCGAATCATGCTTGGGTACCTGCAAAGCCGTATCCGTTAATGCACTCCCTCCAAATCCACCCAAATCTAAATTCACTATCACATGCTTGCTGACCCCCGCAGCAATAGCGATCGCTTTGGCCCGCTCTAACTCAATCGCATGCCTCTGCCCATAGCGAAAACTGATCGCATACAACTCGAACCCGGCGTCTTTGGCAATCGCCAAACAAGTCGCTGAATCAAGCCCACCACTCAACAACACAACCGCTTTCTTCCTTGCCATTTCCTTCACCGCCTGTGGTTTACTTTGGGGAAGCAATCCAAGATTTGAATGCTATAATCTGACCCATGAGTATCATTGAAATCGACCAACTCACAAAATCCTACCGCGTCTACCAAAAAAAGGAGGGGCTTCGGGAAGCCATTCGCGGGCTTTTTCACCGTGAATACAAAACGGTCGATGCCGTGCGTGGGATTTCTCTTCGCGTCGAACCAGGCGAATTCGTCGCCTTCCTCGGCCCCAACGGCGCTGGGAAAACAACCACCCTGAAACTTCTCTCTGGCGTTATCTATCCTTCAAGCGGTTCGGCTACCGTCATGGGATTCACCCCATGGCTTCGAGACATGGAATACCGCCGACGATTCGCGCTGGTGATGGGCCAGAAAAACCAACTCTGGTGGGACTTGCCCGCCCAAGAATCCTTTCGACTCCACCAACAAATCTATTGCATCGATCCGGCGAGCTTCAAGAAAACTCTCGACGAACTTACCGATCTACTCGACGTCACTCGCTTGCTCGGCCGCCCCGTTCGCGAACTCTCCCTCGGCGAACGGATGAAAATGGAACTCATCGCCGCTCTGCTGCACTCCCCAGATGTTCTCTTTCTCGATGAACCCACCATCGGCCTCGATGTCGTCGCTCAACACAACATCCAGCAATTCCTGAAACACTACCAAGAACAACGCAAGATCACGATCCTGCTGACTAGCCACTACATGAAAGATGTCTCCGCTCTGTGCGAACGGGTCGTGGTAATCGCTCAAGGCATCATTCAGTACGACGGTTCACTAAGCGGTATCACCGACGAATTCTCTGGCTATAAAGTCGTCCAACTCCAACTTGCACTCGGCCAATCACACAATGGATTGGAACGATTCGGCGAACTTATCAAAACCAATCCGCCAAGAGTCTCTCTGAAAATCCCTAAACAACAAGTCTCTAAAGTCCTCGCCGAAATCCTCAACACCTACTCCGTGGACGATGTGGCCGTTGAAGACCCACCCCTCGAAGAAGTCATCGCGAAGATGTTTCATTCCATGGCGAACTAATCCATGAGCTCCCACTCGACTACTTCCAACGACCCACGGCAAGGACATGTGATGCCATCCCAAGCTTTACCGCCAGGCCAAGCTTGGAAAACCCGTTGGATCATTCTTAAGACCGCCCTCGCTGAACGACTCGCCTACCGAGGTGACTTCGCACTCGGAACCCTGATGCGGTTCCTCCCTATCATCACCCAAATCTTCCTGTGGTGGGCTGTATTCCAATCCCTCAATCCCGATGCCCCACAATCAGCTTCCATCTCCGGATACTCCTTCCACGACATGGTGGCCTACTACTTGCTTACAATGCTTGGCCGCGCTTTCTCCAGCATGCCAGGCCTCTCGTCGAATATCGCCAAAACAATCCGCGATGGCGAAATCAAACGCTACCTCGTCCAACCAATCGACCTACTCTCATTCCTTTTCTGGTCTCGCGTCGCTCACAAAATCGCTTACTACTCGGTCGCTACCGGCCCCTTCATCCTGGTCTTTTTCCTCTGCCGAAACTACTTCACCGAGGGTTGGCCAAGCTTCTCAACCCTGGCTTGCTTCTGCCTCTCTCTCCTGTTGAGTTTCTCGCTGGGATTCTACCTCGAAGCCTGCCTCGGACTGATCGGCTTCTGGATGCTCGAAGTCTCCTCTCTGCTCTTTGTCTATATGCTTATGCAATTCTTCCTCTCAGGTCACATGTTCCCCCTCGACCTCCTTCCTGAACCCTTCGAGTCACTCGTCAACTACTTGCCCATCAAATACCTAGCCTACTTTCCCGCCGCTGTGTTCCTGGGGAAAATCCAAGGTGCCGCACTCCTTTACGACATGCTCATGCTGGTCTTCTGGGTCGCCTTCTTCTACGCCGTCTCCCGCTGGCTTACCGCAAAAGGCCTTCAACGTTACAGCGGCTTCGGCGGCTGACGCGACCTGAGATGCGCTTGCCAATAATGTACGGTCTTCGCAACCGCGGTGATCACATTCTTGATCTCTTTCTCGACCCGATAATTCGGGCCCGCCGGCAAATACAATCTGCTCTTCTCCCTGCGCACGGATATGTTCTCGACCAAGATCGCTCGCAGTAACCAAGCCGCCATCTCCTCGCTCTGACACTCAACCGCGACCCATCCCAAATACGGACTATCGACCGTCTGCAATCCGCTCGCTAACCCAATCCCCCTCCGTATCTCTCGCTCCACAGCCGCATAAGCTTCGAGCTGACCGCGGATTTCTTCGATGCAGACAGGCTCAAGCAACTTGCCGCGATGCGGCGGACCTCCCGCCATCGCTAAATCACAAAACGATGTCCAGATCTTGTCCCAAGGCACCAAACCCGTCTCATCAGGCGCTATCACCGCACTCCCCATCGATCGCGGAGAGACACTATCGAGCTTTTCAACATACTCAGAAGGCAACTCCCGACTCAACTGGTCGTGTAACCCGCACAGCAAAAGCCAATTCGCATCCTCGCGTGGCTCCCACCCCAACGGCCGCGAACGAACTCCCGCAAGAACACGCTGCATAAGCCATGTTCCAAAATCCTCTCCACTGAGCTCACCAAAACTCAACTCCCAAGGGAGACTTATCTCACCCTTTTCGATACCTTCTTGAGCCAACACCCTCGTGCGAAGAGCCTCTTCTGCACTGACACACTCAAGCACCCCAGGAACCAACCGGTTCCCCCAAAACGCTACCAATGCAATCGACTCGATTTCCTCCAAGCCCATTCCCTCATGCAAGACTATCCGCCTGACTCGCCGCTGCTGAGCCTGGTTGGATGGTTCGCTATTGGGTTGGTTGCAATTGAGCTGTAGTTGCCCGCAAGCCCCTTGAGCGAGCCAACGACCTACCTCTCGTGCTGTAAGGGGTTCAGCAAGATAAATACGGGGAAACGTCTGAGTCTCACCGCTGGAGAGATAACGCTCGAACCAAGCCGCCCCCCTTATCTCACTCAACTGCAAACTTCCTAGCCCACAAGGGACGATCACCACTCGATCGAAGCTACCGCAAGCCGCAGCGGTTCCGATCTTTTCGCCCTGAGCATCCTCGACAACTTCTACATCCCAACCCAACCTTTGGCGCAAACTCTCCGCGCCCGACCGCATCAAATCCCCCGAAACACGCACCACTCCTCGAGTGCCGCACAAGATCACGCGGTCGCTCATCGGCCTACTCCCGTCAACGCATAAACGGCAAAAGTACCAAGCCAATGCTCCCCCTCATAATGCCCGCTAAAGACATACTCAAGCCCCGCCTTTAAATGCGCTTCGGCACTCCGCGCAAAAGGTTTCTTCCATCGCGAACCCTCGGGCAAATGCTCTGCTACCGCAGCGAGCGTCCAAGCCCTCGAAAGATTCAGCCCAGCTAAATGAACCAACTTGCCATCCGTCACATCCGAAACAACCACCGGCGTCAACAACTTTCGATGCGACTGTCCGTCCTGATAAACCAGGAACCGCTCAAGCCAATCGCGGAACTCCTCGCGTGGCAACACACGCCGCATCAAGTCGGCTTCGTTGAGCGAAGGCGAAAAGAAATCCTCACCCGACGGCTCAAACTCCGAAACATACCCACGATCCCCGCCGTAATACTCCTTCACTCGCTTGACGATCGCTTGCTCAAGCCCATCGTCGCCTACCAACCTTGCGTAGTCCAAGATCTGCCCCAACGCAAAGGCGGTATCGGGATGCACTCCGGTTCGAATCGGTACGGACAACCTTGGCAAATACCCCAAAGTCAACGATACGATCTCTCGCTCTAACGGGCGAAGCGCCTCGCTCCAACGCG
Source organism: Planctomycetota bacterium (assembly GCA_046051705.1). GTDB lineage: Bacteria > Planctomycetota > Planctomycetia > Pirellulales > Pirellulaceae > JBKCUI01. Next base: position 659 of record JBJONT010000384.1, on the reverse strand, counting down.
CTGCGTCGGGATCCTGCCATGTCCGTAACTCCGCGACCAAACGCAATAACCAAGCCCACCCGTACATCCTCTCAAACGATCGATTCTCCTTGGTCTGAAAATAAACGACCTCGGCTGCAATCTTCTCAACCGTCAGACTCTCCGCCAACTTAGTTCGCGATTCGGCCGCTAAAGCATGCCCCGGATTGCTCTTTAACAACTTCACCAACATCCAATGACCATGAACGCTGCTGTGCCAGTCAAAACAACCATAGAAAGCGGGATGCAACTCCTTCGGACTCCGCACATCCGCCGCGCTCGCTAACACATTCGATGGCTTATTGGGATACTCCCGATGCAAGCCGTCGATCGCTAACTTCGCCAACTCTGCCGCCCGCTGATCCGCGATCGTAACTTCCTGCGCTAACCCGCGAGAGATCACAGCAACGAAGACGAAACATAAAATGATTCCTAATCCGACAAGCTTTCGCGATCCACACATCTTAACCTCACCGTTCGTCTTCACTGCCCGACTCCAACCTGAACTTGAGCCAATTTCGATTGTATCTGAGACTTTCTTACTCGAAAGCGACCGAACCTGTGAAACCGTAGCAGTGGTATCGAAAAAACAAGCCAAAGATTTTTATTCAAGCCTCCATGCGCTCGAAAATTCTTCCCTC
>JBJONT010000383.1:0-3703 GCA_046051705.1 Planctomycetota bacterium | reverse complement strand
ATAACCCTAGAAACCCCAGTCAACGATGTTGCTCCGGTGGTAGATCTCAATGGCGATGCGATTCCGGATCCCGATGGTATGCCCGATCGAGTTGCACTGTGCCGACGCGTACTGCTGATCCGCCCCGACTTGATGATCTCCCGTGCCGATGTCGATGGGTCGAGCGATCCGCAGTTGTACGCAACTCCGATGCCGGTCGATACAGGTGACATCAACTCCTTCCGCTACCAAATGCGATTCGCCTACCAACGCTCCGATCTCTCCGTCCACAAAGAATGGATCGGAAACCGTTTCGTATTGAAAACCAATTCGCTCTCCGATCTGCAACGCCCCGAAAATCGCTTCGCACATTTCTGTATTCCCGATCAAAACAACTTAGGTCTTGTTTCATCGTTACCAATCCTGGCGTTGACATCCGCCGCCAATTCAAATGGCAACTACTTTACGATGACAAACCTAGTCATCAATAATAGTAGTATTAAGGTGTTACCACCGCCAAATACCGGGAACGCCGGAGCGGATGAGGCGATCCTAAGAAGAGATTTGCCTGGATTTATACCAGCCGCGTTTTGCCGCACTAATCTCGTCAAAACCGGCTCTTCGACTTACGCATCGAGCTATACGATGGAAGAAGTTGTCGCATCGAATATTGTCGGATTCGATTTACGCGGATACGACACCTCCGCAGTACAATTTTACACACCGGGGGTGGATGGGGTGTGGGGTAGTAATGGGAACGTTCGTGATGCTGGTGCGCCTGGTTCAGACGATTTGATCGTAGCACCAAGCGACCCAGGATACGCTTTCGTACTTGAAAACGGTCCAGTGGTGCTAGCCAACTCTGGTACTTTCGTTGATTTAGCTTGGGGTATTAAGGTTCTAAATCAGTTGAAAAACTCAACCCAATCTACATACACTTTGAACATAGACGGTTCCAATATATCCATTTGGGGAAGCGCATTATCCGGACTGCAACCAGGGACAAATAACCTCGTCGATTCCCTCGCCAGATCAGGTAAGTTCAACGCTAAATTGAGGGTTTTCCAACCGATGTATGACACCTTCACCGATTACTACGAATCCGATGGCAATTTGCAAGCAGGTGGATTATCCGTAAACGGAATGGTACCCTACGGGCTGAACGCGTCGTCAGGAAATCCGTTCCCCGATGGCGGTATCGATGGAATCGACAACAATGCTAACAACGTGATCGACGAAGACGCGGAGCGCGATACATCTCCACCCTATCGCTATGCGATGCCAGCGATCCAAATTAAGATACGGGTCCAAGACATCCCGGCGGGGACACTACAGGAACTCTCGCTGGTTCATAATCTTCAAGGAAGCTGAGTTTGGATGACCGATTATCTGAAGCTCCAAGGCCGCCGCGTGGTGGTCTTCGGCGTAGCGAACAAAAAAAGCGTGGCAGCTTTTATCGCCAAAACATTGCTTGAAGTCGGAGCAGACCTCGTCCTTGTCGTCCGCTCCGAGAAACGACGCGAGGAAGTCAAAAAGCTCTTTCCCGAGACGAAAATCCTCGTCTGCGATGTTGAGCATCAAGACCAGATCGATCGTATGGGAGCCGAACTAGCAGCAGATCAAATCCCGATCGCTGGTATCTGCCATTCCATTGCCTTTGCCGACTACAGCGATGGTATCAAACCGTTTCATGAAACCACTCGCAAGCAGTTTCTTCAAGCGATCGATATCTCCTGCTTCTCCTTCATCGCAATCAGCAACGCACTGCGCCCTTGCTTGACTCCCGACGCATCGGTGGTGACCATCAGTATCTCGACTACCAAGATGGCTAGCGAAAGCTACGGATTTATGGCACCCGTCAAAGCCGCCCTTGATTCCTCACTCGCCTTCCTCGCGAAATCCTTCAGCAACTTCTCCCAAGTTCGATTTAACGCCGTCGGTGCCGGATTGCTAAAAACAAGTGCGTCGGCAGGTATTCCTGGATACGTCGATGCCTACCTGTTCGCCGAGAAAGCGATCCCGCGCAAAGAAGGGCTACGGACACAAGAAGTTGCCGATACCGCTGTCTTCCTACTCTCTCCACGCTCCGCAGGGATCAACGCGCAGACTCTCATCGTCGATGCTGGTATGGCAATCAATTACTTCGACCGCGAGATCATCTCCCGACAGGCCGAGTAAACATCACAGCGGAACGGGTGCAAGCAACTGCGCCATCGCCTGTGCGTGGGACGTCTCCGACCAGTCCAATACGCCGAGCGCCGATCGGACTTGCGCTAACTGCTCCGGAACCGACAACGACTCGTCAACAAACAAATAGGGTTGTTCGCCAACCCGTACAAGCCCCCCGCGCACCCCAGATAGCCATTCACTTCGCACCTGAATGCCTTCTTCTTTGGCAATTGCTAGCATCAATTCGAGGGATTCCACAGAATTCAAAGGGGCTTCCTCCATTATTGCTACTTTTTTCCATGCGAGCGTTACACCGAAACAACCGATGAACAGGGTTGTAACAAGGAAACGCAAGCGGGGGCAAGTCGACTGCCTTTCGATCGCCACAAGTTGGTGCTTGCTCTCCCAGGAACGCCATCCACTAATGATCATCCGGATTCATGGAAACGCCGAAGACTGCTGAAATTACTGCTGAGAGTACCCCAAGTTTTATCGGGAATGCGACAGCACACAGCGATTGGATTGCCCAGCTTGAACGGCGATTGGATCAATGCGAACGGCTTGCGAGTGTCGGCGAACTCGCCAGTACAACAACGCATGAATTCAACAATCTCTTGATGACGATTTTGAACTATGCCAAGTTAGGATTGCGTCACAAAGACGAAGCGACGCGAGACAAGGCGTTGCAAAGGATCCTCGATGCCGCAAATCGCGGCGCAAAGATCACCAACCTTGTCCTCGGTCTAGCACGCTCGGGCGCGACGGAATTCGAACCTACGAACTTGATCCAAGTCGTCGAAGATACCCTTGTACTGCTCGAAAAAGAACTTCAAAAATACCGAATCGATATCGAACGGGAATTCGCTCAAGCCCCATTGATTGAAGGTTCACCCTCTCAATTGCAGCGATTGCTATTGAACTTGATCACCAATGCTCGTCAAGCGATCCGGGAGAATGGAACGATTCGTATCGGCATCAAATACGAAGCGAAAACGTCGACCGTTGCTTTGGTTGTTCGAGACAACGGACCGGGGATTCCAAAGGATATCTTACCGAAGATCTTCGATCGATTTTTCACGACCAAGACAGGGCCTGATCACTCCGGAAAAGGGGGTACAGGCCTCGGCTTATCAGCTTGTAAAGAAATCATCGATCAGCATCGCGGACGCATTCGCGTTGAGAGTACGGTTGGAAAAGGGACAGCATTTACCATTCGCTTCCCGGTTTCAAAGCCATCTGAATCAACAGCCAACGAAACCGGATCTGCTCTAACTCTATAATTGAACTCAGCCCACTCTCTGTGTTTCCAAAATCCCTGCCCCGGCTCGTACGCGCGGTCTTTTTTTAAACACAGAGTCACAGAGAACACGGAGTAGAGCCTTCCTGTGTCTTTCAGGTCCCCAAGGGTGTCGTTTCTATCTCCGTGCCTCTGTGTCTCTGTGTTTCAAACGGTTCTCGACCGCGCATCCCCCTCGAGCTCATTGAGCGTCATCAGACTACGCGTGCTGCAACGCTTACTGGATATCAACTTGTAATCACCACACAGCATTCAAGA
>JBJONT010000382.1:0-5312 GCA_046051705.1 Planctomycetota bacterium | reverse complement strand
ACCCACTTCCAATGGTTGTCCGAGTCGCGGGCATAAAGGTCCAAGCCGCTTACGCCGGTGGCGGGCATGTGAGGCATAGCAAGGTTGCCGGAGGTAAGTTCATAATGAACGTGCAGCGTTGTTGCGTCTGTACGGAAGCGAGTAAGCATTCCAGCCGAGTGTCGGCTAAGCCCCCAAACTGCATCGCGCACAGTCTGTTGAGCTCTTGCTGGAAATCGATCGTAATATGCGGCGGTATCAGCGAACGCGCGACCTTCTACTCCCCAGTCTTGAACGTCATGCCAAAGGACCTCATCGGCTGAAACTTCTTCCGAAACGTTGTTGGTATTGGGCGTAGACGCTTCACTGCGTTGCCAAGGAGAGATGCTCCAAGCTACGCTTGCCTGGAGGCTTAACGAGAGAACACTCCGCCGAGAGAGTGTTGGCTGTGAAGTCGCTTGGGGGGAAGTGGCTTGCTGTGAAGTAGCTTGATGGGCACTCATTTGTTGGAACCTTTTGGCTTGGAGGTTTAGTTTTCGATAGAAAGGTTGCTAGCGAGCAGCACCGCTCGCTGAACAGCCAAATCGTGTTCATAGGAGTAGCGAGGAGTGGTTTCACCACGGAGAACTTGAACCATCTCGGCGGCATCGGCGACGTAACGCTCGAAGGGGTTCGAGAAGGAAATTTCTTGAGTCCCTTTTACATAACCTTCTCGCGGTTGATCGAGACTGAGGATGACCTTCGGTTGATCGAGCGGTTGTATATGAAAAGTGCCTTGGGTTCCGCAGACAGTGAAATGACGACGTGCGAATCCTTCGACCTCCAGCGCGCTAGACTTGATACTTGCCACGGCTTTTGGGTATTCGAAAACCGCAAGCATGTTATCCATGAGGGTATCGGAGTGGTTTCCGGAGTGCCGTGGAAACGAATTGATTTTCGTTGGTGTACCGAGAAGATCGACGAGCAGGTCGATCAGGTGGCACCCGAGTTCGAACATCGTTCCCCCGGGATAGGTCGCAAGGGATTTGCGATCTTCATTCCCGATGACTTTGCTCATCACGGCTTGGACTTCGAAGATCTCTCCGAGATAACCTTTGGAGTGAAGTTGTTTAAGGAGGAGCCAGCCAGGATTGAAGCGGTACATGTATCCCATTTGCACGAATCGCTGGCGTTGCTTTGCAAGGTCAAGGATTTTCGAGAGGTGTTGCAGAGATTCGCCGGCTGGTTTGTCGAGGTGGACATGTTTGTTCGCAAGGATACATCGTTCAGCGATGGCGAGAGAGTCGCGAACATCGGATTCGATCAAGACGGCATCGACGGAAGAGTCGTTGAGCACTTGATCGATAGAGAGCCATTTTAGCCCCCGAAAAGCCGGGAGATCTTGTACTTGCTTCTGGCGGGCAGGATTCGATTCGACGATCCCAACAACTTCGTAGTCCTCCGATTTCCGATAGACAGATATTTTGGTGGCATGCCCGTGAGACGTTCCGATTTGAGCGATCGAAATCTTCTTTTTAAGTGGCTCTGCCGCGATCGACTTAGGTGTCGCAAAGCTAAATGCTGACGTGTTAGACAAGTAGTTAGCTGCAAGCAAAGATATACTTGAATTTTGAAACACACGTCTGGAGATAAATGAATTCAAGTTCATGGAGGGGGCACACGGTGGAGGAAGGAGGGGAGCAGAAGCCGTTAGTATTTCGCTTGGAGCGATGCGGCAGCGAGTGAAAGCCAACCGAGGATAAACAGTGAACCACCGATGGGGACAATACTCCAATGGATGATCTCGTTCGCGAAGACGATGCTGTAGAGTCCTCCGGAGAAAGCGACGGTGCCGAGGAGCATCAATATCGCGGCAATTTTCCCGAAGACAGATCGGTTCGCTAAACCGGACAGACCAATTGCGAGCAAAGCGAGAGCATGAGCCATTTGGTATTTCGAGCCGATGTCGCATTGATCGACTTTTTTGGCGATCGCTACGGCATCGAGTCCTTGTTTTTCAAGACGCGTAGGTAGGCTGTGGGCTGCCATCGCACCGAGAGTTACCGATAGGGCCCCGGAGAGAGCAGCAAGCAGAACAATCCAGCGGGTGAATGAAGCAGCGGAGTTAGGTTGCATAGAACTTTTTCGTTTTACGAGGCGGGGGCGATTAAGGATGTTGCTGTTGGGGGTTGCGAACGTTGGACTCCATGTGAGAAACCGGAGTTAGCTTCCAAAATCATCGAAAGGAAGTTCGTTGGACAACCTTTCGGTGAGTCCTTCGTAGAAGTGGCGGCGACAGACGGTAACATAGCGATCATTGCCGCCGATTTGTATTTGTTCTCCTTCGCGAATCGGCCGACCGCTTGGGTCAACGCGCAGGACCATGGTAGCTTTACGACCGCAGTGGCAGATAGTTTTGATTTCCGTAAGGGTATCAGCCCACGCTAGCAGGTACTGAGAACCTTCAAAGAGATTACCTTGGAAGTCCGTCCGGAGCCCGTAGGTCAAGACCGGGATATCGAGTCGGTCACAGACATCGCCGAGCTGGCGAACTTGTGGTTTGTTTAAAAACTGAGCTTCATCCACCAGTACACAATGGATTTCGTTCGTTGCGTGTTCGCGTTGGATCAGGCGGAAGAGGTTATCAGCGGTGTGGAAAGGGATAGCATCGGCGCTGAGTCCGATTCGAGAAGCAACTTTTCTTTCGCCGAAACGGTTGTCGAAATCCGGGCACAAGACGAGAGTACGCATCCCGCGTTCTCGGTAGTTGTAGCTTGATTGCAGCAGGATGGTCGATTTACCTGCGTTCATCGTCGAGTAATAGAAGTAGAGTTTGGCCACAGGATTTTTTTGGTTGCGATGAAATGGGGATGAAACAAGCGAAAAGTGCGTTTTTACGGCGAGGAGTCACTAATGGAATTGGATATGCCTTGAAAGGAAACCTGCTTCAAGGGATTATAGTACCCGGTAGCCTTGCCTAGAACACGACTTCAAACTCCAGAATGCTCTATTGTGACTTCGATCGTCTCGCAACCGAAGAGTGCCAACAACGGAAAACCGGCGATTGAAATTTCCGATTTGACGGTCGCTTATCAGCACAAACCGGTGTTATGGGAGATCAACTTATCGGTTCCCAAGGGGGTGCTCGGGGGGATCGTAGGGCCGAACGGGGCAGGGAAGAGCACGTTGATCAAGGCGATGCTCGATTTAGTACCCAAGCTCAGCGGTTCGGTACGGATCGAAGGGGAGGAATTAAGGGATTTCCGTCATCGGATCGCTTATGTGCCCCAACGGGAAAGTGTCGATTGGGACTTTCCAGCAACCGTGCTCGACGTGGTGATGATGGGGCTATACCGCGAGATCGGTTGGTTTCGCAGAACGCGTCGGATCCATCGCGAGCGAGCGATGAGAGCTTTGGAGCAAGTCGGTATCGAGGATCTTGCGAAGAGGCAGATCAGTCAGCTATCGGGTGGGCAGCAACAGCGCACATTTTTGGCGAGGGCATTGGTTCAATCATCGGATGTGATGTTGCTCGATGAACCATTCGCAGCGGTGGATGCAGCGACTGAGCAGTCGATCATCGAAGTGCTTCGCGAACAAAAAGAGCAAGGCAAAACACTGCTGGTGGTGCATCACGATTTGCACACTGTACCTCAGTACTTTGACTTTGTACTGCTTCTGAATGTCCATTCGGTCGCTTGGGGACCGCTGCAAGAGGTATTCACCGAGGAGAATCTCAAGCGGACATATGGAGGTCGATTGACAATTCTTGAAGAGGTGACCGAAGCGATGCGTCGCAGTGTTCCTAGAAAAACATAGAACGGCGCTCGAAACCTGCGGCTTGCCGAGTAAGCCTTACGCCTCTTTCTGCCCAGTCCCCCAGCTTACCTAATCTGCTTGTTCGACCACAACCACCTTGAATTGCCAGGACTGACTTGACGTCATCGGCGAGCATCGAGTATTTCGCCATGTTGGATCGATCCATGCTTGTGGCATGGAATTGCCGATCGCTGGGTAAGGCTTGCAAGCAACGCATCCATGTGGAATTGCAGAATCATGCGTCATCATTCAATTAACGCGAGTGCTTTGTTACTGCTGGTAATCGGATGCTCGGTGGGCTGTGGTATGACGGCCCCGATGCACGTGTGGAAGAAACCGAAGTTAGCAACAGGTGGAAGTGTGCGGGTTGCTTTGGCACCCGTAGGTGGCACGTCGGAAGTTGCTGAAAAACTTGAGCAAGCGATGGTGGTCGCAAGGCCGCAGGCGATGCAGCAATTAGCAGTGTTTTATCCAGACCAGTTGGAGCAAGTAAGCGGCATTCAGCTTGCCGCTTTTGATGGTCAGCCCAGTGAGATGGGTTCTTTTGGTGCTGCGAAGCGTGTTGGGGCAGAGTATTTGATGACGGCCGAAGTGGTGCGCCATCACTTCGTAACCAACGATCAAATGAAACCACCAAGGCTTCTGGATTTCATGAGACGCAAACCGCCGACCGACTCATTAACGGTTCGCTGGACGGTCTATGACACAAGAACCGGACAACGGCTTGGAGATAACACCATTTACATGGATCGCGAAAGAGCCGAGCAAGACTATCCGGATTTGGCTTACCAATCCTCGGGTGAATTAAAAGTCATAGCAGCCTCAGCGCGTCGCTCTTGGGAATTACTCGTACCTACCACGTACGTGACTCAAGCGGAACTGGATTTGCCTTGGGTAATGCCAGGTTCGTCGAGAGTTCGTAAGGGCAATGCGTATGCACGGCAAGGAAGGTGGGATTTAGCGGAACGCGAGTGGCAGGAAGTTGCCGATGTGCATCCATGGAATCGTGCAGCTTGGCACAACTTGAGCCTCGCTGCGGTCGCGAACGAAGATTTCGACTTGGCAAAACAACGCCTTCAACATGCCAACACAAAGCTTTGGCCGGGAGAGGAAACCGCCAAGACATCCGCTTGGATCGGGCAAATGCAATCCGAATACCAAGCTTCTTTTCTGCGATAAATCAAACTCAGCAATCGACTTCCTTGCGTCGAGCAATCAAGTTTCGGCGCCGGGAAATCAACTTGCCAACTACAGGCTGCCCCAGCAATAGAATAGCGATCATCGCTGAGGATGGTTCAGGAACAATTGCGTAGCCTTGATAACCACCAGCAGCGATTTTTGAGAATCCGCTTTTCGTTGGGGTAAGGCTGACTTGCCCATGGCGATCATCCCCCCAAGCTACGATCGTGCCGTCCGAACGCAACGCGTAGGAGTGATAGTATCCCGATGCGATGGCTACAAACCCCGTCCCGGTTGGGGCTTGGCTGACTTGGCCGAAAGCGTCCCATCCCCAAGCCGCGACTGAACCATCACTG
>JBJONT010000381.1:0-4321 GCA_046051705.1 Planctomycetota bacterium | reverse complement strand
TACAACTGGCGATCGCTCAAGTGCTCGGTGAAATCCAAAGCGATCTTTTGGCTGTACAACTGATGAATCGTCCGCCACAACAACGAAGAGACTTCCTCGTCACTCAACGTATCCGGAGAAGGAAGAACCAATTCCGGCTCAAACCACTTGGAAATCGGTAACGACGGTGCACGCTCCCAAGCCAAGATCGACTCGAGAAACTCATTCTCTTCTTGAAGGCTAAGCCGCGTCGAAGTCAGCACATCCACGGATTCGTCCAAGAACGGTTCGAGTTCGTCACGAAGATGAGCATTCTTCAATAACAGCTCGACATCGGCGTTTGGGGAAGCGGGTCGGTTCGTCATGAATCGCGTTCGTTTTCTAGGGCAAAAATTCACTACTTGTCTCAAGGCCGAGACATCGTATTCTTTTGCCCTGCGACTCCCAAGTCGCAACTTTAACAATTCACCAATAGTCAAAGAGAAAATCGAAGCTCAGCCCGCAGAAACGGCAAAAACCGAATCTCTTGACATACTGTATCAGTTGCACGGATTGTCCGACTGCTCGGCAACCCGTACTAACGGCCTATTAGCACTCTGAAAGGGAGCTATTAACCCCGCGCAAACGCCTGGCTAATCCCGCGCAAGCTTGCGGAGTACCGCGATGCCTCGATCAAGCGTCTCGTCGCTGGCCGCAAACGAAATTCGGAAATGTGTATCCCGCTTGGAAAAGATATTCCCAGGTATCACCAACAACTCGTTGGCTATCGCCTTGGCAACAAACTCGCTCGCCGTGCTGACTCCCTTGCCAGCCCCCCCCGAGGGAACCTTCGGGAAAATATAAAAAGCCCCACCGGGCTCAACAAACTCGTAATACCCACGCAACCCGTCGACAATCCTGTCTCGCTTCGACTCATAGTTCTTGTAAAACGCAGTCATGTCGTAGTCCATCGCAGCCAATGAAGCATGCTGTAGCGGCGTCGGGGCGCAGACGAAAGTGTACTGCTGAAGCTTGATCATCGTCTGGATAATCTCCCGAGGCCCATGCACATAACCCAACCGCCAACCGGTCATCGCATAACTCTTCGAGAATCCATCGATCACACTCGTCTGCGGATTGAACTGTGCCGGCGAGACCATCGGCGAGCCAAAGTGAAACGGACTGTAGATCTCGTCCGAGAGCAAAGCGATTCCTTTCTCAAGACACAACTCTGCAATCCCGCGTATTTCATCAAGCGTAGCGGTCACCCCCGTCGGATTCGAAGGACTATTGAACAACACCATCTTGGTCTTCGGTGTGATCGCATCGCGAACCTTGTTCACGTCGATCCGAAAATCGGGGTAAGTATCGATCAGTACGGGCACGCCACCGACCAACTGAATCAAAGGTACATACATCACAAAGTACGGGTCGAAGACGATCACTTCATCCCCGGGATTGACCATGCTCAACATCGCCAAAACCAATCCACCACTGGTCCCCGATGAAATGAACAAATCCCGGTCTTCCGACGGGTACTTAGAAGCTACCTCAGCCTTAAGCTTATCGATCAATGGCGCAATGCCCTGCGTCGGAGAATACATGTTCTTCCCCGATTCAATCGCTTCACAAGCCGACCGGCGGATCTCGGCAGGCACGTCGTAATCGGGTTGCCCAATCGATAAGTTGATCGGGTTCTTCATCGTCGCGGCCAACGCAAAGACTTTGCGTATGCCACTGGAATCAAATGCCAACGTTCGGTCAGCAATCCAAGACGATGCGTTGCGGTGTTCTGTTGTCATTCCTGCTTAATCCTTGATGAAATCCAATACCGCCGCTACGACCACCCGGACTAGCGACCCGAAGAGCGAACCACAAAAGCGATCTTTACACGTCCTGCGGCGAGACACGATTACCACTGCGCAAATTCTTCTCAGTGATAATTCGATTGATTGCGTTGAGCATCGCCAATATCGTCGCTTCGACGGAGTCGGTCGAAGCCCCCATACCGCGATAAGATTCACCTTCATGCTCGACTTCTACCGTCACTTCACCAATCGCATCGCGCCCCAAAGTGGCACTGCGAACGCGAAAGTCCCTGCAATCGCTTCGAATACCGGTGATTTTCTCCACCGCCCAAAAAGCCGCATCAATCGGGCCGTCTCCCTGCTCGACTCGCTGAGTAAACGTCTCGGAATCCTTCGACAACGTCAACTGAACCACTGGATTGCGATCCGATCCACTGCATACCTCATACGAGACCAACGACCAACCCATCGCAACGCTTCCGCTGATCTGCTGCTGGATCAGCGCGACAATGTCACCGTCGAAGATGTTCTTCTTCTTGTCCGCTAACACCTTGAACTGCTCGAACAAGACTTGCAATTGCTCGCCCGTCAGATGGTAGCCCAAGTCCCTGGTCCGGTCCGCCAAAGCCGCCCTGCCTGAGTGCTTGCCCAACACCAAATCGGTCTTCGAAAAACCGACATCCTCCGGACGCATGATCTCGTATGTACGACGCTCCTTGAGCATCCCGTCTTGATGGATCCCCGCCTCGTGCGCAAAGGCATTCCGCCCCACAATCGCTTTGTTCCTCTGAACATCCAAACCGGTGATCTTCGATAACAACCGACTCGTCGGTACCAACCGCTCCGTCCGGATCCCCGTGCTCATCGGATACAAATCGCTCCGAGTCCGCATCGCCATCACCACTTCTTCCAAAGCACAATTCCCCGCACGCTCCCCAATGCCGTTGATCGTGCACTCGATTTGACCCGCTCCAGCCGCGACCGCAGCCAACGAGTTCGCGACCGCTAACCCCAAGTCATTATGGCAATGACAACTCAAGATCGCTCGGTCGATGTTCGGAACCCGATTGAGCAACGCTTCTATCCTCGCCGCCATCTCCACCGGCGTCGTATACCCAACCGTGTCCGGGACGTTGATCGTCGTCGCCCCCGCATCAATCGCGGCTTCTACCACCCTACACAAAAAGTCGATCTCGGTCCGAGCCGCATCCTCCGCCGAAAACTCGACGTCGTCACAATAAGAGACCGCTCGCTTCACCCCATATACCGCCCGGGCTATGATCTCATCCTGGGTCATCCGCAACTTGAACTCGCGATGAATCGCACTCGTCGCCAAGAATACGTGAATCCGAGATCGCTCCGCCTTCTGCAAAGCTTCCCAAGCCCGATCGATGTCCCCGTCGTTGCACCGTGCTAAACCACAGATAATCGGACCACGAATGTTCGCCGCAATCTCCCGCACCGCCTCAAAATCCCCAGGGCTCGCAATCGGAAACCCCGCCTCCATCACGTCGATCCCCAAATCCGCCAACGCTTGCGCCATCTCTAACTTCTCTCCGAGATTCATGCTCGCCCCAGGAGATTGCTCTCCGTCTCGAAGGGTTGTATCGAAAATTCGTATCGTGCGCGGATTGGTTTCTGTCATGAATCTGGTCGAATTGTAAGGGAATCCTTGCGTTCGGAGCCTCCAACGAACCCTAGCTACACCGGCGGCTCAAACAACGCTGCCCATTTTTCGACCCACTGCCGAGAAATAAGGCAACTGATTGCACCATGGACGCTCTCTCGTCGCTGCTCCTGCTCTCCGTCGAGTGATCATCGTACGGATAAAAACAATCGTACCGAAAAAAATAATTCCTGAAACGGTCGAAAAACGATGATTCCCCCCATTCCAATTCCCGACTCCCCCGAAATGGTACGACGATTGCATTCTCTACCCTTCCATACGCGGTTTGCTCGGTTGTTGTGCAAACCTCGATTTTTCTACCCAGTAGTCGAAAGCGCTTGCGGAAGACAGGCGAATTAAGCCCTCGTCGGTCTTCCGCGCTTTCGATTCCACCTCTACGAGATTCTCAGAAACTTTGCGGCGGGCATCCGTACGCTGAGGTACCCCTACGGCCTGCTTGTAGTGTCCGCCTCACTGCACAGGCCGGGGTATTTCCTCATACCCAAACCTCACGAGACTCCCTACGAAGTTCACCGCCTCCGTGCGAAGTGAATTGCGATCGTTCGAAGCGTTTGGCATTACGGCACAAAAGCCAACTCGTTGGTGTTGAGCAACACCAATGCCAACTCACGCAAGGTGCGCCGCTGCAAATAAGCTTTGCACAACTCGTCCTCTGACTCACTGGGCTCCCTACCAAAGATTTCCTGATACAACCCTCGTATCGTCCCAACTCGGTCCGCCAACCCCTCAGCACCCCCACACACCCACTCGTTGTTCATCACCGCTAAAGCCTGCGATGGAACAATCGACACATCCCGCTTACCACACGAGACGGTGTTTTCGGGCAAATCAAAAGTCTCCATCCAAGGCAACCGTATCGTCCGCTTCT
>JBJONT010000380.1:0-32914 GCA_046051705.1 Planctomycetota bacterium | reverse complement strand
CTGTTTTCAATGCATTGTTTGGTTTTTATTATTTGACCAAACAGACCGACAAGGTTGAGCAATCGATTGAGTCGCTTAAGCGCAGTCAGGTTGAGAATACGGAGAAATGGGTGGCTGTATCTCAGATCTATCAGGTCATGGATCGAATTCCCGAGGCTGAGCAAGCATTGCTGGAAGCAAAACGAACCGCGAAGGATCCGATTGAAATCGATTTGAAACTAGCAGGGTTGTTGCTTGCTCAAGGAAAACAGGACGAAGCGATCGACGCGTATGAGAGACTTTGGAAGGGTGCACCGGATAACTCCGAGGTTCGAAGGGCCTATGTGACGTTGCTTGCCACCCGTGGCCAGGATAAGGATTGGGAATTGATTCAATCCATTTACCAAGCCAACTCCTCGGCAGATACACCTGATGATCGTCGATTGAGAGCTGAACTTTTCGCCCAACGAGGTACTCCGCGAGACCTGGCTCAAGCTCAGTTTCTACTGGAAGGCTTGGTTGAAGATCCTTTGAACCGAACTCAGGAAGACCGATTTCGGCTTGCGTCGGTTTACATGCGAAACGCAAATCTGATCGCTAGTCAGATAGCAGATGATCCACAAATTGACAAACTTATGATCGCGGCAGAGCGAAATCTCAAGGCTGCATGTCAAGGTGCTCAAACGCCGCCAGAATACCTCTACGGGTACGCTGACTTCTTGATCGAGCGAGAGAAGATAGGTGATGCTGGCGCGATTGCGGATCGAATGGAATTGGTAGCTCCCGAAGGCTTTTCGACCGTTCTGCTACGAAGTCGCTTGCTGAGACTTTCTGGGAAATCGGAACTGGCGATTCAGAAAATTTTGACCTGGAAAGAAAGTCAAGTTTCGAAACTCGGCGCGAATCCAGATCGAACCCAACAAGCGAAGGTGTTGGTGCAGGCAGGGCAGGCCCTTAATGAACTTGGCGCGAGTATCGAATCGGAAGCATTGCTGCGTGAAGCTTTTGAATTGGACGTACGAGCGGGGATCGATTACGTGCGAGGCTTGGCAAGATCCGATGATCCTGTAGCTCGACAAAACGCCATTCGGTTTCTGATGGACAGGGTTAAGCGGGATCAATCGCCGGAAGTTGCCAAGTTGCTTGCAGGGATCCTCTCTGTTGGTAAGCAACCAATCGAATTGGTGCAGGAAGCCAGCGAACTGCTTGAGTCTGTCGAGTCAGCAACTTCTACCGATGGAGAATTGTTGTTGGCTATGGCCGACATGTGGTTGGCCCAGAACAAAGCTGAGAAGGCGGTACAAGCGTACCGGCGAATCGTTGAGCTTCGACCGAACGACGTTGTCGCACTGAATAATCTGGCAAATCTTTTAGCTGAACTTCCGGGGCAATCCGAAGAAGCGCTTGGGTACATTGAACGTGCCATTAGCATCTCAGGTCGGCAGCCATTGTTGCTCGATACTAAGGGGGTGATTTTGCTTTTAGCGAATCGACCCGCTGAAGCTGTTCCGATTTTGGAAATCGCCGCTTCTGGATCGCAAGACCCGCGGTTAGTATTCCACTTGTATATCGCACTGAAACGATCCGGTAGAGATCAAGAAGCTTCGCGATTGAGGGATCGTATTGATCCAGACCAATTGAGAAAAACTCTTTTGACTCCGGACGATCAGAGAGAATTAGAAATCTACGTTAACGAGTCGAACTAGACGTTGTTTAACCCAACTGGCTGATAAAGGGGACGAAAAATGTCGAACGAAGAACAAACCAACCCATTAGATGGCGAGCAACCCAAGCCGATCATGCATCCATCCTCTCCGAGGATGACCAAGATTGATGCGACGGTCGTCGGTGGGTCGATGGTGGTCGGAGCTAAGCCTCAGGTTGAGGAAGAGAGCATCAAAGGCCCTGTGGCCGGATCAAAAGAACTGAACCGATGGTGGTTGGGTGTCTTGACCGCGATCGCGTTAGTCGTCTCAGGAGGTGTGTTGCACGGTCAATGGTCAAATCGTTGGGGAGTCAAGCAAGACATTGTCGCCTTGGGCAACAAGCTACGCACAATCCCAATGGAGATCGGAGATTGGTACTGCCAAGAAGAAGTTCAACTTGATGAAGAGGTTGAGGAACTTCTTGAAGTTAATGAGACCAAAGGATACATCAGTCGCGTTTACACGCATCGTTCAACGGGTGAGGCTGTCAACGTGTTTGTCATCTTTGGACCAAAAGGACCAGTGGCGGTGCACACTCCCGAAGTTTGCTACAGTGCCCGGGCTGTGAATCAAACCACTGCGCGTGAAGCGGTGGGATTTGATCTCGATGGCGAACCAGGAGAGCTCTGGAAACTCGCTTTTGAAACCAATACCTTCGATAAAAGAAAAATGAGTGTGTACTACGGTTGGTCCGACGGCGGGGCTTGGACCGCCGCGAAGAGCCCACGATTTTGGCGGACCGATTACTTGTACAAAATCCAGACCGCATGTCAGGCTAGCGGAAACAAAGAGGATTCCACCGACGAGTTCTTCAAGGTTTTCTTGCCTGAAGTGCGAAAGCAGATGCGAGAAAAGAGCTAGTATTTCTATAAGTGAATCTCTCTGGATTTTGGAGGGGGATTCTGCGAAGATCGAAGAGTCGATAGGGATTTTGAAATTCTCGGATGTTCTGGTTCTCCGGGAATTCCTTTCGGCTCCTTCGGTGGACGATTCATGAAAGCCTTGGTTTTCGAACCACAGTTCGTTGGTCATAATCTCGCTTATGCACGGCATGTCATTGAGGCGCTTTCTCAGGTCGGGGTAGAGAGTGTCTTTTTGACCAGCAGGCAAGCGTTGGATTCCGAGGAGTACAGAACGCATATTGGCACTCTGAGTTGCGAATTTACCGTTGAGGTTTCGGATGCATTCGAATCCAAGAGGTCGTCGCGAGGAGTAAGGGTTCAAGGACCACGTGGTTTATATTCGACGATGCGGGCACTGCTCGACGGACTCAAGGAGTTCTGTCCAGAACATGTGTATGTGCCGTTTGGCAACGTGTTGGCATATTCATTAGGGGTCCCGAATCCCGTCAGTCGCTTACTTCGTTCCCGTGGTGTTGAGATAGAAGCGATCCTGCTGTTTGGAAAATATTCCTATCCTCATAACGATTGGTCATCTCGTTGGAAACAAGAACTGGCACTTAGGATGCTCGATCTTGGGCCCTGGACACGGATTCACCATATTCTGCCTCACGCCGTCAACGTGATGTCGCAGCACTCTGCCAAACTTAAACAGATCACAGGGTTGCTACCCGATCCGATTGAAACCCCAGTGCACTTCGAGCGAACTTCAGCTTGCAGACGCTTAGGTTTAAATCCCGACCATCGTTACCTTTCGTTGCTCGGTGTAATCGACCGTCGAAAGGGAATCCATGATCTACTTGCGGCAATACGTTGTGTGGAGTCTGATCTTCCTGGCGATGTGAGATTTTTGGTTGCGGGCAGATGTGCCTCAGATGTTCGATCGGTGTTTCAAGGGGAATTCAAGGATTTGGTCGATAGCGGGCGCATTGTTATTCGAGATCAACATTTAAGCCATGAAGAATTGTGGGCTGCTTGCTATGCTTCAACGATGATGCTGTTGCCATATCCCGAGCATCAATACTCAGCAAGTATTCTTATCCGTGCAGCGGCGGCGCAGGTACCGGTGGTTTGCAATTCCATTGGTTGGATGCAAGAGACAACGCAGCGGTTTAACTTGGGCCGGACATGTAACACTCGCGATCCATCGGAGTTTGGCCAAGTTCTTGTCGAGACGGTCAGTTCCTGCGATAAGTTTTTGGCCGGCGCAGGTGCACAAGAATTTGTTTCCTTCCATTCTCTGGATAATTTTCGAGCGAGAATCACGCAGCGAATTCGCCAAAGGATCTCGGACCGTTCTCGGCTTGCGAATGACGTTCAGTACGCTTGATTGAGAACAATCGGATGTCTTATGGGCTCGTTTCCCCGATCAAGTCTGGTTCGATGACTCGTTTCTGTTTCCAGCCACCCTGCAGATAGCGAGTGGTAAAGAAGATTGCAAGTACGATGACCCAGATGCTGATGACGCTCCACCAGTAATACAGTCCATCCCATCCGAGTAGTACGTGCCCGAGTACAGCCAGTCCGACGGTTCCGATCCCTGCAACCGCATGGCCTAGCAACACCATCATAGTGTCCCCGGCGCCTTTCAAAACCCCTGCGAAGATAACTTGGAATGCATCGAACACACAGTATGCAGCGATGAAGTACAACAGCGGTTTGAGTTGCGGGCGAATTGCTTCGAATCGCTCCGGATCGTTTCCGATCGCATAAATGTTCATTACATATTCTGGGAACAATCCATACAGCACCGCGAAAACACTGCTGTATGCGATCCCGATGATCAAAGCAGCTTGTATCACTCGGTGTGCGCGGTCGACTTGCTGCTGCACAAGGTACTTTCCGACAAGTACGCCGACGGCGATGCCTAGGCCGATCAGTGGGATAAATGCCAAGACGTTGACACCGAGTGCAAGAGTCGTTGCCGCCGCCGCTTGTTCCCCAAGATTTCCAACAATCATCATGATGATCGCAAAACTCCAGGCTTCTGCGACCACAGAGACCCCTGCGGGCCAACCGAAATGAATGAGTCTCTTCATCAAAGGCCGATCAAATGTCAGGACACTCGACGCTTGAGCCATTATGGTTGTTTCACTGTTTGTCTCGCTGGTTGTACCACTGGTTGTTTCACTGGTTGTTATATTGGGCCACGGTCCAAATTTTCCTCGGCGGATAAAAATGACTGCGAAGACGACCAGCAGGACACATTTAAGGATCAGCGAGATACTCGATGCCATAGCTGCTCCTTGTACCCCCAATTCCGGCGCTCCGAGATTGCCAAAGATCAAAGCGTAATCGAGCACGACATTCGTAAGGGTTGCAAGCCCATCGCAGTACAGAAGGACGATCGCTCTACCACCTCCTGCAAAGAGTCCCACTAGGGCGGAAGCTAGGATTGTGGCGCAGGCCCCTGGAACGAGTCCTAGAAAGAAATCGTATTCGTACTTAGCCAGCCCTTCGGCGTGTCCGAACGCACGAAATAGCCAATACGAGTAAAGTCCCAAGGCTACTAATAAGGGAATGAGTGCGATGGCCAGTAAGCAACCTTGCCAAACAACATGCAAGGCCTTATCCAATCTTCGCACCCCAAGATACTGTGCGACAAAGGTACTTGTGTAACCGCAGATTCCCACCGGCATACAGGTGACGGACCAGAACAGAGTGCCGGCCGACATCGCAGCCGCTGCGGCTGCATCGGAGTATTGGAACAGGAACAATCGGTCGATGAAAAGAGTAATCGAGAACAGGCCTGTAGAGAGCATCAGTGGCCAGGCGGTCTGAAGCAGTTCAGCGCAGTCTTGCAGGCGGGTGGATTTTTGCACGTTCAGTGGTTCTGACTATTTAGCCTTGGATATGATCGATGGGAACTCGAAGGCCTTGCCAGTTTTGGCGATAAAAACATCCTCGAGACTTGGTCTTCCAATCGTAACGCTACTGCATTTTTCCGATAGGTCGCGATAAAGATCCGTTAAAGCGATGTTCTTATCGTTGAGAATAAAGCGTAAAGAATTCCCTACTTGTGTTCCTCGTACGCTCAGATGCGACTCCATCCATGGAAGGACTTCTTCGGGGCGGTCAGCGACGACTTGAAGCACGGTTTGACCGGTTTGGATTCGAAGGTTCTCAGGGGAGTCCCAAGCTGCTAATCGTCCTTCATCGAGAATCGCGACACGATCGCATTTGTCTGCTTCGTCGATCAAATGTGTCGTAAGTAAAATGGTCGTTCCATGTTCACGGCGCAATTGCTCGATGGCTTGCCATAGTTCAAGCCGCGAAGTTGGATCTAAACCGGTAGATGGTTCATCGAGCAGAAGCAATTGAGGATCGTGTAGCAAACCTTTTACTAACTCAACACGTCGCTTAAGCCCCCCCGACAATTTCTCTACTCGAGTGTGCAGATGCTCTTCGATGCGGAACAGCTTCGAGAGCTCCACGATCTTGCGCTGAAGTGTTGAACCACGAACACCGAGCAATGCACCTTGAAATGCAATGTTTTCGTGCGATGTTAACTTCCGATCCAAGCTCGGGGACTGGAACACAACACCGATTAGCTTTCGGACATCAGCAAGCTCTTTGCTGACGTCTTTGCCGTAGATTCGGACAACCCCTTCTTGGATTGGAACCAATGTTGAGAGCAATCGGAAAAACGTTGACTTGCCACTTCCGTTTGGGCCCAAGAGACCCACGATGGATTTTGATGGGATCGCTAGGGAGAGTTTGTCGAGCGCAAGGCGATCTCCGTAGCGATGCGACACTTCGACTGCTTCAATCGCATCTTGCATTAGAGCAAGCCCCAGCGGAGGACGACTACAAGGAAAATCGCTGGCAAGAAAAGGAGCGATGTGCGAAGCAGCTTTTTGGCGGTGAGATTGTCTCGCTGCATCAAGAATTTGATGGAAACCCATGTTTGAAGGCCGGCAATCAAAACCGCCGGAAGTGTCAGCGCCCACGTCGCAATCGAGTTCGGATCGAGTACGAGAATCGAAAGTGGAATAAGTAGCATTGCGGGGATAACGGCATGCCAGCCTGCAGCCAGACCCGTTGGTTCTTCCCGGGTCAGCATCCGAAAGCCTGCTTGGGAGTACTGGTCTTTGAATAACCAAGCGATTGCCATGAAGTGCGGAAACTGCCAAAGAATCACGATTCCAGTCAGCGCCCAAGCTTTCCATGAATCAATGCTTCCGCCGGCCGCTGTCCATCCAATCATCACGGGGAGCGCTCCGGGAAGGGTCCCCACCGCGGTGTTCCACCACGACCAGACCTTCATCGGGGTGTAAACCCAACAATAGATAAACCAAGTCGCAAAACTGACGGCTACCGCCGTTGCGTTCGTACCGAGGTACAATAAGGTGATTCCTGCAACAAAGAGCAACCAACCGAATACGCTCGCCTCGCTCGTCGTTAGTCGACCGCTGGGCAAAGGCCGCTTCTGCGTTCGAGGCATCTTCGAATCGCGATCCCGTTCATACCATTGATTCAATACGCTGGCGCTCGCGGCTACCATGCTTGTGCCTATCATCGCGCTGATCCACACCAACGGTGCCACCGAGACATCAAGAATTCTGCCAGCGAAAACGATCGCAACTGCGACTGTCATCAAAATCATCAATGTGATTCGAGGCTTCGCCAGGACGAAGTAATCTCGCCACGTCGACTTTTCCCAAACGATTGCGTTCGGTTGCGGTTGGGTCTCGGCGTGGGTCAAGATATTGGCTTTCCAGTAAATATTCGGAGGCTCATCGGCCGGTGACAAACTGCCCAGTGAAAAATTGCCCGGTAACATACTGCTCATCTGGCAGCAGGTTGCTCCGAAATCCTTTGATTATCTAGGTTTATGGTAGACGAAGTCTGGGAATCGGCAAGCGGAACTAGTCGCCTGCCTACGCGGCAAATCAGCCATACCGATAGACTTATCAACAGTGAACCGGTGGCTTGGTGTGCGGTAACAATCATCGATTCCCAATACCCTTTAGCTGCAATTGCATATTGAGCTAGGCTAGGGGAAAGTCCACTCCAAGGTAAAGCGTAATTAACAAACCAAGTTCCTAGTCCAAGTCCAAGTTGGACGAATAGCAGTCCTACCAGCCAGTTTGCTGGGGTCCGAATTCGGGCGAATTCCGACGAATCGCGAGTACCTTCACTTCGAAGGAAATCGATTCGTATCAGCACAGAGATCACTAGGATTAGAATCGTCACTACTGCGGCAAAGGTTAGATGCAAGTGAACCATGGCCATGAAGGATGTGGGGCTGGTGTTTGGGAGCGCGTGTCGCAGTTGCGCACCGAGGACCAACTGCGTCACGGTTGCGATCAACAGCAACCACGATGCTCTCCATACCCTTCGGCTTGGAACCCCAGGTGTCGTTTCCCGCCAGGAACCTGGTTGAGCCGTTCGCCAATCGGTGGAAGCGGCGATAGCTAAAAAGGAAGCGAATGCGAATACAAGGGGGCCTCCGCAACCATGCAGCATGGCGATGGTTCGCTCATCGAGCACCACCCGAAATCCACCTAGGAGCCCTTGAGCGATGACTGCAAGCAACAACCCCAGGCTTGCCCATCGATACCACTTTCTCGATTCGGTGGTCCAAGCCGCGATGTTCAGCCCAATTGCCAGGAGACCAACCCAAGAGCCGAGCAAACGATGTCCATGCTCGATCAGCAAGTCGAATGGGCCGTAGAGCCAGGTGGAAATTGGGTAGAGAAACAAGTTGTACCCATAGGTTCCAGGCCAATCTGGGACTGCCATGCCCGCATCGTGTGTAGTTACTAATCCACCGACCCAGATCAGTGGAAAAATGAATAGAGTGGCCAAGGTTGACCAGAGTCGCACCGAGCCGAGCGTTGCCTTGAAGTTCCTTTCAAGGTCGTCGCTTGATTCCGTGGCGGAGGCGGGGTGGCTATTGTTTTTGAGGGATAGGTTTTTGCTGTTTTTCATGATTTACTCCCCTTTTACTCCACGCATCACCAGGGTGGAGGATTCAGAGGGCTGCACCTTGTCCTCCGCTTTTTGCATCGATTTGGGATCGCTTGTGTTTAGCGAACTTGCGGCGGCGGATTGAGTGTTTTGAGGAGTGGACTCTGCGATTCGCTGGGCTTGACCAAGTTCCTGGACATATCCAACCAAACACCATATTTCTTCTTCGTTTAAACCGGGATTTGAGTTGCTTGACCGGGCTACCGGAGGCATTGGTGTCCCTTCGATTCCTAATACAATTCGCTTGTAGATCGAGACTGGATCAGATCCTCCGTGGAGGCCTCCCCATTGCAGGTTCCTCGGTTTCGCTATTACCGGTTTGAGGGCACCAAAGGGTTTCATAACCTTCCAAGCCCCTGGCTGCTTGGGATCTATTCCAGCGAGCACGGTCCAGTCTTTGGTCCACTCGTCGTAATCTTGGGACGCCCCATCGCCGCGTCCGCTTGGGCCATGGCACTTTGAGCATGCAGTCAGTTCGCTACCGAAGAGTTCTTTCCCTTTCGCAACAGCCTCCGATCGCTCCTTGTTTTGAGTTGGATCGGTAAGCCAGTTGGGGATGCTTGGCGTGGGAAAAGCTTGATTTGGCACATCGTTCCACTTTTCGACGACAGAGCGAAGAATGTCCAAGGGCCACTGGGATTCCGGCGTCAAAGGCTCCGAGTCTCGCAGCAGTTTGGTCAACATTCGCCGTTCGACTTCTCCGCGTATTGCAAGAAACTGAACATACTGGCTGAGATCCTCAACGTCGTTGGCAAATTCTTCGGATTCCTCCAGGGCTTGAAAAGATGGCATTGAGGTGCCGGGAATCCCGTGACGTAGGACGTGTTGAAGGTCATCGGCTGTCGGTTTCGATCCCGCCGGAGTCGATTTGAATTTGAATGTGCCGCGGCGGAAGTCGCGAGGATAGGGATCGAGGAACATTGCGGCCGGCCCGCGTCCGTCGCCACTAAGGCCATGGCAAGTCACGCAGTGTTTGCGAAAAATTCCCCGTTCGACTTTGTCTTCTAATCGCCCTACTGGCCCCGCACAGCGTACCACAGCTTGCATATTTACCACTGGAACGTCCGCCACCGGAGTCGGCCAAATGGGGGCATCGATGGTTCCAAACCAGTTTTCGAGCCATTGCGAAACCGAGCTCGCGGCAGCTTTTGGGGAGGAATCTGCCGATTCATGAGTTAGACTAGCCGCGTGAAGATCATTCGGTTTGTAGGAAAGAACCGAAGAATTGCACCCTGTAAAGGGAGCTAGCGATAGGGGCACTAGCAAGCACAGAATCTTCCAGCCATTCGATCGCATAGGAGCCGTCGCTTTAGGGATTCGAAAACCACGAGGTTAAAGGATTTTCGGATTACCCGCAAATCCAGCTCTAAGTTTCCCGGAAATCGAGTGGATTCGTAGTGCCAAAATGCCGCACTTGTACTGACAAGAACTTCGGCGGACTTGCGAACCATGCCCCACGATACGATAGTGGGCGTCCCAATCAACTTCCTTTTACCCAAAGACTGCCCAACGGGCCAACGGATGAAATTAAAAAGCTCCCCGGAAGACTTCCGCGTCGACGAGATTACTCAAGTTAAACCCTCGGAGGGCCCTTTCGCCCTTTACAAGCTCAGCAAGCAAGGGCTCGGTACGCCGGAAGCCATCGCTGAGGTTCTAAGCCGTTGGAATCTAGCTCGCCACCAAATAAGTTACGGGGGCTTAAAGGATCGGCACGCTACGACGGTGCAATATTTCACCATCGCTAGAGGGCCACGCACTGATTTCCATGACCGCTCGATGAGTGTCGAATACCTTGGGCAGACATCTCACCCATATCATGCGAAGGACATTGCGGCCAATCGATTCGAGATTCGGCTTCGCAAAATCGATCCAGCGATTCGTCCCACCCTCGAGCAGCGAGCCGATGCTCTCGGAGCCTTTGGGGCGATGAACTATTTTGATGATCAGCGGTTTGGCTCACTGGGTGAATCCGGCGAGTGGATAGGCTTGCATTGGTGCAAAACCAACTATGAACGGGCGTTGTACCTTGCACTCGCCGAACCCAACCCGCATGACCGTCCGCGAGAAAAGGAACAGAAAGAGATCCTTCGAACCTACTGGGGGCAGTGGGATAAATGCAAAGCGATTCTCGATCGCTCGCATCGCCGCAGCATCGTTACCTATTTGGTCGACCACCCTGTCGATTTCAAGCGGGCTCTTGCACTTGTTCGTCAGGATTTGCGAGGCATCTATATCTCTGCATTTCAAAGCTGGATGTGGAATCGATGGTTGTCGAGTTTGCTCGAGGAATTTAACGATCAAAAAACGCTTCATTATTTGGACTCTAAATGTGGTCCGCTCGCACTGCCGAACTTGCACACCCAAGAAAAACAGTCGCAATGGAAAACTCAGTGGAACCGTTCGCTGCCGCTCCCATCGGCCCGGCAGCACGATTGGCCCGAGGGGACTTTCGAAGCTCTTGAGTCACTTTTGGAACCGCTGGGAATCACCGTACGGGAATTGCGTTTGAAGTATCCTCGAGACACGTTTTTCTCGCGCGGGGATCGCAGCATCGTGCTGCGTATACCCCAATTCGAGAATACATGGGTGCCTTGCCAATCGAACCCGGCATTGCTCGACTGGATCTTGAAATTCCAACTGCCCAGAGGTAGTTACGCCACGATGGTGATCCGCCAACTCTTTACAGCCGGCAACAGCGTCGAAGATCCCGATGAAGCACCAGACGAACAGACCGACGAGACTGAGGATGGAATGGCGGGCGGCATGCCTGTCGAAAAGCCAATGGACTAAACAAAAAATCAGCTCGATTCATAGACGCATCGCGAGTCATCAACGCATTGCAAGGGCATTTCAGAAGCCAGTAGACTGAAACCCAACTGAAACCCAGTACACTGAAACAACGAAGCGATACCTAATACACTCAAGGAACTTTCTCGTGACTCGATTCGATGGCGTTATTTTTGATCTCGACGGAACCTTGCTCGACTCCTTGAATGACATCGCTAACGCCGCGAACGCTACGTTAGCCAAACTGCAACTCCCCATGTGGCCAATAGCAAACTACAAACACTACGTCGGCGATGGAGTTCGAGTCCTCTTCGAGCGTGCCCTCGGGGCCTCTGCGCAAGTACCTGGCGTGCTCGAACGATGCTTGGAGATTTATCAAGGCGAGTACAACAATTCTTGGGATCGTGAGAGCACACCTTATCCGGGAATTCTCAAGATGCTTGCTTCATTGCATCAGGCGGGCTTGAAACTCGCCGTGCTCTCGAACAAGCCAGAACCATTCACCCTGAAATGCATCGAACGCTTCTTTCCAGAAGTCCCGTTTGACTTAGTGCTGGGGCACAGTGAACGATTCCCCCGCAAACCCGACCCCGCAAGCGCGAAGTGGATCGCTTCTGAATTCTCATCTGATCCAGGACGTATCGCATACGTTGGAGATACGAATACCGACATGCAGACCGCTGTTGGTGCAAACCTATTCGCTATAGGTGTTACTTGGGGGTTTCGCACAGAAGCTGAAATCGTAGCAGCGGGAGCAAAGATAATCTGCCACAACGCCGATGAACTTGAATCGGCGATCATCGGTCCAAAACGAAACAGCTAAAGTTGCGCATGGCAAATCAGCCAGGTCGCTTGATCTCAAATAGATCAGTGCTGGTGCACCAATAATCCCCACCAAGCCGTGCGACTGCCGATAGCTTGCGAGGATCGACTTTTCCATCTTCACCAAGAATCGCATCGTCAAGGTGGATCATCAAGACCTCTCCGATGACCAAGTTTGCTGAAATCGGACCATCTCCCATCGGAATGATTTGCCTTAATCGACATTCCATCGCGAATGGAACATCTGCAAGTCTTGGTACGGCGATACGTTTACTTGGTAGTGTGCGCAATCCGAGCATTTCCACTTCGCTCTCCTCGCTCGGTATCATTGCGCTCGATGCATTGATGGCTTGAACGTCGCGTTGTGTAGCTGCGTGAATCACGAATTCACCCGTCTGCTCGATATTGTTCAACGTGTCCTTCTTACCACCGGTTTGCGTCAGCACCGGTGAAAACACGACCACCGGCGGATTCGCACCGAAGGTGTTGTAAAAGCTGAAGGGTGCCAAGTTCACGACGCCCGTGGCAGATTGTGTCGTAACCCATGCGATCGGCCGTGGGGTCACTAAAGAGACCAACCATTGGTAGGTCTGCATCACTGGAGTTTCGGAAATATCGATTTGCATCCGTGTGGCTTCGTAATCTCTTTGTTTATAAACGCTATCTAAATGGACGAGTGTTGTTGATTCTTCAGGTCCGGTCGTTAACGCTTCATTACGAAATCATCGAAGCACATCAGCATCCCGGCCACCACGCTCAACGCCGCTAATTCCCTGCGGGAAGCATCATCCTGCATGAGATCGGCAGTAGGTGGCAAATCACCCACTTTCAAGTATTCACTTGCCGCTTCTGGATTGCTTGAGAAATAAGCCCGTTGTTCAACAAGGCACTCCATCGCAATCGTTAATTCTTCTTGGGTCAATGGGCGATTGACGATTCGAAGTGCGATCGATTGGAGCCTAGTCTCGTTCGCTTGCTTCAAATCACTCGACTCGGTGCGAGTTGCCAGCAGCGAAGCTTGTGCAATTTGCCGTCCTGCTTCGATGTACTGTGGGTCGTTGAGCAATACGAGAGCTTGCAATGGTGTAGTGGTCGTTTCGCGGCGCGCGGTACAAGTCTCACGGCTTGTTGCATCGAAAGCCATCATGCTCGGGGGTGGTGCCGTCCGTCGCCAGAATGTGTACATACTTCGGCGATAGAGTCCCTCCCCCTTTGCTTGAGAGTAAGACTTACCCGTACCAGCTTCTTCCCATACTCCAGAAGGTTGATAAGGCATCACCGATGGCCCACCGGCTTTTCTTACGAGGAGATCCGAAGCTGCTAAAGCAGCATCCCGGACTTGCTCCGCGCTTAGCCGATGCCTTGGGCCATGAAACAGAAGCTTGTTCTCCGGATCGATCGCTTCCCATTGCGAGTTGCGTGGCACCGAGGATTGCTGATAGGTTTCCGAAAGGACAATCGATTTGCAAAGACGTTTTAGATCCCAGCCGTTAGAGATGAAATCTCGAGCAAGCCAGTCAAGTAGTTCAGGGTGGGATGGGACAGCCCCTTGGCTACCGAAGTCTTCAAGAGTGGCGACGATGCCTCGACCGAAGAAGATCGACCACCAGCGGTTGACAGCAACGCGTGCGGTCAATGGATTGGAATCTTCGAGCATCCAACGAGCTAGGTCCAAGCGGTTCGAAGTACTATTAGCTGAAGGGATAGATGCTGCTCCGACATTCGATGGAGGAGAGGCGGAGACTTGATCGCGGGGTGAGTCATATGCACCGCGTTCAAGGAGGTGCGTTGGTCGCGCAACGAGGGCGTTCGACATCGTCATAATGTAACGCAACGATGCGTTGTAGTCGTTTGCCGCTTTGCGTTTAGCTTCAAGGTCCGCAAGCAAACCCTTCGCTTCGGGAAGGTTGTAGAAAAGAGTTGAACGTCGCTCCGCAATCGCTTGCTCAGCAAGTGAGTTTCGTTCGATTTGAGCAACATCAGACTTGGCTTGTAAGTAAACCTGCGCGATATCCCAGTCGGAGAGTTCGCTAGTAAAGATTCTCAGGTCGTCCATCGCACCGTCGCGGAATCCAACATCCCGGAAGCGAGCGCCTAGCGAGAACTGTACCGAACCGGCGTTCGAGTCTCCCCATTCACCTCGGTAGCGGAAATCGCGCGTAAGTTGATCGCGGAGTGTTTGAGTTTTGCATGGTGAGCCGTTCACGAAAATTCGTAATCCCGATGCGCGGCTCGAACCGTCATAAGTCAGAGCTAAATGAGTCCATTTCTGGACTGCGATCGGCTCAAGGGATTCAATCCGGATTGCATCGCCCGGCCAGAAATGGATGAGCGAGAGCTGAGGTCGGCCTTGTTCGAGTACAAGTTGCATTCCCCGAAAAGCTGCGTCCTCGGCAGCGACGCTTTGATGCGCGATCACAACGCGGTTTGCATGATGATCGGCCTTGAGCCAAAGCGAAAAGCTGAACGGGGTTTCGACACCGAGTTGGTATTGAATTGATTTGCCTTCCTCGCTCGGATGGGGCAAGTTCAGCGCAAAGCTCTGAGCATCATCGCCATTGAATTTCGATCCTTTGCCGACGGGACCATCTTCGAGTCCTTCTAAGGGGAACTCCCAAGTGGGTTTGGGGGGGGATTGTACAAGTAGCGATGTTACCGAGGGGAGCGATTGCTCAGCGATCCACTTTTGAAGGGCTGCCTGGGATGATTCGCTTGCTTTGCGCAACTCGGTGATTTTTGCTTCTTGATCGGCGTTCGTGAGTGCAAGGGCTGGAGTCGGTGTGGCACGTGTGAAGTGTGAGTAGAGTCCGTGTTCGTCGATATCAGCAAAATATGCGGAGAGCGAATAGAATTCTTTTTGCGAAATGGGATCGTATTTGTGATCATGGCAACGCGAACACTCAAATGTTAAACCCAAAAACGCGGTGCCGGCTGTGACAGTCCTGTCTGCAACGTACACTTGCCGAAACTCTTCTTCGATGCTCCCTCCTTCGTTCGTCTGACGATGGAGTCGGTTGAAGGTCGTTGCGAGCCGTTGATCGAGCGATGCGTTTGGAAGCAGGTCCCCGGCAAGCTGCCAAGTCAGGAATTGATCGTAGGGGAGGTTGTCTCGAAAGGCTCGAATAACCCAATCCCGCCATGGCCAAACATCCATGTTCACGTCGGCTTGATAGCCAAAGGTATCAGCATAGCGAGCCACATCGAGCCACATGTTCGCCATGCGTTCGGCGTAAGCTTCTGATTGAAGTAATTGGTCAACCAGACGCGATTTGTTTTCGGGTGACGGATCTTTCGAAAGTGAATCGATCCATTCAGGAGCGGGGGGCAAGCCGGTAAGGTCTAGGCTGACGCGACGGAGCCAAGTTAGTGGATCGGTTTGCTTCGCGGGAAGAAGTTGCTGTTCGAGAAGTTTTTTCAGCACCCAGCGATCGATCGGGGAGCGGTTCCAGGCTTCGAGTTCCGACGCTTGCATGTTGGAAGTTTGATCGTGCCCGATAAGAGTTGGCGGGATTTGTTGATTAGGTATGGGAACGAATGCCCAATGGGGTTCGTAAGGAGCTCCTTGTTCGATCCAGGATTCGAGCAGTTTCCGTTGCGCGGGGGTGATAGATTTGCCCGTTTTGGCAGGGGGCATTTGCAAGTCCGGATCGTGAGAATCGATACGTTCAAGAATGCTGCTTGATGCGGGACGATTAGGGGTGATGGCACCGGCAGCCATGGCAGATTCCCGGTCGTCGAGCCGTAAGTCAGCTTGCCGAGAGTGCTTATCCGGCCCGTGGCAGGCGAAGCACGCGTCGGAGAGCATTGGGCGGATGTCCCGGTTAAATTTTATGGATGCCAATTCTGCCGAGGAGCTTCGTTCGGTCGTGGAAGGATTTTGAGGGGCCGCTGCGAGTTCGTTGGGTGCGAAAAGGAGTAGCAAACCCAACAGGATTGGAAATTCACGGACGGCACCGAAGCAGAGAACGGAGCGAGTCGATGGGTGGGGAGTTGGTAGAAGGGAAAGCATGTGGGGGGATGAAGGTGCGAGTAAGGAGCCAAAGAGCCCAAATTGCCTTTAGCGTAGCTTATTTTAGCTGTTTTTTGACAAAAAATAGCGGGGGCGCGAACCGAAAATTCGCGGTTGGGTCTATTGATGGACGAAAGTGCCCTAGCGTTAAGAAACGACTTCGGGTAAATTCCACGTCCGTTCGGGGTGTAGCGCAGTCTGGCTAGCGCATCTGGTTTGGGACCAGAGGGTCGAAGGTTCGAATCCTTTCACCCCGACTTATGTTACTTTGGTACTGCATTCGTGTGGTATTGTATTCTTGTGGTGGTCGCGTTGACCAGCGTGGGTAGCAAGTGCTTTTATCCCATGCCCCGCGTGAGATCGTTGAGATCCTGTGGAATTATGTCGTGTCCGTTCAGCCTATTTCGTTGGTTTGCGTCTAAAACTGGCGAGATGCCGACGAGCTGGTGAGACCAGCCTTGGTATTTCGGCATTGTTTGAAGGAATCGTGCGACATGCTGCTTGAAGTTATTCACGTCGGATATGAGCTTGTCCGGTGAACGCTTGCAGGAACCAAATCGAATTGTTTCGGTCGTCTCATTGACGGCAACCAAGTCAAGCTCCGTATCCGCCTTATCCCAGAAACCTTGAATTCGATGGGTGATGGGGAAATCGCTTACCCCATTGCGACTCCGTTCCTCATAAAGCTGGCCCGCTAGTTTTTCTAGGGAACCACCCTCGACATCTGCCAGGCGCTGGTCGGCTTCGTCGACGAGTTCCTGAAGCGGCCGAAACGCTATCGCGGAAACCGGATTGGCCAGTGCTGCTAGCCATGAACGGAGGAAATTGTCGGTGACATAGTAACGACTACGCTTTGCTTCTGGTTTGGCAAACACGGGCAACTTGCGTTCGATGAGCCCGAATCGCTCAATAAGAACCTTTAGGTAGCCGCCCACTTGGGTATCAGGATTTCCGCTGGCGTCCCGAATAGCCTGCACAAGTTCGTTGTGCATACGCCCAGGATTTCGAGCCACAAACTTCAATATCACGTCATATCGCCCCCGCAGTTCACGTAAGAACCAATTTTCGGCTTCTGACCGAAGTGGTGACGAACTCTCGAAGAAAATGCGACGGAGTATCGTCTTGCGGTCAGCGGCAAGTACATTCTGCTCGTAGCAGTCCCGATAGAACTTTGGCACTCCCTCGAAGAGGTTCCAAAGAAACAACAGGTGCTGCGGGCTCGGCTCTGCATGATCTTTGAGGATGGACAAAATCGAGCCAATGTCGAGATGCGTGAGGTTGATCGTGTCCGTGATTCGGTTGTAGAGAGGTGCCGTTCGATCTTCGAGCAGGGCCACCATCTCGGTGTGGATCGATCCGAGGACGATCAGCCCACCCCGCACCTTATCCGCCTTTGCCGCCAATCGATCCACACTTGCCTGCAAGTACGAGCAAAACTGCTCATAGCCCTTGCGATTGAAGTATTGGAACTCATCGAGGACCAGTATGAAGCCACCTTCAGCCATCGACTCCAGGAGCTTCGCCAGTTGCAACAAGTCAGTCGGACGTGGATGCTGACTAGAGGGAATATGAAACGTTTCCAAGGCGTCGTTCACCGCCGACAGAACGCCAGTAGGCTCGGAATCGGGAATCTGCACGTAGAAGACCGGCTGGTTGCTCTTGATCTCTTCCATGGCCCGCTGGATCAGGGTCGTCTTGCCGATTCGGCGGCGCCCCGTCACCTTGGCGAAGAACCAGCGTTTACGGTCGAGCATCCGCTCTAATTCCGCAAGTTGTTCCTTTCGACCGTAAAACTTCCAGTCCGCCATGCTAATCTCCAGAGATAAAGCCGCTTTACTAAAGCTAGGTAAAGCCACTTTATCTTAAGTCGTGTCGCGTGGCAAGTTCTTTTAATCGAGGATGTTACGGCGCGCTTTGCACTTGATGGCCAAGGGGCTGTCGCGGTGTATGAGTCGGTGATCGCGCGAGAAGTCGTAATAAGTTCCAGTAGCAGTTGGCTTGAGATCACGACCCGGGCGCAACCCATTCGAGTGCCATCGGGGAAAAGTCGCACGCCTCTGTGCGGATCAGCCATTCTATTTGTACGAAAATCATGAGCCGAAATTCAGTCCTTTCGGCTCATTGCCTTCTCTTACTTCCTTTGGAGTTTTTGTTGCAGATCGAGCGCACTATTTCCCATGTTAGGTCAGGGTATTGCGGTCGTAACGCATTGAGGATCACATTCGTTGGCTTTCGCATTTCGTTAAGTTTGTGAACGTCCTTTTCTAGCTGTGTCCATCTAGCTCTTTTGGGGCCCGCCGACTTGGCGTCTACCGCCGCAACCGTTGCTTGTTGTTCCTTCGGTGGAGCTTGTTGAACCTCGGTAAACGTTGGCTTGCGATTGGCTTCGATGAGAGCTAGCTCCGTTCCTAGACTATCGATTAGTCCAGGTATAGCTTCGTTTTCCTCGGAGGTGAAACCGAATTTTTTCCACAGCGTCCGACATTCGTCGACCTTGTCATAATAAGCTTCGATCGTCCGCGTTCCCTCAGCGAGTACCAACCCCCTAAGCAGATACAAATACAGATTTAGCGACTTATCGAGATACGTTTTTACGTCGTCAATGTACGGATACCGAAGCTGTCTTGCTCTCGTTCGGGAAATGAGTTCGGCGACTTGCGGTTGTTGCCTCGCTTTGCGATAAAACTTTCGAGACCCATCGAAGCGAATGAACGATTCGCGATAGGTTTCCATAAGACGATCGAAAAGCGCCCAGCATTCTTCCGCCTTTGGCCCGCATTCTTCGGGGGACTTCGCACCCGTCAATTGTTCTTGCTTGCCGCAGTTGTAGATATCCTTGAGGTCGACGATTGCGCGATTGTACAAAACCGCGACCGGGTCAGGTCTGTCTTTTTGCGTTGTCATTTTATGAACCCCCATAGCGAACAAAGTTCGATCACTCCGCCGGGGTGTCTGTGGGTACAACCTCGACGGGTGGTCGTTCGGTCGATATCTAGTCGACCTACCTTTTTGGAAAAATCTACTCGTTGTCCCCCGCAAATCATCCTAGGAACTCATCCGACTCGTTGTCGATCGGCTCGCTCTCGCGGCATGTGTCGCCACCAAGTGAGCGATCGCTCGTCGCTTATCCTTGACATCTCCATAACCTGCCGTTAGGCATTGGCAGGCCATAGAGATGTGGAGTAGTAGTAGCCGATCGGAAGTTGATTATTAGCAACCTTGGATGTGTCGGGAGGGAGCCAGTCGCGATCGACCTCGATGATGAACATTGGAACTCCTGACTAGATATTCCATCGTTTTTCGAACTTGTATTTTCTCAGCTCTTGAAATCATAGCACCGGCACGATAAGCTCTTCTAGAAGAGCTTATCGTGCCGGTGCTATGGTGAAATTCACAGTATTTTGTTGTTTTGCCTCACATTCCTCAAAAACACTTGACGGTGGATGACTTGTCCGGCAAGCAGACCCTACTTGAGAGAGAAAACGCGTTCCGCGAAGTCTTTCTAGCTCGACTTAGCCAGAAACTCGCTGCCCCCAGCGCTCAATGGCCGACGGTCCGCTGCTGGACCGAGTCGGCCCTCAACAAGATCTTCAGGCAAGTCCGAGACGAACTGGCCACGGAGGGCGTAAAGTCTGATCTTTCGCATTCCTCATTACTGGAATGGCTCTGTCGTCTTCGCTTGGCCTCTTCTATTCCTATCGAGGGAGAGACCATTTATCTCCTTGAAATTGGGGCAAGCGGTGAATCAGAAATCTCCCCCCTCGAGTTGCTCATGGCGGGTAAGCCGTCAGGAATTATCTGCTACTTCAGCGCCGTTGCCTATCATGGACTGACGACACAAATCGTCGAACACCATCATGTCGCTGAACTGCAACCTCAAGCCTCCGGGGCGCCAAGGGAGCATTCAGAGATTGGCGTCGCCATGCAACCAGAGAGGCCAACGCCCTCAACGACTCGGGTTCCCCGTGGCCTCGGGACACATATCTTTGGATTCCAGGGGGTTTCGTTTTACAGTACCCGCCGCTCGTCCCGGTTGATCCCAGGAATCCAGACGCGTGGCTATGGTCCGCGTGCCCAGATCCGCATCACTACCTTGGAGCAAACACTGCTTGACAGCCTCTACAAGCCATTCCACTGTGGCGGCCCCGAAGTGGTGTTCGAGGCTTGGCAGGAAGGCGTAGCCTCGCGACGCATTGATGAAGTACGTCTCGTGAAGTATTTGCGGAGCATGAATTATCCGGCAACAACTCGCCGCGTTGCCGTCATGCTGGAACTCGCCGGCGGCACTCCGGGTACCGAGTTGCGGCATTTCCTCCAAGCCTCCCAGAAGGCGATCGACCGCCAGAGTCCCCATGCATGCATCTCCTTGCTACCCGGTGTCGACTATCAGAACCTAAACGAATCCTGGCTGGTGAGCACCCCGTGAACCAAAATGACCGCGAAAACTGGAAGTCCCAGGTACTTGACGAGATTTTCGCAGCCTTGGCCGCCTCAAAGCCACTTGACGAGGCACTCGTTTACAAAGGGGCACGGGTGCTTAACTTGCAACTGGGAAATGGCCGCCAGTCACTTGATCTAGACTCCAACCTCGCAGTAGCGTTCGTCCAGAGATACCCAGACCGCGAAGCACAGCGGGATTTTCTGGCACGAGAGATTACCCGAGCAGTCCGACGGTATTTCGAGATGCAAGAACCTGTTGTATTTGAGTTGACCACTCTCAAGGTCCAGACCTATCCTTCGACGAGTCACCCGATGGGCTGGGATGCCTTCAAGGTAAAGATGAGCGTGAACGATTTGAGGAAGAATTTCATAAGCTTGCCAGCACTCGAAATCGACGTTGCCGCTCCGGAAGACCTTAAATCGACCTCTGTCACGACCATCGAAGTCGGCGGGCATTATGTCCACGCTTACACGCTAGAACGCATTGCCGGCGAGAAAATGCGGGCATTTCTAAGTTCGCTTCCGGCATATCGTGCAAAGGTTAAGAAACCGGGCGAAGCTGTGCGGGCTAAAGACCTTTACGATCTTAGCCGCATTCGCAGACTCTACGGACTTGAGAAAGTCGAGTTCTGGCGAATGGCCGGAGAAGAGTTCTACGCCGCTTGCCGGTCCCGTTACATCGACTGTCAGGGGTTGACGACCTTCAAGGATCAATGGACCGTGACACAAAAAACATACACAGAAGCGACAATCCCCAAGGACATTTCAATTGATGAAGCGGAGGCGACGCTTGAAGCCGTCGTTAGCTTTTTTGAGGCAGAGCGTATTGTGCCCTTCACCTTTCCCTTGCCGGCAGGATCAGTAGGCTAGGCAATAAAGACTTCAATTTTGCCTCGTCAGCAGAATTTGGGGGGCCGAATTGGCTCGGGTAAGTCGCCAAGCTGATGATATAGTGCGGTAGAAATGGCTCGTGAAGCTCGAGCATTTTGGCCATTCTCTTCATTGGTTCGATCCCTGATCGATTCGCCCTTGGCGTTTCCAAAAGCGAACTTCTCTTGGAGCGTCCAGAAGCTCTACCGAATCCAGTCGTTGAGGTCTCTCAGACCTTTAAGGATGGTACAGAGGTTTAAGCTGTTTGGTCCTATCTGAGAGTCAGTGTTTTCGCCAAGTTGGTGATAGTGCACTACTTTGACGAAGGGTGAAGTCAAATGAGAATCCCAGGAAGACGAACGACACGTACAAGGCTAGTGCAGTCTGAAAAGTACGTTGTTGCAGTGGAAATTGAAGTGGTGATTCCTGATGAGGATCCAAGTGAGCCTTGTTTGGAGCCAGAGGTTGTGGAATTCCTAAAACAGGTAAAACTTCATGCTGATCAAGGGGATTTTGATTGGCTTATTCAGCATGGAAAGGTTTACGAAGCAAAGGAAGTCGCCTAGTGAGATAGCCATCGGCAGGTGGAAACGAGCTACACACTCCCCATGGCAGTCGCCCCGATTTTTTTCAGAATCAAGCCCTTTGGCTAGTACGTCAATGGGCTTTTTCATTTCTACGTAGGCTGCTGACGCCTGCCAGGGCAACGTAGCAGTTAGCCGCGACAAAAGGCCTACCCGGTCAAGCACTAGGAAATTGATCAGTACACTTGTATCTGTAATAACGATGGTAGTTTCCATCGATGTCCGTCCTTGTCGATGGATCTCTACGTAGCTTCCGCTAAGTGAAGCAGTTCTTTCGACGGTACACCTAGGAGTTTACTTAGATCTCGCATCTTGCCGCTGGAGATTTCCTCCCGCCGAAACGCTTCCAACGCCAAGTGAACGACCTGGCTAACGAGTTCCCGGTCTGGAGAGCGAGTTTCTTTGCCATACAAATCGTTCCACAGCTCCAGCAATTCTAGGATCCGCAAGCCAAGGTTCTCCTTCTCTCGCAGTTCCTCAAATTCCGAGGCATTCACTATGGATAAGCTTTTCATCCGAAACAGTGCTGCTTGATAGCTCACGCCGAAATAGTGTGAGAGTGCAGCTACGTCTTCAAAGGTAAGAACTTGGGAAAAGGCGGCTGCTCTGCGAGATGCCTTTACTTCACCACGATCTTCTTCTGCCATCGGATCATAAACTGCTTGGTCAGATACACTTGGACTTGCCTTAAACCGCGATTCTAGGAATGCATAGACGCCCGCTCGCGGGAGCAGGAGAGAAGCTGCAAAGGCATTAGCCCTAACTTCAGTTAGCTTTCTTCTGTCAGCGGCAATTGAGACGGTTGCAGTAGCTTCGCGATCTAACAGTGCGTGCGCGTATTCGTGAGCGTACGAGAACCGCTTTCTTGCCCGAGGATGATCAAAATTTACAAGAATGAATAGACCGATGGAATTGTGATGCAAAAACAGTCCGGACATTTCATCCGGCAAGACGGCTCCGGATGCCCAGATGTTTTGTCCATTGATGAGTTCGGCGATGTCAGCAATTGGATTATGTCCTAGACTCAACCTGCGGCGTTCATTTTCTGCCACTAGCTCACCTTGTTCCACAGCTTCCATAGTGTTCTGAGGTTGAGACAACTGATACGACGGCGGACCAGCGTGCGGTGGGCGATCCAACAACCGATCCAATTCGACTCCAGCCCGACAGATCTCAAGATATCGAGCAACCTCCGCTTGCCATGGGGCACCGTCACCTTTCGTTTGAGTTGCTCGAAGTAACGCAACCAGTGCATCTTCTTCGATCGAAGTGTCGTCGCTCGAAAAAAAGCTCGAAATTGGACAACCATAGAGTTGTGCTAATTTGCTCAATTCCAATGTGCTCACGGCTCGGTTTCCCGCTTCGATTTGAACAATCGCAGTTCGTTGTAGCGCTAGGCTTTGGGCAACTTGATCTTGGGTGAGGTTCGCGTTTTTACGGGCGTTCTTCAGCCTGGATGCTAGAGCGAGTTGTTCGTTGTGCATGGGTCTCGTCCTTTTATGGGTGGCTTGCAGAGGGATTCCCCTACCACGACCATTATTCCCTATTCGGCACTTTTTTGCAATGTATTGACATTTATGTGCGATTATCCAACATTGGTGGCATTGTACCGGCCATCATAGGTCGCTTCCACGCTACTTGCCCCAAAAAGCAGGAGTTTTTCCATATGGCTGTTGTCGCAGCAATCAGGCCACTTAGAGATACGCAAATATTTGCTTGCTTGATCGCCACGGAGCCATTGGACCTCGCAACGTACTATTTGCGCGCTTGTGGTACATCATCCGGAAATTTCTTCGATGTCCTCTCCTGCGATTATCGCTCTGACTTCAAAGTCCTCAAGCCGCTGCATGATCCGCTTGCGCGGTAACTCGTTACCGAAACATGCATAGCTCTGCTTGCCAAGGCGAAAGCTGAACATCGGTTCGGCAATGACTTCTCCTGTCTTGGTCATCAGTGGCTCTTGTGAAACTTTCACTTTACTCCATAAATCGATCAGCCACTTGCGATGCTCGGAGCCGATAAGGTCGAGTATCTCCACAATGTCGTCCTGAGGACTGATCTCAAATGCAACGGATGGTGCCTCTTCCAAGTAACCAAGGCAATCCTCAATCACGCTGTACAGTTTCTTCGCATTGGCATCATTCATGTTCTGTGAAAAGAGCGTCAAAACCGATCTGGCTCTTGTCATGGCGACGTAAAGGTTGTTTGCGAGAATGCCTGTGGTCTGTGCTTTGAACTGATCCACTCCAGCAATAATCACCACCTCAGAATCATAACCCTTGAATGAGTGTGATGTCGTCGCCAATAGCATGTTGCCGCCGCGTTCAAAGGGCTTATTCTTCTGCACCGACAACTCGACGCCCAAACCTTGAAGCCTAGGCATCATCGTATTCTTGAGCAAATTCGGGATGTTGGGACCGTTGTAGATCAGGCAAATATCCGATGGCTGAACCCCTTGGGATTCGATCAGTTCTCTGCAGTAGTCACCTATGGCCTCGAATTCCTGCTGGATACTTTGGTAGCGATGGAATTCCGGCACCGGTCCCTCAATCTGATTGAAACGAACATTCCACCATGGCGAACCGCGACGAGTCGAGCGTTCAATAAGCCCTCGGGCGACTAGTTCTTTATGATCGGGATTCGCATCAGGTGGTTGCAACCGATAAAGGACATTCAGAGCGAATTCCGTGATCGGGCGAGTGCTTCGAAAACTCTCTTTCATCACCGTCGAGCGGCCGCGCATGTCTAACCCAAGCTCTGACCATTTCGGTGTACTACGGCGGTAAATGTTCTGGGCGTTGTCATAAAAAATGTTGATCGACCGGCTGTTCTCGTCGCTGATCTCTGCCCGCCGTACAAGCGATGCAAGCAGCTTGAGGGTGTTCGGCCCAAGATCTTGTGCTTCGTCGATGAACAGAGCATCACATCGAGGTGTCACCTCGTTGCCTTTTACGCGAGCTAAAAAATCCTCGGCAGCTCTGTCGTAGTCGAATTGGTAAGCGTCCGCAGAGAGCCCCGCTTCTGGTAAAAGGACTTCGAGTATCTCCCTGATATGATGCAATTCGACTCTATCCCATGGGAATGCTTCACCGTTAGATACACTTTCCCAAGCCGAGGCAATTGAGTCCCCGATAAGTGATTGCAGCGACCGATTGGCAAACACGGCCCAGATTCGAACATTGGGTTGGTCAGACAAACGCTTTACAGTTTGCATTAACCAATGTGCCAAGACCACGGTCTTGCCACTCCCAGCAACCCCTCGAACCAAACGGGGTTTGCCATCGAGTTCCAATCCGCAAAGTCGTTCCTGCTCATTCGATAGTACAGGGCGAAGCTCCTTACGCTTCGCAAGCTGATTCCCCAACAGGTAAGGGGACTGAGGCTCGGCAACGGTTGGAATCCTATAAGTGGCTTTGACTGGAACCTCTTCCCATGTCAAGTGTGCTCCACGCTTTCTAGCTACGCGGGGTGAAAGATGACTCAGTAGTGGACGGAGATACGGTTCCTCCATTTCGGCCCGACTGGCCAGCACGATCACCGCTTCCCGTGATCTGCTCAGCGCGACATTCACCAATCGCTTCCACTCATCGTAGGCCCATCCGTAACTTCCTGCGTTCACCGAATCGAAGATAACAATGTCCGCTTCAGATCCCTGCTGGCTATGCACCGTTGAGGCCATCCAGCTATCGAGGCCATTGCTTGCGAAAAACGAATGGATATCTTTGGCTTGAGCTTTGAATGGTGAGATGAATAATCCTTTCGCTGAGCGAAGTGTGGTATCCGTGAAGAGCTTCTTCAGAATCTTTGGAGTAGCAGTACGAACCCAACTGCGATTCCCCGGTCCTCGTTCCGCACGAATCGATGGCAAGTCGTCGGTGTCTTCGTCAAGCACATACCAGATTGCCCTTGGTTGGCCAAAAAGGACTTCTGGAAGTTGATACTGACGCCCCGCAACACCCGCTGCCGTCGTCAGGAATCCATCGTATTGGAATCGAGAAACCACATTGCACACATCGGCGTGCATTCGGTGCTGTTCTCGCAAAACATGAACGCCTTCAGTGGTCTTGGTGATTTGATCGAGATGGCTCAAACCGCTTCTCGCGAGCCAGTTCCCTTGGGATGGTTCGAGTATTCGACTGATTCGGCTAATAGGGGCAAGTTGTTTGGAATCTCCAACCAACACCACTCGGCGACTCGCTAATAGCGACAACGCAGAGATAGCAACACGGGACATGAGTCCCGCTTCGTCGATAAAAATCGTGGTGAAGGGGGCTCTACCTTCGTTAAGCTCGTCCTTGACCTCGATTTGATTCAAAAAAGTGGATGCTTTAAACGCCGTGCTCACGACGACTTGCACATTGCCATCGAGGAAATTTCGTTTGGCTGCGTCAAGCATGGCCTCACGGATTTCCTTAATCCTCATTCGAATGACTGCCTTCGCTTCAGGTTCCAGCGCCTTTGCTAATTCAATGGACAACGCTTCGATCTGTGCGAGGAACTCTGTTTCGGTACCTTTGAGCAAGGCCGTCAGATCATCGCTTTGAAACTTATGGAAGGAGGCTCCTTTACCGATTCGACGAATGAACCCTTGGTTCAGGTCGATCCCCAAGGTTCGAGCCGCCCGACCAATCGATAGAGCGGCGGCATCCGTCGCGCGATTGGTAGTTGAGACGACGAGTATCCGTTCGGTCGGATCAGTTAGAACTGACGCAACCTGCCTTCCTGTCGTGTAGGTCTTCCCCGTCCCCGGCGGTCCCCAAAGCACACTCCACGACCTTGACCACCATGACCGCATCTCTTCGAGCCCAACGTCACTTGCCCCAATAATTTCTGGGTGGATTCCTCCGGTTGCCGCAGCGAGGCGACCCGGAAGAACTTGGCGAATGACTTCGAAGGAGGGTTCGTTGAAAACCGCATCCAAGAAGGCTAAAAACTCAAAGGGACGGACGTAAAACGAGCCGCAGCGAGGAGGGAATTCCGGGGTAGCGACGACAATGAAAATGCGCCCTGTGGCTTCATCAACTTCGAGCACTTCCCCAGACCAGACAATCGAGTCATCAACATCCGGATCCAAAGAGCCGTGCTGATACATATCTGCTTGGTCTTGCTCAAACTCCTTGAGCAGCAGTGGACGAAAGGCTACGGCACCTTCCCAAGTCCAATCGAACTCTACGGCGTGTCCTATTTCCAGTTCAAAGATCGAACCGGACTCAGACTCAGATACC
Organism: Planctomycetota bacterium; assembly: GCA_046051705.1. Classification (GTDB taxonomy): domain Bacteria; phylum Planctomycetota; class Planctomycetia; order Pirellulales; family Pirellulaceae; genus JBKCUI01. The sequence continues at coordinate 5,620 of JBJONT010000380.1, read as the reverse complement.
ATCCTCACTTTGCGACAGCGAAGCCGTTTCCATTTAGCGGCATCTCGGAACTCTCTTCGAATCGCCCTGCGTGCTGCAACAAGGTCGTTTTGGTCGGGATCGGCAAAGTCAAGTTCGATAGGATACTTGGCTTGTCTATAGGCAAGCTCGTCTTCGTCTATCGATTCTTCTTGATCCACGGACTTTTACCCGGTTTTCTACAGGACATAACCACACTTCGTCGCTCTCGATGGGTCCTGCTTTGATTGCTTGAAACATCGCCATACTGTAAATTACTGATCCAGTTTAATCAATCATCCGAGGCACGCACGTCGGCAATGACCCCTTATCACAGCCAATATTGGGCACATCTGCTTACCCTCAAGGGGGCAATTCGACGGCTTGCGGAAATCGATTTGCGTACTCAGGCAGTAAATCTGTTCACTGAATTGGTTGGCACGACTTCAGGATGACAAGAGGAACTCAAGGAAAGAGAAGTCCGTTGCTCATTTTAAAGAGCGGATAGTTCAAATCTAAGCATATCGAATGATTTCTAGGCTAGTAGACCGTTGCCGTTTCGAAGCGATCGCGTGCATGTAAGTGTTTCATTGCGTTTCCTGCTTGGTTTCCGAGGCAAGAATCTTCTCAATCGATGCCTTGAGTTTTGCAAGCTGTTGCATTCCCACCAGTCGCTCTCGGATAACCCCTTGGGCATCGATGATATAGGTTGTTGGTGTCACTCGAATACTATTGAACGGTGCCGGCCAATCTTTGCCAGATACCAGTCGATACGTAATCTTCTTCTGCTTTGAATAAGCCTCCAATGTCGATTTCGATTCGGCACTGATACCGATGATCTCCAAGCTCTCCTTGCTCTTCTGGTTTGCAATCTGTTCAAGAAAAAACATCTCGACGTTGCTAGTCGGCAAATTGGTCGCACAAAAATTAAGTACGACCACCTTACCTTGCAAAGATTCTAATGGGATCGCATCCCCTTCTAAAGGCTGCAGCATGATGTTAGGTGCGTTGGTTCCAATCGAAGAAACTGGCTCTGCATTCGCCTTTTGAAATTGCTCATTGAGCTCTTCAACTGTCGCTTTGAACTTCTCAAGTTGCTTATTCGTGTAAGCAGGGGCAAGCCACTTTTGAGAAGCGAAGTAACTCGCGTAAGAGGCTAATGCCAAGCCGGTGAGGATGATCACAAACGGTTGTAAAGATGCTGTTCGACTTCCTGGATTCTCGCTTCGATTACTCGAGTTGTTTGCTGCATCTTCAGATGATGAAGCTTCGTCGATTGCATGATGCTTCAGCAGTCGCAACAACCGTGTTACGGGGCGGCTGAACATGGCAAGAAGCACCATGATGCCGAAAACCCCAAGTTGCGGAAGCATCATCCATAGTCGAAAAAATCTCATGTAGAAACGCGATAAGCTTGGAATAAACGCAGGTAAATAATACAACGTTAACCAGATCGCCAGCCATACCCCTCCCGCTACCAACAGGAATCTCAACCCTGAAGAAACTTTCTCCCATCCCCGCGTATCTGCCTCACTCGTGTTTTGCAGTGTTGATGCAGCGTTTGAGTGGTTTGATACAACCCAACTTGCAAGCTGGGCTAGCATGCCAGTAAACAACCACGCTTGGATAAACGGAACGATCGATGGGTAGCCGAAGTTGATCCCGGAACCATTCAGCCATGAGGCAGGAAGATTACCTAGGTATACGACTGAAGGCCAAAGGTAGACCAGAGTAGTAAAGATCAAAAAAGCGGTTCCCCATGGTATTACTTTCGATGCCCGGGGGGCAGTCATCGTCAATCCGACTCCAAGGATCATCGCTATCTGCAGGGCAGGATAACCCCACTTTAATAGCTGCCCGGAGAGGCTCATCAACGGAAATATATCCTTGTATCCGGCGGCCATAAATTGGGGCAAAACATTCGCAACGATGAGCAATACAGCCATCAAGAGAATTGAGTAATAACACGCCGCGATACCTTTTCGTGTCCACTGAAGATTTGTACTTGCCATGGATTTTGATTAACTCCAGCCGGAGAGCCCTAATTTCATTGAGAAAAAAACCGTAGAGTGTCTTGGCTCATAAGTTCCGCAATCAAGGCGCAGTTTTGAGAAATTAACTCGTGCGGGGGGGGAAGCTAGGTGGCGGTAAGATAGGTAGCGGTAAACTAGGTCGAGTTTTCCAGAAGCGAGGACTGATTAGCGGCTAGCGGTTTAGGTGATCGAATCGAAGGAATTATTACGATTAATGGGATATTACTTAAAGTAGCAGTTTTAAGGCTTGCTCAGGGATAGGTTCCCGCGAAAGGATCGCTCATGCGTACGAAGCTCACTAACAAAACGATGAGACGATTCCAACGAGCACTTAGGGGAAGCCTATCCGCACTGATCGTAGCTTCGGCGTTCACTGCCAATGCTTTTGCGCAGTCGATCGAGTCAGATCCAGCCCCGCCTCGTGGAGAGTTCACTGCGCCGACTGCTGATGAACCACCCCCGCAATACCTGATCCCGGACGTCCCGCCACAGATCACGCAAAGTCTCAATGTCGATCAGCATTGGATAACTATGACTCCAGGACTTGTTGTCATTGGGGATTACAACGCGTTCGGCCAAGACGCCGCGAGTTTGAGCCAAGTTGGAAAGCAGGTCGATCAGTTCGATGACCGAGCGATTCGGTTCATGGCCAGAGGGAAGATTGGGGGAGAATACAAGCTGGGTTACTTGCTTGCAGCAGAGTACAAAGGGTTCGATACCGATCCTGAGCAATTGTGGAACTTGACCGATTTGGCGGTAACGGCCCCAATCGGAGGACCAGAGACAACTCTATCGGTCGGTAAGTTAAAAGAAACGTTTGCTTATGAAATGGTTGGCGATGCAGCGAACTTGCCTGCACAAGAACGGGTGTTGAGTCCATTCTTTGTGTCTCGAAATTCCGGTATTCGACTGAATCGGGTGCTTGGAGAAGACCACCGGGCGACGGCAGCGTTTGGTGTTTACGATCAAGATTGGGGAATTGCGCCGTCGAGTTTCATCAATAACGGGACCGATGTAACGTTTCGAACGACTGGATTGCTTTGGGATCTCAATGAAGATCGCGATTACTTCCATGTTGGGTTAGCAGGGCGATACAACATGTCCTCCGATGGACAAAATCGACTGAAAGGTCGGCCCGAATCGAATGTGACCAGCAATTACGTCGATACCGGTGGGATACCGGCGAACTACGCTTGGAACTTCGGCTTGGAGCTTCTTTGGAACCGTGGGCCGTTCTCCGCATTGGTTGAGTACATCCCTAGTTGGATCAATACGAATACTTCAAGCAATCCTGATTTCTATGGATGCTACGTCGTTACTAGCTGGGTTTTGACTGGTGAGTCTCGTCCGTATGACCGAACCGTCGGTTATGCACGCCGGATCATTCCGAAGCATCATTACGGAGCTATCGAGCTTGTAGCTCGTTTTTCGAATGTCGATTTAGAAGATGACATCTTTCAGGGTGGGGAGTTTTACAAGACCTACTTCGGAACCAACTGGTGGGCCACACGTCATGCGAAGTTTGGTATTGGCTGGGGGCATACCTGGCTGGATCGCTTTGGGACCATGGGTGAGACCGATCACCTTCAAGTGCGAACCCAGTTCGTCTATTAGGCGACTGTAGTTGTCGATTCGGTGTTATTGGGCTTTAGACAGATTTGCACTTATGGATTTTCGCTGATCTGCTTAGAATATCGCTCTTATTACACCTAACGTGCGGTTGCTCATTATCGTCAGAGTTCGCTCGGCGGTATGCTCAATAACAGCGGTTTGCTGAAGGGCTTTGAGGCGTCTGTGTCTATCACTTTTTCCGACCTACCGATCATTCCGGAAATTCAGTCTGCGCTTCGGACGTTGCAGTACGTTACCCCAACTCCGATTCAAGCTGGCGCGATTCCACCACTTCTCGCTGGGAAAGATTTGCTCGGTTGCGCCCAGACCGGTACGGGAAAAACGGCAGCTTTCGCCATCCCGATTCTCCAAGCGATCCATCAACTCGAGCAGTACGCTACTCGGTGTCAACCGGTCGGACTGATCCTTGCGCCAACCCGCGAGTTGGTGGTCCAAATTTCTGAGAATATTCGGGATATCGGCCGGCACACAAAAGTCCGTCACACAACAGTTTTCGGTGGCGTAGGGCAACGTCCTCAAGTTGCTGCTTTATCCAAAGGTGTTCATATCGTCGTCGCAACCCCCGGGCGGTTGCTTGACCTGATCTCGCAAGGTTATTGCAATCTCGAGAAGTTGCAGTATTTCGTCCTCGACGAAGCCGATCGGATGCTCGACATGGGTTTCATGCCGGACGTTCAGAAGATTGTCCGACTCCTGCCCCGAAGACGACAATCGGTTTTCCTTTCCGCGACCATGCCCGCTCCGATCGAGGCTTTGGCAAGCACGCTGCTTCATCACCACGTCACCGTGATGGTTACTCCTCCGTCAAGGACGGCGGACAGAGTCAAGCAAACGGTGATGTTTGTGAATCGAGATAACAAACGCAAGTTGCTGGATCGATTCCTTCAGGATAACTCGAAATCAAGGGTCCTTGTTTTCGTTCGAACCAAGCATGGGGCCGACAGGTTGTTCAAGTCCTTGATGGATGCAGGAGTCTCGGCAGAAGGAATTCACGGAGGGCGTTCGCAAAACGCAAGGCAGCGAGTCCTCAATGGGTTTCGCGATGGCAAGGTTAGGGTATTGGTCGCAACCGACATCGCCGCTCGAGGAATCGATATCGATGATATCTCCCATGTGGTGAACTTTGATGTGCCGCTTGAAGCTGAAGCGTATGTGCACCGAATCGGCCGGACGGCTCGCGCGGGAGCTAGCGGCGAGAGCGTGACCTTCTGCTCAAGCGATGAATTCAAGTACCTTCAAGAAATTCAAAAGACGATTGGGATGAAGATCGAGGTTGATCGCGAGCACCCCTTTCATTCCACGGATGCGGAAGATCATGAACTTCATGGTCTAACTAAGCCTACCAAGAAGGGCTCGAATCGAAGGGGGCCACGTTCCAAGCCGAAGGAGCCGAGTGGACAGCGAACCGAGACGGAAGCGAGTCCCAAGCGTCGTCGCTCGATAAGTGGCAAGGTGCGGAAGATCAAGCCGCGATCGAGTCCAAGTCGCTCTGGGGCGAGTCGCCCAAAGTCCTTTGGTAAACGCGCGAAGCCCAAGCGATAAGCTTTGCACTTGCCGGCCGAGCGTTGCGAGTACAACTGGCAATGTTCTCGTTCTCGTTCTCGTTCTCGTTCTCGTGCTCGTGCTCGTGCTCGTGCTCGTACTCGTACTCGTACTCGTACTCAGACAACGGGACCTGTTTCGTTTCCTTCAAATTTAGGTCGTGATTTGAACGAACATACGACGACTACAGGTGGCTTTCGATTACGAGCACGAGCACCGTTTCACTGAGCACGAGCACGGCGCTGAAGCAGCCGATCCAAATCAATTCGAGCCACTAGCATTCCCGAAGAGCCATTGCAACTTGGCGATGGAAGTTGTTATCGGTGGCGGGCGAAATCGCACCTATGCCACCATGATTGATTCGATTGCTTGATTCGATCAGTTCACTTGGTTCTCGTGCTCGTGCTCGTGCTCGT
>JBJONT010000379.1:0-9623 GCA_046051705.1 Planctomycetota bacterium | reverse complement strand
GCACGGCACAACTGCATTGCTTGAAGAGCTAAAGTCGGAAGCTGGTACTTGATCCTTCCCCATGCTCCGCGTCACAACATTCTGCACTTTTGCGCACGAGAACTCGTCGCTATCATCGCCGCTTATCCAGCCGCTCGTCCCGAAGGCAGCAACGAGCGAGAGTCTATGCTTGGATGGCTGATTGCTGCGGCTTGCAGAAAGATCATGCAGTCAAAAACGACTTTTGGCCTTCCCAATTACTCTTGCCCTTGATTGGCCGCGTGTACTTCGTTTCTGGCGTCTTCGAAAACATTTTCGAGCTCAGCGTCAGTGATTTGGGTTCCAGCGATTTGTTCACGGAACGGAGCCAAGATTCCAGCAAATGATCGGCTACCGATGACACCCTTACGAATCAACTCAGCCGCATAGGATTCAACAGACTGGCCGCGTAATGCAGCTTGCTTAGCAAGTATCTGTTCTGTTCCATCGGGGATGTTAACGCTGATGACCATTTTTGACTCTCTACGATTGGGCGCCTGGTAAAGTCCAGGAGTATCGATCACTTGGTGGATTATAGCACTACCAATGAGTGACTCACCCATCCCCGATTTTCGGTCCAAATGGGCTATAAACCTCCGAAAGGCTCTAAGTCGCGTGACTCATCCCCAAGTGAGTAACACGCGTAAACCCAATGAAAACATGGAGATTCGCGATTTTGTCGCCAAGCGAAGTTTTAGCGAAAATGGCCTATGGCAGTGGTGTGAAAAACCAAGGGCTAGAGCGTCCCACGGATTGATTGTTCGCGTTCGATCGCTTCAAACAGTGCTTTGAAGTTCCCTTTTCCGAAGCTCTTCGATCCTTCACGTTGGATGATTTCAAAGAACAAGGTTGGACGATCTTGCACTGGCTTAGTGAAGATTTGCAACATGTACCCTTCGTCATCGCGATCGACCAGGATCCCCAATTCCGCTAACTCCGCGATATCTTCTTTGATCGAGCCGACTCGCTGTTGCAGGGTGTCGTAGTATGTTTTCGGAACGCGCAAAAAGGATACATCGTTGTCTCTCAATGCACGGACCGTTTTCACGATGTTGTTGGTAGCTAAAGCGATATGCTGAACGCCAGCACCGCCATAAAAATCGATGTACTCTTCGATCTGACTCCGCCGCTTTCCCTCCGCAGGTTCATTGATCGGAAACTTGATCCGCCCCCTACCCCCCTGCACTACCTTGGACATCAACGCGGAATACTCCGTGGAAATATCTTTATCGTCGAAGGAAACCAACTGCTCGAATCCAAGCACCTTGCGGTAGAACTCGACCCACTCATTCATCTTCCCTTCTTCCACGTTGCCGACGATATGGTCGATGCCTAGCAACCCAGTCGGATGATAGGTGGCTGGGTTGTATCGCGATGGGTCAATCGGTTTAAATCCTGGTGCGAACGAACCTTCATACTTGTCGCGATTGACGAACGTGTGAGTGGTGTCCCCGTAGGCGCGAATCGTCGCGGTTTCATAAGTGCCATACTCGTCGACGATTTCTTGCGGGCCGACCACTCCGATCGCACCTCTTTCAACAGCCACTTGGTACGAACGACGAACATCGTCAACTTGCAAAGCGATGTCCGACACTCCGTCACCGTGGAGGATCAAGCGATGGGCATCGGGATGATTGGCTCGAAGCGGTGATACCAACACGAAATAAATGCCACCTTGCTTAAGCACATACCCAGCTTCGTCTTTGACCTTCGTCTCCAATCCTGCATAGGCTGTAATGTCAAATCCATATGCGTTGCGGTAGAAATAAGCTGACTGCCTCGCGTTCCCAACTACGAACCGAATGTGATCAATCTTGCGTATGGAGATGTCTTCTTTGCTGCTCATCGTTTGCAAACATCCTATCGTCGGTACGTGTTATTCGCTTCGTTGCAATATTTTGATGCTGTTGATTAATCAGGTTGCCAAGCTCTAAAAAAGTCCAAGCACTCTGGATTTGATAATGCTCCCACGTTGCCAATCTGCTGCTTCGTAATGGCATTGCGAACGGCAATTTCTGAAAGCTTCCCGTTCATGGTTTTGGGCAAATCGGCTACTGACACAATCCAGGAAGGGACATGCCTTGGGGAACAAAAAGTTCTTATGCGATGCCGAATAGCGGATTGCAAATCGTGGGTAGCTGATGGCTCAGAGTTGGACGGAGAAGTTCCATTTAGCTTGATGAAGAGCACGATCTTCTCGTCGCCATCGTGTCGCCAAGCCGTGGCGACGGATTCGAGTATTTCTGGGAAGCCTTCGAGTTGCCGATAAATCTCGGCAGTCCCGATTCGTACTCCTCCGGGATTGAGGGTGGCATCCGAGCGACCGTAGATCACCATCGAGCCACTGGCTGTTTCCATGGCCCAATCACCATGCCACCAAATTCCAGGGTAGCGTTCCCAGTATGTTCGGCGATAGCGTTCCTGTTTGGGATCATCCCAGAATCCAAGTGGCAAACTTGGAAATGCATTTTTGCAAACCAATTCGCCTGGTTCTTGGAATAGTTGACGGCCCGTCTCGTCGAGGACTTGGACATCCATCCCAAGTCCTTTGGTTTGGATCTCACCTGCAGTTACGCCCAGCATTGGATGGCCTAGCACAAAACACGATACGATATCGGTTCCACCCGAGATTGATGTGAGGTGGATATCGGAACGAATGGACTGATATAACCAGTGGTATTGCTCGGGCAATAAAGGCGAGCCGGTCGAGAGCAATACCCTTATCGAATCGAGATTGAAGTGATCTCGAGGGACATAAGGGATCTTTTCCAACGCCGCGTAGTACCGTGCACTTGCACCAAAATGTGTCACTTTGTGATCTTGCGCGAGCTTCCACAACACGCCGGGATCTGGGTACATCGGTGAGCCATCGAAGAGGACGATGGTAGCGCGAGAAGCCAGTGCGCTGACCAGCCAATTCCACATCATCCAACCGGTGGTGGTGAAGTAGAAGATTCGCTCTCCGTTCTTCAAGTCCGAATGGAGTCTCTGTTCCTTGACATGTTGCAGTAAACTGCCGCCCGCCCCATGTACGATGCATTTGGGCACGCCCGTGGTTCCCGATGAATACAGAATGTATAGCGGATGGTTCCACTCAAACCGCTCCCACTGCCAAGGAACTGCAAGCTGAACAGCGAGCACGTCCTTCCAACAATCGAACCGGACTTTGCGAGAACTTCTACTGTGCGTCTGGTCGTTGGTTATTAGGACCCCTTCGAGACTCGGTAAGCGTTCAAGCAATCGTTCAAGTCGCTGGCTAAGATCGTACTGCTTCCCGTTGTATTGCGATTCTAGCCCCATCACTAGAAGCTTCGGCGCGGTTTGGCCAAAACGGTCGACGATCGCATCGTCACCGAATTCGGGAGCGCAACAAGTCCAGATTGCTCCGAGTGTGCTCGAAGCTAAAAACGCTACTATCGCTTCGATCCCGTTGGAGAGGACTCCTGCTACCCGGTCGCCTTGCCCGATGCCGCGCGACCTCATCCATGTCGCTACTTTCAAAACCATTTCGAGCAATTCACCTTTGGTCAATTGCTTGGATGTCCCTTTTTCATCGCAAGCGATGAGTGCCAAGGCATCAGATGGACCTGCGTGTGCAAGGATGTTTTCAGCGAAGTTCATTTTTCCTTGGGGAAAGAATCGGTGCTCCCAAAGGTTGCTCGCGTTGTTCGAATCGCTGGGGCCCAGATCACCGATTAACCCGAAGTGCTCCCAGACGTTTCGCCAGAAGAGCCCCGGGTGATCGATGCTTTCGCGATGTAAGGATTTGGCTAGATATGCCGCGTCGAAGGGCGTTTCCGCGGGGGCACGCTCATGATCTCCATTGCCTGACGAAGGATTCGGTTGTTCACGAGCGTTAGCGAGCAGCTCCGGATATCTCTTAGAGATGAACTCGAAGAGATTCGAAGCTCGCATTTGCTCGATTGTCGGATGCCAGATCTGTGACGCGTTGCTATTCATCGTATGCCGCGATCGCTCGCCTACGCTTGGGATGCATCGATGGTGTCGATCAACCGACTTGCATTCCCTTGAGCATCGATTTGCCAAGGGATCCACACGAGTGATAGCTGTTTGACTTTCGTATCCGCTTTACGCAGAGGGATCTCAGTCGCTTCGAGTACCAAGTTCTCGACGGAGAAATCCGTTTTGATCCGTTCGACATCGGCGATGCATTCACGTTCCATCTCATCTTTTTGAAGAATGAGCTCTTCAAGAGTTTCTTGGGCACGTGTGATATCGCTTTGTTTATTCGAAGCGGCGGTCAAATCGCGAACGGCGGAGCTTGTACGAGAACTCCCTCGCGAGCTTCCTTTATTGCCAAGCAGGGCTCCTAGGATAGAAGTACCGATGTTGACTAAACCATCCATCCGTTTCGACTTGGCTTCTTCGACCAATTTGTCGACTCGTTGTTGTGCGATCATTACTTTGGAATGGAGCGTCCGGAGTTTGTCGGCGTATTTGTCGCGGATCTTGTCCATTTCCTTGTCGCGCGCTTCGCGTGCGGCTTGGGCGAACTCCATTCTCGCATCGAGTTCGCTCAGCCCCGGCGCAGTGGTTTGTTTCAGTGCTTTACAGCTATATACCACACACTTTTCGTGACGGAAGAGATATTCAGCGAGCTCTTTTTCCCAAGCTTTATAGTTCTTGATTTGTAGGACTTCGGTGGGTGGTTCGCTGAATCGAAAGCCTGATTCAGGATCATCGAATTGATAGGATTCTGGTTCAAGTCGCGAAGAAGATTCCCATAGGTGTTCAGGTACGTTTTCGCCGAGTTCGGCGAGGATCTGAAGATCGGACCAAGCGTCTACGTTACTCGCGGCGCGGACGAAATGGACACTGGCGCTAGCCATAAGACCAGGACGGTATTCCAGCTTGTTGCTAGCGCGGAAGGCTTTGTTGGGGACAAAGTATCGCACATCGATTCCCGCAGGAAGAATTGGAGGTGCGGAAGCGGATTTGTTGCTTGAGGTGGATTGTGACGAGGAACCGTGCGTGGGGAACGGTTGGTCGCCGAAGATATCTGGAATACTTGTGTTTGACGGAGTTGGGGGTGTTCCTGAGGAAGGTGTTGCTGCGGAAGAGTTGGTTGCGTCTGAGGGCTGAGTTGCAGAAGGTTTCGCGAATTGCTTTTTCTTTTCGAGCATCAGACCGGAGACTTCCGGTTTGGAAAGTGGTCCACGGAGGAACGAGAAGGCCCAGCGGGTTTGAAAGATGGTGGGTGCGTTATCGTTGACGTTGTTGAGAAGGAACACGCGTTTGCCCAAGGCCGAGAGGTTTTTGTCCATCGAATTGCGGTCGAAGGAGGAACCTTGTTGCAACGAGGCGCCTTCGAGACCATCGAGGACTCGGTCTTTATCGCGTTGTGTTTGCAATCGTCCCAGGAACCAAGTTCCCATGTTCGAAAGCCCCTTGTAGTCAAGGTCTACCGGGTTTTGGGTTGCGAGCATGATACCCAAGCCGAAGGCACGAGCTTGTTTGAGCAAGGTCATCATCGGTGCTTTGCTCGGTGGTTTCGCGGATGGAGGGAAGTAGCCGTAGACTTCGTCCATGTAGAAGATCGCGCGGAGAGCACCGGTACCGTTTTGAGCTCGCATCCACGATAGGAGTTCGTTGAGCAGGATGGTGACGAAGAACATTCGTTCCGAGTCGTTTAAATGGGAGATCGAGATGATCGAGATCTTCGGTGCTCCGCTGGGGGTGTAGAGCAGTGAGTCGATATCGAGCGATTGTCCTTGCATCCATCCTGCGAAGGAGGGAGATGCCATGAGGTTGTTCAACGACATCGCAAGTTTCGCGCGGTCGTTTGCTGGGTAGAACGAATCGATATCGATGACCCCTACTTTTTTGATCGGCGGGTTTTGGATGGCGCGGATCATGTTTTCCATGGAGAGGTCATTCCCTTTCGTCCAAGCGTCCAAGAGGATGGTTGAAAGGAGGATATGTTCGCGGCTTGTCAGGGGATCGGCAGAGATGTTCAGCAGTGCAAGTAGCCCTGAGACGGCGCTGGAGATTTGATCGCGAAGGGCTTCTTCATCCTCGCGGACTTCCTTCGAGGGGGCATCGAGGGAGTTTAGGACCGTCAGAGGAACGCCTACGTTGCTGCCAGGTGTGTAGATGACCTTTTCGATTTTGCGAAGTGTCTCGATATAGTCGAGGTTCATCTCCCAGTCTTTCAGTCCGTTCGACCAAGCCGACGCGGTCGATTCTGCTGTGCGGTTTAGGATTTCATCGTCGCTAAGTCCGGCGTCTTCTTCGGTGCGTTTTGCGAGGACTTCGGATTTATCGAGCCAAGGGCGAAAATCTTCGCCTCGCAGTTGTGGAAACTGAAGCAAGAGGTTTCCCAAGTCCCCTTTGGGGTCGACGCAGATGATGGGAATGCCGTCGAGTGCGGCTTCTTCGAGCAAGCTGACGCATAGACCCGTTTTGCCGCTTCCGGTCATCCCGACGCACAGTGCGTGGGTGGTTAAATGTTTTGACTCGTAGTGGACTTGCGACTCAGTGCGTTTCTTTTCAGCTAGATCGTAACGGCGACCGAGATAGAAACTTCCAGGGAGATTCATCACGACGGACATACAAGTCGGTTCCTACAAGCACTGTTTTACAGAATAAGCAACTGGAATAAGTCTACCGATTCTTGAGATTCTCGTCGACTCGGTCCCGCCACCAATCGTACATGTCGAAGAGGGATTCTCGAAGATTTTCGCGGTGCTGGTTGCGTGAGCGAATCCACTCGGGAGATCGCATCATTTCGTCGAGAAGGTGCCCGATGGAATCCTCTTTGTTCGGTTCGTTTTGCTTGAGCAATTGGGTTAATACGTATTGTTCGATTTGCGGGGTCATCTGCGTTTTCCATAGTTCTCGGAACCCATAGGGTAGGGAGTGCGAGGTTACTAAGAAAGTTCGTCTAAGAATGGTTGCGAGATGACGGGTAAAGGGTATGCCCCATTTGGGAAGTTGCTCGTAGCCGTCGACTAGGCACACCGAGTGGTTCGTCAGGAGTTGCAGGGTATGCTTTAGGCAACGGCTCGGTGATAACGCGGAGTTCAAAAAGAGTGGCTTGCTTGATTGCTTTGCGTGGCGCTTAAGAATTTCCGAGTGAATTTCGGAGAGCAAAGTAGATTTCCCGGTGCCATGTGGGCCGACGATGGCGAAGAACTTTCGGGAGCTGCGATGTTGCGAGTGGCTGGACGGTTGTGCTTGGGAGCGATCCTTTGAGGGAAGTCGCTGCTCTGAGGCGATGAGTTGATCTACGAGTGATTGCGTGGTGACTGAGGAGTCGAAGTGGAAGGCGATTGCGCCGGGTTGGAAGAATCGGGTGGCGAATGGATTGCTAGTTGGGGAGGCAAGTGAGTCGCTACCATTGGCGTTGCTTGGTTCCATGATTTAGACGTGTTGCAGGAAGAGTGGCTGCTTGCAGGAAGAGTAGCTGCGAGTTGTCTACTTCAAACGTCGGTTGGGAACTTTAAACTTTGCGGGTTACGGTACCGAGGTAGAAGGGTTGTTGGGCCATTAATTCGGTGCCATCGCTAAGAAAGAAGCGTACGCGAACGCACCAGGAGATGGTTACGAGTTTACCTTCGTACGAGAGGGGTGAGAGAGGAAGAGGGCAAGCTACACGTTGAGCGATACTCCAATCGATGGAGGCGAGTGAGTTCCCGGATAGTCTTTGGAAGTAGTGTACGCCGAGGTCTTCGGTTCCTTTGCCCTCAGTCACCCAGCAGACAGAGCTTTCAACGGCGACAATAGAAGCGTCGTCGACATTGGTGACGCGGTACTCGAATTCGAGCGAATCACCCGGCATGTAGGTAGGTTGTAGTCCGAGAAGCCGAATCATGACGCAGCCGATGTGCGATTGGGTTGTGGTTGGGGATGAACCACGACGGGGAAATTTCGGGAGTACGAGGGCCATCGGTTTGCCTCTCCATCGACAATGATTTTCCAATGGATCGCATTATGCATACTTTGGAACGAATGCATCGCTTCGTTGGGGACAGAAAACTGACACTCGAGTCTCAGCGGATATCCCCAGTCGATACGATCCCTACCATGCGTCGCGATTTCTTGACTGTAAACGATCTGTCGTTCGGTTCGCACGTCGGTGCCGAAATGATACGTGCTCTCTTCTTCGCAAACCAGACGTACTGAGATTTTCTTGATAACAAGTCGTCCGTATTGGACTACTTCCAAGCGGTAGGAACGACCTGGGAAGAGCGGTAGGTCTTCGATCTCGACGGTGGTCGATCCGATACCGATTGTGCGGACGAAGGAACGGAAGAAGAGTCTAGCGGATTGAACACCGATATAGATACCGGGGATGAGCAAAAGCAGAAGTTGCCATGGTATTCGCGAGGCAAATAAACTTCCTGCGGCGTAGACAATGAAGACCGCGATCATGGCGTTCCAAGCCATGGCGAAGATTCCTGTAGCGACCAAGCCGGCGTTTTCCCGCAGGTGACTTGGGAGTCGGAACGCGAGTCGAGCACCTGGACTATCAGTAAAGAGCCTCAAGTCTGGAATGTTCGGAGGGGGGATTTTTTGAGATTGTTTTCGTGCGGGTTCGGCAACGAGTCGTCGCTGAGCGATGACTTCTCGATGCTCATCGCTGGTGACAACTTTCAGCACGCGGTACCAGAATCCGACAACGCCAAGGATTGCAAAGGAGAGGCTGACTCCGAGGAACAGCCAGAAGCCGTGAAAAACTTTGATAACTTGGGTGCTTGGCGACATGACTTGCCAAGTGATCAGCACGGAGGAGAGGAATACACCCAGGAGAAAGACAGCCGCGAAGAACAGGGCTTCGCCGAGCGAGCCGATAAACCACCAGCCCGACATGCGTCCCCCGCGTTTTTTACCCCAAAGCCGCAGTCTTGCTCTCCATTTACTTTTCATTGGCTTTGGGATTTCGTTCGAACACGGGGGAGAAGAATTCAGCGGTGCTGTGGTGAGCAGCACCGCTTATGCATCGGACCTACGAGGTTATTATTCACCAAGCCAATTATTCCGCGAGCAGTTTGGCGATTGTTTCTTCGATTTCGCGTGCGTTGTCGGCACCGGAACCGATTTTGACCAAGCGAACCAAGCCTTGTTTATCGATCAATACGGCATGTGGGATACCGGTGACGAAGTAACGAGCTTGCATGTCACTCTTCTCAGGGGTTAGCATCGTGCGGTGAGTAAGTTCATGTTTGCCGATGAACTTCTCGAGCATTTTCACTTCGTCTTCGAGGGAGACCGGTTGTTCGCTTCGAGCGATCGCTGATTTTTCGTCATCCCAAGCGTAGTTGTATTGTCGAGTGACTCCGAGGATGGTCAGGCCTTTCGGGCCGAATTCTTCGTTGAGGTGTTTGAGGTGTGGGAAGGTAGCGATACATGGCCCGCACCATACCGCCCAGAAGTCGATCAAGACGACTTTGCCTTTCAGGTCGGCGAGTGTGCTCAATGGTTCCCCGTTGACCCATTCCATAGGGTCGATTTCAGGAGCAGGTTTGCCGATCATTGCGACCAGTGCGCGGCTGCTTTCGATGGTCCGTTCCATCGCCTTGGAATTCTTGAGGAAGTTATCGATGGATTGGGTAACCAAGCGGTCGTCGGAGTCGATACCTTCG
>JBJONT010000378.1:0-14594 GCA_046051705.1 Planctomycetota bacterium | reverse complement strand
CGCTATCGATGTAGCAGTACAAGCTCGCCAGGAGAGTTTCGAGCTCGCCTACCGTATGCAATCCGAAGCGTTAGAGAGATTCCGCATCGACGATGAAACTGCTGAAACACAAACTCTGTATGGCATCGATGGTGGCCCAACAGATACCTTTGGCCGTCAGTGCTTACTAGCTCGAAGACTCAGCGAAGCAGGAGTAAGGTTCGTCCAAGTCTCCCATGCTTACTGGGACCAACACTCCGAACTCAAAGAGAAGCACACAGAGCTGGCCACTCAAGTCGACAAACCCATCGCCGGGCTAATCGAAGACATGCACCGACGCGGTCTCTTCGAAGACACCTTGCTGATATGGGGTGGAGAGTTCGGACGAACTCCCACGGCCCAAGGAGATAACGGTCGAGACCACAATCCCCACGCTTTCACTTGGTGGATGTGCGGCCCGGGAATCAAGCCCGGATTCAGTTATGGTGCATCCGATGATTTTGGGTTTTACGCCGCTCAGGACAAAGTCCATGTGCATGATTTGCATGCGACTCTGCTCCACTTGCTCGGAATCGATCACGAACGACTGACTTACCGTTACGGTGGACGCGACTTCCGATTGACCGACATCCACGGCCAAGTCGTCAAGGAACTATTTGCGTAGGGCCAATGGGAACGAAGACCATTTGGAAACACAGAGGCACAGAGAGCACGGAGCGGTGTCTTATACCTACTTACTTGATCCAATCCGGCCAACTACCAACTACCAACTACCAACTACCAACTACCAACTATCCACTACCAACTATCCACTACAAACTATCCACTATCTTCTATCCTCTCCCTACTCTGTGCCTCTGTGCCTCTGTGTTTCCCCCCCCCAGACCTAATCCAAATCCTCTGAATCCGATTGGTCTTCTGGCTTTTGGGTAGCAAGCCGCACCCGGATCGGGCCTTTAGCATCTTCGATGTCCACTTCGTCGACATCAACCACTTGACCTCGCATGGTAACTTCTATCTGCCCATCGCGAGCCATATCTACAACAACTTCCCGCACATGGGGCATCAGCTGCCGCCATTTCGAGCCGAAGTTTCTTGCAGCGTCGGTCGGGCAGATACTCTCGCCGCGTTTGAGCGAGAGGAGCAATCGAAAAATCTCGTCACGAATATCGTCGTTGCTCGCCGACTCGTGTTCCATCCATCGTGTTTTCATCCGCGTCAATTCTCAAGGGAGGATTTCACGTTCCTTCAACCAATTCCCGATCACCTCTAAAGCCAACGGTGATATCGCTTCAGCGTTGGAATCATATTCGTCTGGCAATCCTGTGTTGCAAGATTGTAGCAAATGATTCAATCCTGGCATCACGACGAAATCGGATTGCAGTGAAGTATTGTGCATGGCAATCTCTCCAAGCTTTTCGCGGTTGATTTCCGGTAAGACTTGAGTGTCTCGCTCTCCCCAGATCGCAAGTACTGGTGCGTCGAAAAGGACCCAATTCGAAGACGGATCGTAGGCAAGAAAATGCCGCATCCAAGCCGATTGCAAACCTCGAAACTGGGCACTGATTTGATCGATCACCTGCTTCTTCATCGCAAGGTCATCAAAGCCGCCTGCTGCATTCGCTGAAAACTGATTCAGTCCTTCCCAGCGTTCGACCACCGCCTTGCGAACCTCGCTCAGCGCTGCCTCATCGTTATCGTCGTACTTCAAAGCAATACGTTGCAAATCGAGTTGCAAAGACCTAGCCACTGCACGCTGCGCTTCGGGAACACCTTGGAGTTCAGCAATCCGGTCGATCTGACTGCTTAGGACTTGTCCACCCGACAGTCCTGGTGGAGCGAGCAAGACCATGAATGCTACTTCTCGTTGCCATGCCGCGACCATTGGACCGATGATGCCACCTTCGCTATGCCCTAGTAGTCCGACCCGCGATCGATCAATCCCGGGTACTGCTCGAGCATACTGCCAAACCGCAACAGCATCCTCTGCAAAATCGTTGGTGGTAGATTTTACGAAATCCCCTGTGCTCTGACCCACCCCACGATCGTCGTAGCGGAAGACGACCATGCCTAAGCTCGCCAAAGAGCGAGCAATTTCAAGAAATGGCTTGTGACGACCAATCGTCTCATCGCGATCCTGCGGTCCGCTTCCGGTAATCAGTACAACTGCCGGTGCTAGGGAATCTTCGCTGAAACCTGATGGATAAGTCACGGTGCCTGCAAGCTCAAAACGATTGTCTGCTTTCTTTCCCTTCGCATCGAGCCTTGGTTTACCAGCATCAAAGCGTTCGACGACAAACGACTCTTCACGAATTCCCTTGGGCAGTGACGCTAGTCCAGGTTGCGGCGGAGCAGGCGTAACGTTTGCTTTGCGTTGGGTATTCTGTCCTTGATCACTCGTCTTAGAATCGTTGCTCGGTTCCGCCAAGTTCATCAGCTCCTGCGTTCCCGCACCGCTGGATTCCCCCTTCGGATTTTTTGCTATTCGATTGAGAGTTACAAGCATCGCATCTTCCGAGATTGCGGAAGCCGCAAGTTCATCGACGCGAGTCATTTCAAGCGAAAGGGGTAAGAAACCTTGCTGAAACTTTCCCGTCAGTTTGGCACCATCAGCCGATACAGTTGCAACGTACTTCGCTTTACCAGGGATCGCAGGAATGGAGAATTCATACTCCCCGTTCTTGGTAACTGACAGACTTGCTGGAAAGCCGTTTGCCTTTTCTAGCAACGAATCGAACAAAACTCGCGGTGCTTCTGCCTTGGCATACGGTGCACTGTTATAGATGCGGAAACGCAACGGAACTTTTCGACTGCCCACATCAAGCGAACCGACCCAAGCGGAATTCGCACCGAGAAGCTCTTTTCCTTCAGAAGGCAACTCCTTCGTCTTTGCAAAGGTAATTGGAATCTTGACGCCGGCTTGTTCAAGTTCACCAATAAGACTCTCTCCCTGGAATTCACCTTTGAAACCGTAAGCAGCAGATCCGATTCCCTGCGGATTGACTTCGAAAGTGAAAGCACCCTTCTCGTCGATACTCGCCTTTGTGATCGGAAGCGAAGCAGGTGATTGATCAGGGCTAGAGATCGAACCAGAAACGTCGCTCTTCGATGCAACGTTGGAGTTTAGCTGCACGATGAGCCGTAGGTTCTGGGACTTCGTCTCAAGCCACCCGACCCAGGTCTCTTGGGCGGTGCATAAGTCACCAGAGGCAACCGCGAAACACCACGCCAACGCGAAAGCAAACATGTTTCTCGTGCCGAACCAAGGCGAAACACAAGACTGGGAATGGGTATGCATCGCGCATCGGTAAGAGAGCGGAGTCGAAGGAGCACCGCATGGGCTATTTATGAGAATCATGGATGATGAAAATAAAGGCAATGGAACCATCGTCAATCAGCGCGCGTTTCGGTACTGGACGTACTCTTGAAGATCGATTCGGCCATCGCCGTTCTTATCGACATCCTGGAACGTCATCGAGCCAGAGGCTTTGAATTCGTCAGGCGTTAAGAATCCATTCTTATCTTTATCGGACATATCAATGCGACGTTTTGCAAACGCAAGCATCTTGTCATCCATGCCAGCACCAGCACTTGTCGCAGGTGCAGAAGGAGCACCCGCCGAAGGCCCTGAGGCTTTCTTCATCGATCCATCATCTGTGTTACCAGCAGCATCGGAGCCGGAGCTCGACTCACCAGAGCTCGCCACCGAACTACTCGAAGAACCCTTTAGATAGCCATTTTTCACAGCGACTAAACATTCCTGAAGCGTGATAAATCCGTCTTGGTTCGTATCGAACTTGTTGAAGTCTTCAAGCGTCGAAGCATCCCACTTGCGAGCAAACTCACCCATCGAGACTTGGTTGTCCCCATTGATGTCGTCGCGAGCGAACCAATCTGGCACTCCCGAAGGACGGGGAGGTTTTCCACTGCTATCGGTAACGCGAAAACTTGCACGCTTTTCAAATGGGTGAGCGATCGATTTCCCGTCATCCTTGTTATCGCCTTGTTGTGCTTGCTCCCCTCCACGACCACGGAAATCTCCACCGCGTTGTTGTTCTTGTGGATTCGATGAACCGCTGTTGAGCACACGGCGACGCGCATAGCGAACCGCAACTTCCTCTCGCGTAAGCTTGCCGTCCTTGTTGCTATCCCACTGAGTCATCTTCTCCGACCAACGTGTCTCACGGTATTCCGTCTCGTCGATGCCACCATCGTTGTTGCGGTCATAACGACGCATCCGCTCATCCGCATCGCGTAAGTCTTGCTCTTCGACATTTACACTCGCGGTCTTACTTGCAGCACCAAAACCGGGAACCGGGTTTTTTTGCACTTTTACCCCGAATCCTGGCACTAGGCTATCAGATGCACCACCGACCGACTCTTCCGAGGATTCACCGCCGCCGCCCCAAGGGCTCGGGCCGCCAAACCCACCACCGCTTCGCATCTGCTGGAACGATTCCGTGATGACTGAAATGGGAATCGGTTTCGATAAATCAATTTTGGGATTGTTCCTAGCCATCCGATCCAACATGAATCGCGCAGGACCTTGGGCTTCCTCTGGATCAATCGATCCATTTCCATTTGTATCCATCCGAGATATGAACTGAGAAGGATCGAAACCACCTCCACTGAAACCGCCACCCCCGAATCCGCCACTAAAGCCACCACCGCCCCAACTGCCTCGATCGCCACCGCGACCTCGATCACCACCTCGGTCACCACCGCGATCACCTCCCCCCATGATCATCATTGGAGGCCCACCCCCACCAAACGACATCCCCGGCGGTTGGGCTTGCACCTGCTCGGAAAGACAATGACCGAGAGCTCCAGCGAGAATCATCCCCAAAAAAGCGCCGTGTCGTCTGACCATCTTGCCCTCGCAATTCCCACTCGTCGTGTTAACCGGTTTGTTATAGGCTTTGTCTTTCATCGCATTCTCCACCGGCAAAAACGAACCACTCACGTTAGCCACCACTCAATCAACCAAACTAATACAAGTATTGGGGTGTAAAGCCTTCGAATCGGCAAACCCACGGCCTGAATGGTTTCGGACCATCCCTTGCGTAGTATAGATTCGAAAGCAACCGGATCTATGTAAACCCAAAGTGTTCTGCAATGTTTTCCGAATTATCGTTGAATTTGGATTTTCCTGGGGGCCCCCCTGCGGTTCGAGCACGGCTCGCTTGAAAGTCACTCAATCACCTCACGGATCGAACCCGTATTCGCAAGGTTTTTGGGGATCTTGGCGATTGCCCCGATTTTTAGGTGCATGCCAGGGTCCCTTACAGCCCGCACGGAATCCCAGGCTTGCGAGGTTTCTGGCTTGGAATGGGGATTTGTGGGAAGGGGAAAGAAAGATACAATTCTAGTAGCCCGACAGTCTTATCACACGATATCCACAATCAGGAGTCTTCTGTGCAAGTAAACGTATCTGCGCGACACGGCCACCTCAAAGCCGACGATCAAGAAATCATCACCACCAAAGTTGAGAAGCTTCGGCGGTTCTTCGATCGGATCAATGCGATTGAGGTTACGGTTGACTTGGAACGACTCGACAGGCCTTCGGTCGAAATCAACGTTTCGGCTGAGCATGCTCCCGACTTTGTAGCGGCAACGGAATCGAATTCTGTGGTATCCGCATTGGATTTGACCATCGACAAAGTGGAACAGCAGATTCGCAAGCACAAAGAGCGGGTCACGGATCACAAGGGTGGTCAGACTCCGCGTCACTCGTAAAACAACGTCCGTAAGATCTCATAAAAGATCCTCGTGGAGGGTGCTCCACTTTCAAAATCCGAACGATCTGCCCATGAGAAGTATTTCTGCGGTTGAGCTAAAGACTCCCGCAGAAGCGATGGAACAGATCGAGCGGAAAATCAAAATGATGCATGTTAAGGAATGGGACCTCAATGAAGTTTTCTGCGTTTATTTCCCCTAAGGCCGTTAAGTCGGATTTAGGCTCGTCGACGAAGGAAGAAGTGATTGCCGAACTCGTGCAAACCTTGGTCGATGCCGGTGAGATTCTGGAAAAAGATCGCGATGACATCATCCGCGCGATCATGCGACGAGAAGAACTCGGTAGCACTGGAATCGGACGAGGCGTTGCGGTTCCGCATACGAAGCATCCGAGCGTGACCAAACTGGTCGGCACCGTTGGAGTAAGTGGCACTGGCTTGGATTTCGAGTCGCTCGACGGCCAAAAGGCTTCTTTGTTTTTCCTCTTGGTCTCTCCGCCGGATCGACCCGGCGATCACCTAAGAGCCTTGGAAAACATCTCAAGGCAACTTCGTGACGACCAATTCTGTAAACTCCTAGGGCAATCGAAAACCGCTGTCGATATCTTGCACCTCCTCGAAGAAGCCGATCGGGAATCGGGTGCAAGCTGATGGAACCGACACACACTGAAGTAATCAGCCGAGATCTTACTGTTCAAAATCCCGAAGGGTTGCACTTGCGCCCCGCAGGGAAGCTTGCTCGATTGGCCACCGAATATACTTGCTCCCTTGAACTAGAGCGATGCGGACAAGTCGCGGACTGCAGGTCCATGATCAGTTTGATGACCCTCGGGGCTTCACAAGGAAGCGTGTTGACGTTGCGAGCCTCCGGGCCTGATGCGGACTCCGCAGTGGAGGCCATTGCCCGATTGTTTGAATCCCGTTTTGATGAGCTGTAACGCAGCATGCTCGAACTTCAAGGCATCGCAGTTTCCCCAGGAGTCGCGGTAGGCAAAGCACTTGTCTTTGACCGCGAGGGGTACAGCATTGACCGATGCCTGATTTCAAAGGAAGAAACCGCGAGCGAATGGGCACGATTGGTTGCTGCTGTCGAACGCGCCCATCGAGCACTCGCAGCCCGCGGTGAGCAAACCTCCGCTTCGTGGGGCGCTGACCTCGGCGGGATTTTCACAGCCCAACAACAACTTCTCGTCGATCCACACATCCGATCCGAAATGGATCATTTGATTCGCGATAACCTGTACTCGGCCGAATACGCCGTCAGCGAAGTCTTCGCTAAATACGCAGCTGCTTTTCGAAAAGCGAGTTCTTCGTTTCTCGCCGAACGAGCTGCCGACGTGCGCGACGTAGAACGCACGTTGCTAGAAGCTCTCACGGGTAAACCAGCGCAGACACTCAAGTCCTTGACGAACGAAGCGATCGTCGTAAGCCATGACTTGACGCCCGGGGAGACCGCATCCTTCGACCCTGAAAAAGTCCTTGCCATATGCACCGAGGCTGGTGGTCCTGGTGGACATACTGCGATCGTAGCCCGCGGCATGGAAATTCCTGCTGTCGTCGGCGTTGGAAACTTTCTACACAACATTCGTTCCGGCGATGAAGTCATCATCGACGGACACCTCGGCCGCATCTTCGTCTCGCCCGACCAAGCCACCTTGGATCGCTACCGCGAACGTCGCATGGCTCGTGCCTCGATCGTCTCGCAGCTCTCCGAACTGAAAGACCTGCCGGCAACCACCACCGATGGCGTCCGCGTTGAGCTGATGGCCAACGTCGAATTCCCCAACGAGGCCCAAGCATCCTTAACGCGCGGTGCCGATGGCGTGGGACTCTATCGGACCGAGTTCCTCTACTTGGGTCACGATACGGAGCCCTCCGAAGAAGATCATTACCTTGCTTACTTAAAAGTGTTGAAGGACATGCAAGGCCGTCCGGTTGTTATTCGAACCCTTGATTTGGGTGCGGATAAAATGGGACAAACACGTCCAATTGAACCCGAGAACAACCCGTTTCTCGGTTTGCGATCGATCCGACTTAGTCTGAGAAATCCTTCTTTGTTTCGGGTCCAAGTTCGGGCCATTTTGCGAGCCGCCTGTGCAGGCGATTGCCGCATCATGTTCCCGATGGTTACTACGCTCGACGAGTTCCGCAGCGCCAAATTCCTTCTTCGAAGTGTCACCGAAGATTTGGTTAGCGAAGGAGTACGGGTTCCGTCGAGTCTGCAAGTTGGCATGATGGTTGAGGTGCCGGCCGCTGTTCTTATGTTGGATCGATTCATCGAAGAAATTGACTTCGTGAGCATCGGGACCAACGACTTAACCCAGTACACCCTTGCGGTCGACCGTAGCAACGACTCCGTAGCGGACTTGTACCAGGCTTGTGATCCCGCTGTACTCCGTTTGATTCAACGGACTCAGCAAATAACTTCGGAGCATGGCAAATCAACCAGTGTCTGTGGCGAGATGAGCAATAATCCCGCTTACGCACTCCTCTTGGTTGGCATGGGTATCCGTACCCTAAGCCTCGCTCCCTCAGCGATCCCCGTGATCAAAAAAGCGATCCGATCCGTAACTCTCGGGCAATGCGAAGCGATGGCTTGGCGCGCGCTGCGATTGGGAACGGCTCGCGAAGTCGACGCGTTTTTAATGAATCAATTGGCAGGGCTTGTGCCCGAAATCGTGCTTCAAGCATGATCGCTCTCGCGTCGCACTCTCAAGGGCGAAGCGAACTCAGAAACATTTAGTGAACAATGCAAAAGGATAAAGTCGTCCATGAAGAAGGAAATGCTCATCAACGTCTCGCAGGCAGAAGAGTGCCGAATCGCCCTCCTCGAAGACGGAATTCTCGAAGAACTCTACACGGAGAGAACAAGCCAAAACAACTGGGTCGGGAACATCTATAAAGGGAAGATCGTCAATATCGAACCGAGCATCCAAGCCGCCTTCGTGGACTTCGGTGTCGGTCGAAACGGCTTCCTACACATCTCCGACATCGAACCGGAATACTTCCGACAAGCCGGATACGATCCTTCTGAAATCCTCAGCGGCAAGAACTTCGGTATCGACGACGAAGAGGATAACAACGAAGGCTCAGAAGAACCTTCTAATCATCGAGGTGGACCTCGTCCCCCACGCGGCGGAAAACTTCGATCTGGCCGTCCAAGATTCAAGCCACCCATTCAAGAAATCTTTCGTCGCGGCGACGAAGTACTGGTTCAAGTTATCAAAGAAGGGATCGGCACCAAAGGACCAACCCTTTCAACTTACATCAGTATCCCCGGAAGATACTTGGTGCTCATGCCTTCCCTCGGACGTATCGGCGTAAGCCGAAAAATCGAAGACGAAACCGAGCGCAAGAAACTCAAGTCGATGATGCTCGACATGAATATCCCAAAGGGAGTCGGATTCATCGTCCGCACCGCCGGGCAAGAAAGAAATCGCAAAGAACTATCGCGCGACGTTGCGTATCTCCTGCGACTCTGGAAAGCCTTGGTTAAACGTATCAAAAACCAACCCGGCCCATGCGATGTCTATGAAGAATCAGACATCATGATCCGAACCATCCGGGATACCTTCACCGAAGATATCGACTCGATCATCGTAGATCACCCTGAAGCCTACAATCGCGCTCGAGATTTTATGGAAATGGTGATGCCGAAATACGCTAGCCGAATCCAACTCTACGAAAACCGCGAACCTCTCTTCTTCCGATATAAACTCGAACAAGAAATCGCAAAGATCCACCAACGCATCGTCCCTCTCAAAGGTGGTGGATCGATCGTTATCGATCCGACCGAAGCCCTCGTGGCAATCGATGTCAACAGCGGTAACTTCCGTGGCAACGAAGAGAACGCCGAAGAAAACGCTTTCCACTTGAACTTGGCTGCAACCAAGGAAATAGCAAGGCAACTTCGATTGCGAGACCTCGGCGGGGTTATCGTTAACGACTTTATCGACATGCGAAAGGAATCCCATCGCCGAAAGGTCGAAAAGTCATTGCGGGATGCGATGCAACGCGATCGCGCAAGAACCAAAATTCTACGCACAAGCCCCTTCGGGTTGATCGAGATGACTCGCCAGCGGATTCGACCAAGCTTCAAGCGAAGCGTCTACGAAGACTGCCCTTGCTGCAAGGGACGCGCCTTGGTGAAAACCGCAGAAAGCATGTCGATCGAAGTAACTCGAATCCTCATGCTCGCTTGCCAACAACAAGGTGTTTGCAAGATCCAAGTTCGAGTCAACGAAAATGTGGCAACCTACCTCAATAACCGTAAACGTCGCGAACTGATCCAACTCGAAGAAGCTTCCGGGGTCTCGATCCAAATCCTCAACGGTGAATCACAATTCCCAGAGTTTTTGGAAATCGATTGTCGCGATAAAGACGGCGGACTTGTCGTGTTGCCATTCCTCACTCAAACGAAATAACATTCGAATATCCTTTTACACTCTGTTTCTTGGACCCAATGAGTTCGTTCCAGTAGCCACTCTCTTGAGTATCTAAGATCCAACTTCCTGTATCCAAAAGTACGAAATCGTAATGCATTCTCCTCGGGGAATTCCTCCAAGGAGAATGTGAATGCGGTACAAGTACCAGCGTGCAGGAAACGGGTTAAAGGTGTCGAGAGATAAGCAACGGCGCACAACCCAAGGGTTGCTATGGTGATGTATGAATTGGGAATTGCTTGTTTTTGTCCTTCTGTACTTACTCGGTACCCTCGCTATCGGAGCGTGGGCTGGAACCCGCGTTAAAAACACAGAGGACTTTGCCGTCGCCGGCCACTCTCTGCCTCTGTACATGGTGATCACCACAAGCTTCGCGACGTGGTTCGGTGCAGAGACCGTCATGGGAATCCCCGCAAAGTTCGTGGAAGGGGGACTCAACTCGGTCATCGAAGACCCCTTCGGGGCATCGATGTGCTTGGTACTTGTGGGACTGTTCTTCGCCACTCGCTTGTACCGCATGAAACTCCTAACCATCGGAGATTTCTATCGCAAGCGATTCGGTACTCCCGTCGAAATCCTCTGCTCAATAATGATCATCATCAGCTACCTAGGCTGGGTTGCTGCTCAAATCACCGCTCTCGGCTTGGTCTTTACCATCCTCTCCGGAGGTGAAATCAACCACGCTACAGGGATGATCATCGGTACGGTGCTCGTCCTCGTCTACGTCATGATGGGGGGAATGCTCGCCGTGGCTTGGACCGACTTCATACAAATGATCGTGCTGGTCATCGGTTTGTCCTATATAGCATGGTATGCGTCGGGACTCGTCGGTGGTGCAGACAAAGTCTTCGCTTATGCAAGTGAAAAAGACTGGTTCAAGATTCTTCCCCCTCCGAGCTTCAAGGACTGGGCGTTTTTCATCGCGGCAGCCATCACCATGATGCTCGGTTCGATTCCTCAACAAGACGTGTTTCAACGGGTGATGTCGGCGAAGGATGAACGATCCGCCAAGCTTGGAGCAGTCATCGGTGGACTGTGCTACCTCGCCTTCGCCTTCGTGCCAATGTTCATCGTCGTTGCTGCTCTGATTCAGATGCCTGAACATTCCAAAGAACTCCTCGAAAGTGACCCTCAAAGAGTCTTGCCTAAAATGATTTTGGATCACATGCCTCTCTTCGCACAAATCCTCTTCTTTGGTGCTCTGGTCTCGGCGATCAAGTCCTGCTCCTCGGCTACCTTGCTTGCTCCTTCCACCAGTTTCGTTGAAAACATCCTGCGACACATCTATCCGCATCTGCGCGATAAGCAACTCCTCCTCGCGATGCGAATCACCATCTTTGTCTTTACCTCCTTGGTACTGACCTATGCCATCCTCACCGAAGGAACTCCGATCTACGAACTGGTTTCTAACGCTTACCAAGTAACGCTCGCCGGATCATTCGTACCGCTGACCGCAGGTTTGTATTGGAGACGCGCTACGACCCAAGGCGCGATCTTCTCTATCGTTCTCGGAGTCCTATCTTGGGCCGTGGTCACCTTCTGCAACTCGATCCCAATCGCAGCTCTCCAAGGAATCGATGAAGTCTTTCCTGCACAACTCGTAGCCCTAGGCTTCGCCGTTTTCGGAATGGTCTTCGGCTCCCTCGGCCCTCAGTGGATCAAAAACATCTGCCACATCAATCTAAACTACTTGGGTATTGTCCCCATCGAAGAACAACCAACGGCACATAGCCATCACCACTCTCACTAATTCGTTTTTCAATCTAGTTACAACAAGCGAGCGCAACGATGCCAAAGAAAAAGAAGTCCACTTCCAAGAAATCCTCATCGAGCAAATCCTCAAGCAAATCCTCAAGCAAATCCGGACGAATCGTCATGCGTACCGGTGAAGCACTCGTCGAGTCCACCGAAGCTTGGTCCGCAGCCGAGCCAGAAGTAGTCATCGGCGAGCTCGACGGTCCCGTCGGATACTCAATCGCCAACATGATCGGAAACCAAGCCAAAGGGCACTCGAAGATCTTCGCGATTCTCAACTGCGATGTCCAAGTCAGACCAGCCACGGTCATGGTCAGCAAAGTTACAGTCAACAATGAGAAATACACCAACATCCTCATGGGAACTGTACAAGCAGCGATCGCTCACGGTGTGCTCGACGCTGTTCGTGAAGGGTTCATTCCAAAGGCCAAAGCAAACGATCTAGGAATCATCGTCTCGGTGTGGCTTGACCCGTCCATCGTCACCGCCGAATACGATCCAGAAGTCCTTTTCAGAACGAACCGCGAAGCTACTACCAAGGCAATCGCCAAAGCCATGAACTGCGAACCTTCGATCGACTGGTTGCTCAAGAACCAAAATTCCGTTCAGCACTTTTTCCATCAGTTAGCAGTTGAAGGCAAACTCTAGAGTTAGCCTTACTCAATGAACCATTCCCCTCCATAGACTCCTCTATATCCCGTCTACATTGGAACCTTTGCCATGCGTCGCTCGTTGCAAGTCGCTTTGTTGTTTTGTTCGTTTAGTTTTCTTGGTTGGCAGACAACAAGTGCTCAAGAATCCCTTACGAAGATTCTCGAGCAAGCCCCTGAGGCAATTGCCGAAGGAACAACGGAGTTATTCAATGGCAAAGACCTCACCGGATGGGATGGAGATCCCGAGCTATGGAGTGTTCGCGATGGGGTGATTCACGGAGAGACGACGGCTGAGCATCCAGCCAACGGCAACACGTTTCTGATATGGAAGGGTGGCGTACTCAAGGACTTTGAACTTAGGCTCTCCTTCCGTTGCACGGATAGCAACAACTCAGGCATTCAATATCGCTCAAAGCATATCGAAACGCCTCAAGCCAAGAACAAGTGGGTCGTACGAGGTTACCAGCACGAACTTCGAAATGAAGCGAAGTTGCCAAACGTCGCAGGCTTTATCTACGATGAAGGTGGAAAACGCGGACGAATTTGCCTCGCGGGTGAGAAAGCGACTTGGGAAAACGGTGGCAAGAAAGCAACCGGTCAATGCATCAACGAAGATGAATTCGCCAAGCTGTTCAAGCTCAATGACTGGAATGATGTTGTGATCCGTGCCGAAGGAAATCGAATTCGTCACTACCTCAATGGTCGCTTAACCCTCGATTTTACCGATGCCGATCCGCAACTCGCACTCTCCGAAGGCATCCTTGCCCTCCAACTCCATGCGGGCAAGCCGATGTGGGCAGAATTCCGCAATTTGAAATTGCGTCACCTTGATACGAAGTAGTCTTTAACTCCTACACAAATTTCAGCCCCTCGCAGACGATTGGGTTTGCGATCAATCACTGGATTAACGATCAAACAAACGATGGACTGGAATTCACTCAGAGAACGAAAAGAACTTCTCCTCGGCACTACCAACAAGAAGAAACTCATCGAGATGAACGCCCATCTCGAGCCTCGCGGGTTTGAACTTCGGTCCCTGAGCCAACTGCCTACACAAATCAACGTCGAGGAAACTGGCGAAACGTTTCTTGAAAACGCAAGGCTCAAGGCTGTCGCCCAAGCTTGCACGCATCGCATGTGGACCATCGGGGAAGATAGCGGATTGTGCGTTCCTGCACTCAACGGTGATCCAGGAATTTTCTCAGCTCGCTACTCAGAGCGGCTTGAACTGGCGATCACGCCACCGCAAACCAACGGTGCACAAGTTAACCCGTCACAAGTGGCCAAATCAAATGCTGACTCAGATGCTGATTCAGTTGACCGATCCGTTACCGGAACGCCAGCTGCTAATTCGCAATCTAGGTCTAGTAACTCGCCGACAAGAGTTTCACCAGAAGCCTCTTTACAAGAACTATCCATCGATCAAAGAAACAACAAAAAACTTCTAAGGATGATGGCAGCAATCCCAGCGGAGAAACGACAAGCCTACTACGTATCTGCCATTGTTTTATGCGATCCCCAAGGGAACGTGGCCATCGAGTCTACCGGCGAATGCTGGGGTAAGATCTTGTTCGAACCTCGGGGGCAGCAAGGATTCGGTTATGACCCTCTATTCGAGGTGATAGAATACCACAGTACATTCGCAGAACTCGGATTGGGGGTGAAACGAGCGATTTCCCATCGATCCCGAGCGTTGCGAGAGTTTCTATCGATCCTCGACTCCAAGATGGGTTTAAGCAATGGACAAGTTACCGGACTGGCCTCGATGGATTCTTCGGGCCGCCGCCCTGTATAACCTCCTTTGGGGGGCTTGGGTCGTCCTATTCCCGAATCATTGGTTCGACATCACTGGAATCGAACATCCCAATTATCCGGGTATCTGGCAGTGTGTCGGGATGATCGTGGGAGTCTACGGAATTGGTTACTGGTTCGCATCGAATAATTTCGTAACGCACTGGCCGGTTATCCTTGTCGGGTTCCTGGGAAAGATCTTCGGTCCAATCGGTTTTCTTCAATCCGCCCTGACCGGT
>JBJONT010000377.1:0-2754 GCA_046051705.1 Planctomycetota bacterium | reverse complement strand
GCCGAGCATGCTGTTTCAGACGGACGAGATCGATGGGATGCTCCAGTCGATGAGTAAATCGAAGGATGGCCGACATGAAAACCTCATGTCGACGTTACTTACGATGTACTCAACGGCCAATTCGGTGTACCCCATGCGTCGCAAGGCCGGCAAGGAATCACCGGGGGCGATCGATCAGCCGTGTTTGGTGGTCTTCGGAACGGCGATCCCAAACCACTACTACGAGGCACTCTCCGAGCGAATGCTTACCAATGGGTTTTTCGCTCGGATGATTATCCTTGAATGTGGTGTGCGAGGAGCCGGCCAGGAAGCGAAAGTCTTGGAAATCCCTGAGCGAGTCGTCGCCACAGCGAAATGGTGGAAGGACCTGATGCCTGGACAGGGGAATTTGCAGTCGTGGCATCCAATCCCAACAATTGTTCCACAAACAGCTGAAGCGGTTGATATCCTGGCAGATACTCGAGTCGCAGCCGAGACCGAGTATCGCAACGCTGAGAGTCAAAACGATGCCGTTGGCACCACGGTATGGGGACGCGTCAACGAGCAGGCAAGGAAACTTGCGCTACTGTATGCGATCAGCGAAAATCATGCGGATCCCATCATCGGTGCTGCGGCAGCCAATTGGGCGACATCTTTGATGATGCATCAAACGCGTCGTATGCTCTTCATGGCCGGCAACCACGTGGCCGAGAATCCGTATCATGCCGACTGTCTTCGGTTGATCCGAAAACTGCAATTGGCACCCGATCGGCAGATGTCGCATAGCATGTTGCTCAAACGGATGAAGATGAATGCGAAAGCATTTCAGGAGATCATCACGACGCTCGAGCAGCAAGGTGACATCGAGCCCGTGAGCGGAACGACCCAAGGTCGCGCTGGTAGAGGGTATCGATTGGTCAAAGACTGGTCGGACCAATAAACCAGGGTGACAAAGACCTAATAAAACCAAAAAGCGAGCCTAAGGTGTGCGGCATTCCGCCGCATGCCATGAAAGGCGAGGCAGCTCCCTTGAAGCAGTTTTCAAGCTGTGAATTTCAGTTAATCCAGCAAAAATGCAGTAGTTTTTGCAACCTCTGTCACGGCTCCAAAGTCAATGTACATAGTGCAATTTTGTTTTTACGCGGCTTTTCGAAATTTGTACGCTATTGAAACATTCCAAAAGTTGCGTACAAATCATACTTCTGTCGCGTACAGGCGATCGCGTTCTACATCTTCCTGTGGCTTTGATCGAGGTGCAAAAATGAAACTGACTTTTCCGGCGATGCGTGGGCAAATGGGAAGCCGTGAGTACTTCACGGCGATGGTCAAAATGGGAGTGGTGCCGAAGCTTTTTCAGTTTAAAGATTGGGGTGAGCTCCCACCGGAGCATCGCGCTCAGAGGATTTTGCAGCGCAATCGCGTCCCTGAGATAGCCAGTTACATCGTTGATAATCCTGACGATTACGTGTTTTCAGCATTAACCGCGTCGTACAAAGGCACTGCGGTCTTCAAAGCAATTGGTGATAAGAATGGTGCAATCGGCGAATTGGAAATAAGCCTCGAAGATGACTTGGTCATCAATGATGGACAGCATCGCCGTGCCGCGATTGAAGAAGCAATTCGTCAGAATGCAGCAATAGAAAACCATACGATCGCGGTTGTCCTTTTTCCTTACGAAGACCTCGATCGAGTGCAACAGATTTTTTCCGATTTGAACCGCACTGCTAAGACAACATCCAAGTCTTTGAATATTCTTTTCGATCACCGAGATCTTGTTTCCCAAGTCACATTATCGGTGACTGAAGGAGTACGAGCGTTTCGAGAGCTTACAGAAAAAGACAAGCAGTCATTGTCACAGCGATCCCCTCGATTATTTACTTTGGCTGCGTTACACGATGCAACCGCGGCGCTATTGGGCTCTGTGAATATTGAGAATCGTGAATCGAAGGAGAAAACCGCAATTGAGTTCTGGACTGCAGTAGCAGAACAATTTCCCCAGTGGGAGCGTTGTAATCCAAAAACAGGCGATCTAAAGCCTCGCGATATTCGCATGGAGTATATTCATTGCCAGTCCGTCGTTCTTTGGGCGTTCGGTGCGGTTGGACAAACCTTATTGATGAGACATCCAAACAACTGGAAAGAGGTACTTCGAAAGCTCTCTGAAATTGATTGGCGACGAACCAACGTAGAGTGGCAGAGAATTGCGATGATCGGCACGCAAGTGATCAACCGAAGAACGAATCGCGAAGATACAGCTTCATTCATAAAATCAAAGCTGGGTCTTCCTCTGACACCAAACGAGGAACGCTCCTTGCGAGCAGTCCTAGATCCGGATACGGCGATAAATGAGTTGGCTTCATTTGTAAAATCTTGAATCGAAAAGGAGATGTCATGAACCCTAAGTTACCCCAAGAAGCTGCCGTCATCGGTGAATTCGAAAAGAATTCGAAGGAGGTAGTTCGAGTGTCTTTGCAGCAATACGCAGGAAACGATGTTTTGAACCTTCGCATCTTTTATCGTGATTCCAACGGTGACTGGAAGCCTGGTAAAGATGGAATAACCATCAGAGCGGCACAGTTCCCACAACTAGCGGCTTTGCTCAGTGACGCGGGTAAAGCCTTGAAAGAGTTCGGAGTTATCTAACCACCTTTAATCACTTGCATCACTCTCTATAACCAACTAAAAATGGCAACAAATTCATTCAAGCCACGTAAGTTCGAAGATTTCGAAATCGTTGACGCTAATGGCAAAGTCGTCGGACATGTTCGTGTAAAA
>JBJONT010000376.1:0-6336 GCA_046051705.1 Planctomycetota bacterium | reverse complement strand
TCTTGGTCCGGATTCTGAATTTCAAGTTCCGGTTCGTCGGCGTTGTTGAGGAAGGCCATCATCGAAAAGTATTCTCGATGTTGGATCGGATCGTATTTGTGGGTGTGGCACTGGCAGCACTGAAGGGTCAGACCTAACCAAGTCGCGCCGGTGGTTGCAACGCGGTCAACCATGGCGTTGTAGCGAAATTCGAGTGGGTCGATCCCACCTTCTTCGTTAAGCATGGTGTTGCGATGAAAGCCGGTGGCGATGCGTTGCTGAGTTGTCGCACCAGGAAGCAGGTCGCCAGCTATTTGTTCGATCGAGAATTGATCGAAGGGCATGTCTTCATTGAGGGATTTGATCACCCAGTCACGGTATGGCCAAATGGTTCGCGTTCGATCTTTTTCGTAGCCGTTCGTGTCAGCGTAGCGAGCGAGATCAAGCCATTTGCGAGCCCAACGTTCGCCGTAGTGAGGTGAGTCAAGCAGGCGGTCTACCGCGTTTTCGTAAGCGTTCGGAGAATCATCCGCAAGGAACTCCGCAAGGTCTTCAGGGGAAGGTGGCAGACCGATGAGATCGAAGCTCAAGCGACGATAGAGGGTGGCTTTGTCGGCCTCCTGAGTTGGGGCGAGGTTGTTTTGTGCAAGCGTTGACCTAACGAATGCATCGATCGGATGCGAAACATCGGATCGGGGAAT
Organism: Planctomycetota bacterium; assembly: GCA_046051705.1. Taxonomy (GTDB): domain Bacteria; phylum Planctomycetota; class Planctomycetia; order Pirellulales; family Pirellulaceae; genus JBKCUI01. Next base: position 5,656 of record JBJONT010000376.1, on the reverse strand, counting down.
GTCGCTTTTGACTGGTGGGACGAAGGCCCAGTGCTTTTCGTACTTGGCTCCCGATTCGATCCATTTCTCAAGAATCGCGATCTGCGCTGGGGATAGGTTCTTTTTGGTTTCCCCGGGAGGCATCCGTTCATCTGGATCCTCGGAGTGAATTCGCTTGATCATCTCGCTCAAGGCCGGTTTTCCGGGGACGATTGCCGGTTCACCAGATTCCCCACCTTTGAGTGCCCCGTCCATTTCGCTCAGCAGAAGCTCACCCTTGCGGCCCTTGTCATCGGGACCATGGCATGAAAAGCACATTTCCGAAAGGATCGGACGTACGTCGCGACTGAAGGATAGCTCATCGGCTTGCCCGCACGATGTCATGGCAAGGTAAGAGAGCACTGTTAGGATGAAATGGGAATATGGTTTTATCAAGGGCATAGTGAATCTCGTGTTGGATGATCGAGGTTGAGTTGATGCATTACGGTTGCCAATACGCATGCATTGCGGCAAAGCCTTCAGGCAGGTCGGTCAGTGCTTGCTCTTGTCGATCTGCTAACCGCATTACAAATAGATTTCGCACACCGTTTCTTTTCGAACCGTAGGCTATCGATTTTCCATCGGGCGAAGGTTTGGGGTGATAGTGTAGCGTGCCATCGGGCGTATGAGTCAGTTGCTCGATCTGTCCGTCGAGAGAGACTTCGAAGAGTTCGATATTATTGCCAACTTTGGCAGTGTAGAAGACGGACTTGCTATCGACTGCCCAAACAGGGATATCGCTGCTCCCACCGTGAAAATCGGGCACATCAAGGAATTCGGTTACACCTTTGTAGCCACCGCGATCCGCGAGCTTCTTGAGTCCATTGCCATCTGCTTGGACAATGTGGGGATGGCAATCGTAGTGCTCTCCAGAAACGAAAAGAACCCATTTTCCGTCGGGTGACCAGGATGGTACGAAGACAAAGGGATGTCCGGTTTGAATGTGTACGCGATTCGAGCCATCGGCATTCGCCAGATAGACTTGGTAGTTCTCGTGATAGGAGATTCTCGATCCGTCAGGAGAACTGCTGAATCCATATGCAAAGCCGCTTGAACCGGTTGTAAGATCGGTCTTGTTGCGACCGTCGATGTCCATGCGATATGGCTTGGAGTTGCCATCGATCAACGGCGTAAAGCCAAGCTTCATCGGATCCTGGGGCCAGAAGAACAATCCGGTGTTATAGAAGCTGACTCGATCTACGGCGGTAACGTTGATCGCTTTATCGGTTTTCAAATCGACGAGATACGAGTCGACCAACCAACCGTCGGGTGTGAAGCGGAACGTCTTGTGTTCTTCTTCCCATCGCGCGTTTTCAACACTTTCCCAACCGCGAAGGACGACGGCTGTTTTTCCATCGGGTGACCAACCCGCAAATTGCGTCCAAGCATCTGTCTTGTCCGTACTGTCAGTAACAGTCAGGTCGTCGATGAGTTCACTACCGATAGACCTTCGATGTTGGCCATCGGCTTGAACGATCATCGCTCGGTTGGTGCGAACATTCGCATGCCGACCACCTGGGAGATTGGTGCGGTGCTCGTTATATCCGAGCAAACGGCTTGAGGACTTCGCATTATCCGGATCGGGTGTACTCGGCAGCGAATCTGCGGCTTGAACGGCGATACAGAGCAACCATAAAATCGAGGCTACGGAGGAAGCGGTGCAATGGGGTTTGATGAATCCGAAGTAGCGGAGGATTGCGTTGGGCAGCATGGACGTTTGAATTTCTAGCTAAGTAGTTCGTTCAATTCCCCGGTGCTGTCGGCGAAGTTTGGCGATTCGATACCCGCCTGATTGAGCATTGTCACGAAGAGGTTCGACATCGGGATTTTATCGCTGAACTTCAAGAATCGTCCATGCTTGAATCCCATCTGCGAGCCACCGGCTAAGATCAACGGGTAGTTGTTATTATCGTGGGTGACACTGTTGCTGCTACCGTAAAGGACCAGTGATTGATCCAATAAGGTGCCTTGTTGTTCAGTCGCTGAATCCAAACGGTTGAGGAAGTACGCGAACTGTTCGGCCATGAATCGATCCCATTGCCCGAGTCTCTCGGATCCACCGGGTTTGTCCCAGTCGTGTGCCAGAGTATGAAGGGAGTCTTTAAAGCCTTGCAACTGCGGGAATTTGGCCGCTTTCGACGAGCAGTCAGCCATGTTGGTGATCTGGTAGGTTGCTACTCGCGTTGAGTCGGTACGAAACGCCAGATAGATCAAGTCGTACATGGTTCGGATGAACTGCAAAGGTGCTTGGTCATCGGAATCGAGCTGAAGCATTTTGCGGTCTTCGTCGTGTAGTTCAGGGCGAGGGATCTCTAGCCAGCTTTGCGATCGCTCGACTCCTTGTTCGATCTGTCGAACGGCAGTGAGGTACTCATCGAGTTTTTCGCGGTCTTGATTGCCCAGTCGATTTCGCAACGAGTGAGAATCCTCGAGGACTCGATCAAGCATGCTTGCGGCGCTCTTGAGTCTGCGTCGCTGGGCGATGGTATCGGAATCCCCTTCGCCGAAGAATCGATCGAAAATTTGTTGTGGCTGGTGCAGTGCTGGTAGCGGACGCCCCTTGTCGTTGTAAGAAAGGGTGCTTGATCTGGTCGGTTCACCGACACCACCGTCGGTTGACATTACGAGCGAAGAGAAGCGGGTTTGATCGCCAATTCTAGTTGCCGCGTATTGATCTAGAGAGATCGTGTTGATCAGGCTCTTGTTGTTCAGGTAAGCACCGGTCAGGAAGGTATCTGCGGTGTCGTGTGCTCCCATGCGACGCCCGTTTGGATGCGAGAGGCCTCCGAGGATGGTCATTTTATTGCGTTGGGATTCGAGCGGTTTAAGTGTTTCAGTGAACTGATACTCGCTCCCTTCGCCTTGGGGGAACCATCGCCAGTGAGCGTGTTCGTGATTCGCAGGTGGTAGAGCTACACCGAATCCGAAGTACAGAGCGCAGATGCGGCGAGGGGATTGTTCCGTGCGCGAGGGGCGGGGACTTGCATTGGCCATGCATTCCAACCAGGGGAGTCCAAGCGATACGCCGGTGCCCATCAAGAACGTGCGTCGATCCAGATGCCAAGATTTATCAGCCATGTTGCGGATTCCTTTGTCTTGTGTTCACTTTGTCTGGAACGGTTCGCTCGCGACGACTTTGTGGATCAATCCTTTGAGTCGTAAATCGTCTTTGGAAAATTGCTCGAGGACTTGATCGACCGCCGCTTGGTCTGTCAGTTCGAGGGAACGACCTAAAGCATAGGTTAACAGACGCATTACCAGGGAACGAGCAAATTGTTCTTTTCGTTCTTGCAGGAGATAAGTGCGAAGTCCGTCAGCGCCTGCAATCTGCTTGCCATCCGGAAGCTCTACGGTCGCGTCGATGGGTTGCGTTTGAGCATTCTCGCCTGCGTTTTTCGGTAGTTCGGTTCTCCATCGGCCCAAAGCATCGAAGTTTTCCAGGGCAATTCCCCAAGGATCCAAGGATCGGTGACATTGATTGCAGGATTCGACGGTTCGGTGGATTTCGAGTTGTTTGCGGACGGGGAGTTGATGAAATTCCGGGTTTGCTTGCTCTAAGGATGGTACGTTCGGTGGGGGTGGAGCGGGCGGATCGTTGAGAAGTCGATCGCGGATCCAGACCGCCCTTCGCACGGGATGAGAATCAGCTCCAGTTGAATTGCTCAGCAGGATACTTGCGTGGCTTAATAAGCTGCCGCGATGCGAATCGGCAGGTATCGCAACTCGCCGGAATGACTTTCCGAGGACACCATCGATCCCGTAGTGCTTCGCAAGAGTTTCGTTGAGCATCGTAAAATCGGAAGATAGTAGTTCTGTGGCGCTCGAGTTGTGTTTCAAGAGTTCTGCGAACATCGACTGTGTTTCGGTGCACATGTCGCTTTTGAGTCGGTCATCGAAACCTGGGTAACGGGTTTTGTTGACAGCAACATTTTCCACAAGGTTGAGTTTGAGCCATTGCTCCGTGAATTGTTTTACCAAGCGTTGTGATCTTGGGTCATCGAGCATTCGGTCGACTTCGGCGTTGAGGTTGGTTCGCAGGTTAGCGTTGGTTGCGAGTTCCATCAGCCGCTCGTCGGGTAACGTGCTCCATAAGAAGTAGGAGAGTCGCGAAGCGAGTTCGAATTCATCGATCAAGCGTTTCTCTTCACCGGCGGGTTCCAGCAAGAACAGGAATTCAGGTTGGATGAGAATCATTGCAAGTGTTTCGCGGATCGCTTCTTCGAACGACGGAAACTCGGGTCGTATTTCTTGATAGAACGCGACAAACTTATCGACTTGAGCATCGCTGACCGTGCGGCGATAGGCTCGCGTCATAACACGTTGCAGGACTTGGGTGACATAAGGAATCGATTCACGATCAACGTTTGGTGCATCGAACAAGATTCGGCGGTGTGACGCTGGAGGCCATTGGTCGTAGTGGTGTCCATGAAACTCCACCGACTGGATCGTCAGCGTTGGCAGATGGTCTTCTGCGGCATAGGTTATCTTTCCACTCTCGTCCTTTTGTGGTGGTGGAAGTGGAGACTTATCGTCGTAAAGATTTCGTACGCGAACGACAAGGCCAGGAAACTTCCCTTGGCCACGCACTGGGAGTGGAAAGTTTTCGATGCGTCCTCGGAAATCGAATGTTTGCAGTTCAGGCGAGGTGACTTCGACGGTATCGAATTCACGCATGAGGATTTCCGTATCGATTTGATAACCGACGGAGACTTCGAGGAGTGGGTAACCGGTGTTGCTCTTCAGATCTGCAGTCAGTTGAACTCGGACCGAGAACTCTCCCTCTTCGGGATATTTATCGACCATTTTGACGAGGAATTCCTGACGTCGCCCCAGTCGCTTGGATCGTTGGGCTTCGCCGAGCCAATTATCGATGCTGATATCCGTAAAAGTGTGATCGATCGCGGGAGGTTGCTCATGTTGAACGATCGCCCGGTCTAAAGCTCGCCGGGCGGTAGCTAAGTAGTATTCAAGTTGGAGTGATGAGATCTGCAAGGAGCGTCCATTATTTCGAAAGCCTTCGGCTGACATACCATCGGGGGGCAAGTCCCTTGCGTAGTCCATCTCGAGTCCGAGAAGGTCTTCCATTGTATTTTGGTATTCCACGCGATTGAGTCGTCGCAGGACGATGCGTCCATCGGTTTTTCGGCGTTCGGCTAAGGCCGATTGGATCGCGAGCGAAAGCCAGTTTGTGGCGGTGCTCAGTTGTTCGCTCGAGAGTTGCTTCTCATCGGGTGGGGGCATCTCATTGGTTTGTAGGACGTTGAGCACTTCGTGCCACGATTCCGTCGCAGCGCGGTTGTCGTTGAGGTTGATCGGAAGATTATCGAGGCGCACGTTTGCTTCTTGGATCTCTGGGCCATGGCAACGGATGCAATGCGACTGAAGGATTGGAAGGACATCGCGGTTGAAATCGATGTCGCTTTGGCCAAGCGATCGGCTGGGGCATTGTGCGGCGCAGACCAAGCTAAGAACGACGGCGAACCACAGAAGTGGGCGATGAAAAATCATTTGCCGAGGGGGGCTGGGGTTTGCGGAGGCGGGGTAATGCAAAGGCGGGGGCCGAACGCGGTTCGACGTGCTCTATCATATCCACTTTCGCGGGTGGGAACTACAGGGAAATCGAGGTCTCACGCAAAGA
>JBJONT010000375.1:0-6612 GCA_046051705.1 Planctomycetota bacterium | reverse complement strand
TAGGTCATCCGGATCGGGATGGTAGGGTTCTTTGCACTCAGAGCATAAAACGCGTACGAGTCGCTGCGCGAGGACACCTTCAACGGTGCTAGCAACGAGGAACGGTTCGACACCCATGTCTCCAAGTCGCATAAACGCACCTGCGGAGTCGTTGGTGTGCAAGGTGCTGAACACCATGTGTCCCGTCAGAGAAGCTTGTGTTGCATTCTCCGCAGTTTCTAAGTCGCGGATTTCACCCACCAGAATCACATCTGGGTCGTGCCGCAAAATCGCTCTTAGACATGCGGCGAAAGTGAGTCCGACTTTGGAGTGAACTTGGATTTGGTTGATCCCTTCGAGTTGGTACTCGATCGGATCTTCCGTGGTAACAATTTTAATGTCCTCGGATTTGATTTCGCTCAGTGCGCTATAGAGCGTTGTGGTTTTACCGGAGCCGGTCGGGCCCGTGACGAGAACGATGCCGTGTGGAAGTCGAATCAGTTTCTGAAATTGATCGTATACCTTGTCAGGCATACCGATTCCCTTCAGGGAGAATTTCAAGTTCGACTTGTCCAAGACCCGCATGACGACACTCTCGCCGTGGAGCATTGGGATGACAGAAACACGTACGTCGATTTCACGTCCGGAGACACGCAGCTTGATCCGGCCGTCTTGAGGAACACGCTTCTCGGCGATGTTCAGTTTCGCCATGATCTTCAGACGACTGATGATCGCAGCGCGGAATTGATTCATTTCAGGTGGTGTGGGTTGCTTTTGCAGCACACCGTCGATGCGATGCCGAATCTTAAGCCCAGCTTCTTGGGATTCGATATGAATATCACTCGCACGAGCCTCGATCGCTTCGGTCAAAATCTCGTTGACCAGTCGCACCACGGACGCTTGTTGGGCTTCTTCGGCATCTTCCAAGCTATCCGGATCGATCCCTTCGAGCATCTCGACATCACCACCCTGCAAGCGTTGCAGAGCGATCAAGCCGTCGATGGTTTCCGAGCCGATGCCGAGGAATTTTTTCGTCAGGCGTTGAATGATTTCAGAGGTGGCCATCACCGGGCGAACTTCGACTTGTAGTTCGGAGGCCACGGAGTCGATGGCAGCAAAATCGAAGGGGTTGCTCACCGCAAGTCGCAACCAACCGTCTCCCTTTTCCAGAGGAAAAACAGAATGGCGGTGAATCAGTTTGGCAGGAAATCCATCTAAAGCGTCCCCGGCGACCTCCGATTCGTCGCTTCCAAGCCATTCGATCTGCATGGAACGCGCACCGGTCTCGAGCAGTTCGTTCGAGCTTGGAAAACTCCAGCGTTCCACCAAAGCCTCCAATGGAGCACCTGCGTTCAAGCAGTCCGCAAGTTCGCGCAGCTTGACCGAATCGAGCACTGGCAACATGCCATTAGCATTCGAAATCATGCGTCAATCCTATTGGAACAAGAACGTTCGCTCCGCGAACTTGTTATGGTGGGAGGGTGGGCGGGTAATCCTTGGGAGACGACGCACCGACGAGGAGGATCGAAGGTGGTGGCAGATCAATCTCAGCCGACGTCTGTCTTGGGATTGTGGGGGTGGGACGCTTGGATTTCCCCAAGCTCTCTAAAGTATCTTTCGGCATCCGGATCCGGTCAAGGTTGATCGGATCCCTGAGAATGTCCGCAATCCCTACAGTTTGACGGTCCTTAGCCCCTAAGCCTTAGGGTTTGAAGCCCAGAATTCTGATTCCTGACCATCAAATTCCCCGCAATGTGTCGGGATTTCAACTAAAAACCCCTCTAGTGGCGGAGAAAGCCCCTTTTGGAGTACGTGGCGATTGACCGATCGCAAGGAGAGGGTGAAGATGGAATTGGTATTTCTGAAAAAGCCACCGACAGGATTAGTAAGTATTATTCTTTAATTTTAGAAATAATTGGATGGTTTGGATGGGAAATGCCGCGTGGGCGGGGTTAGTTCAATCGTTTTGGAGCGTTGGGGACTTCGACGCGGTGTTGTGCACCGTGGGTTTTTCCGAGTTTCTCGGCAGCCCCATCGCGGAAATCGCGAGCCGTTCGGTAGGTAGTCACCAGTCGAATACCGCATTCGAGGAAGAGCCAGTCTTTAGCGCATCGCTGAACAAGCAGAGATCGATGTTGGACAAGTTCACGATTCTCCGATTGTGTTTTGGCACTCGCTGCATCGGGTGGGTTTGGGCTTGAAGGTGAGTTGCTTGGGGAGCCATTCGGGGATGCGTTGGGATCCACGGTCGATGATTCGCGAGGCAGTGAGGAGACGTAGCCTTCGGCGTACGACGCGCCGCTTCCTCGCGCGTAGCCCCCATAGATGAGTTTTGCGGCGGTGGCGATGGTGATCATCAGTTCTCTGAAGAGTTGGATCGCATTCTCTACGTCGTTTCTTGGTCCATAGAAGAAGAAGAGAGTTCGATGTCCTTTGCGTGAGGAGAACCACTGGGTCATTGGGAAGATGTGTAAGGTTAGGTAGGTAGCGAGATCTTTTTCCCATGAAAGAGCACGGGAACCGCTGACTGGACAAGCTTGTCGCGTGTAGAGGATCGATTCGATCCCCTCTTCACTCGCTAGGTCAGCGCGACTGAGGTTGTGTCGTAGCATGAGAGCTTGCATCATCCGCAATGCGTTCTCTCGTTCCGCTTCGGTGGAAGCTTGATTCCTCGCCGTATTGTCGATGGCTTTCAGGCGTTGGATGATTTTCTCAAACTCAGCTTGGGTAAGATCGCCAGTTTGTTTCTTTTCGACTCCGCCGGTCGAGTCATGACTACACCGAGCGTTGGGCCCTGGTCGCCAGAGTGATGTGACTCGATACACGCCATCATCCCGCGCGTCCCATGTATCGTGAAGGACATGGTCGATGACGGTGCATAGGTGAGCATGTGGTCTGCCTGCTCGTTGGCATTGGATAACCGTAGGGCCTTCGGGTAAGAGCATCTCGTCGATGGTTATTGGCTGGGATGGTAACGGGAATGGCTCCCATCCCAATTCGCGTAGGTATGGACTGTAAATACTGTTGGGAACACCGTTGCGGGGGGAAGTGCCGTAGCGTTCTTTGAGAGTGTCGTAGACATCGCGGTAGGCCAAGCCGGTAGCGATGGCGATAGCGCGACTGACGCAATCCCCGGTTAGTCCAACGAATCCACCGACGGATCTTCCGCCGTCGTTCCAAGAGAATTTTCTTATCGGTTGCATCCTAAACCCCTGTCATCTCCCTCTGTATACCCAGCGATCTACTTTGAGCTTTGCTTGATCCAATAATTGCTTGACCCAATATTAAAAAGAGCTCAGAGCCCTATCGCTCTAGCTCGACTGAAATCACCTCATCCAGCAACAGTTTAGGGGCTGGGGAATTCCTAGAAACACAAGGCTTCGGTCGATCGAGGAAGCCAATTTATCCTTGGTGTAGGATCTCGTGAATGACATTTGCCGGATCGACGCCGGTAAGCTTTGCATCTAGCCCTTGGAATTTCGCGGTAAAGCGTTCGTGATCGATTCCTAGAGTATGCAAAAGCGTCGCATGGAAATCTCGAACATGAACAGGTTTATCTACGATGTTGTATCCGAATTGGCAAGTCTCACCATAAAGGGTGCCACCTTTGATTCCTCCTCCAGCCATCCACATCGAGAAACATCGAGGATGGTGATCTCGTCCGTAGTTGTCCGCAGTAAGTTTGCCTTGGGAGTAATTCGTTCGACCAAATTCACCACCCCAAACAACCAAGGTGTCATCGAGCATGCCACGATCTTGCAGGTCTTGCAAAAGAGCGCCGGTCGGTTGATCTGTCTCGGAGCATTGAGTCCGCATTCCACCTGGGACACCGCCATGGTGATCCCAACCTTGGTGGTATAGCTGGATAAACTTTACACCTTGTTCGGCGAGTCGTCGGGCGAGCAAACAGTTAGCGGCAAATGTACCGGGTGTGCGGACTTGAGCTCCGTAGCGTTCGAGTGTCGATTCGCTTTCACCGGACAGATCGGTGACTTCCGGAACGCTTGATTGCATCCTGTAAGCCATTTCATACTGTGCGATGCGAGCCGTGAGTTCTGGATCGGCTGTCCGTTCGGCTTGCACGCGGTGAAGTTGTTCGAGTCGGTCGAGCATCTTTCGGCGGCTCGATGAGTCGACACCAGGTGGATTTGTTAAATACAGCACTGGTTCTTTCCCGGAGCGAAATTGGACTCCTTGGTAGCGAGCGGGTAGAAAGCCGGCCCCCCAAAGCCTCGAATAGAGTGGCTGATCGACTTTGCCTTTTGTGATCAGTACGACAAAGCAGGGTAGGTTTTCGTTATCGCTACCGAGTCCGTAGTGCATCCAAGCTCCGATGCTTGGACGCCCGGAAATCTGGTTTCCGGTTTGAAGAAAGGTGATAGCAGGATCATGATTGATTGCTTCGGTGTACATCGATCGAATGATTGCCATCTGATCGACATACTTCGCGGTGTTTGGGAGCAGTTCGCTGACCCATGCTCCGCACTGGCCGTGCTGAGCGAACTTGAAAGCCGAACCAGCCAAGGGCAAGGTTGCTTGGTTTCCCGACATTCCCGTAAGGCGTTGCCCAGCGCGCACCGAGTCAGGTAGAGGCTCACCTTGTTTCTCATTGAGTAACGGTTTGTAGTCAAAGGTTTCAAGTTGCGATGGCCCACCAGCCATGAACAAATAAATCACCCGTTTAGCCGATGGCTTATGGTGGGTTGGGTTCAGCACCCCATTGGTTGGAATCCCCGACGGTGGGTCGGTTGGGCGTGCGTTGGCGAAGATAGAATTCCGATCGCGCGCCATCAACTCGCCGAGCGCTACCGAACCGAGTCCGAAACCTGCACGCAGTAACCAATCGCGACGTGCTTCAAGAGACTCCATGTGAGTATCCATTGGGCTTGAGGAAAGGGCATGCTCGTCACGAAGGGTTTTCCCAGCGTCGAGCAGACCGTCAAAGTATACCCTTTGGGGGAAAATCCAACTACCAACATCTGCGTGGGATTTTCGAAGTGCGGATCAAGCGGTCGCTTGGGAATTACCGCAAAAGTTCGTTTACCACACGTGAGGGTCGGTTTGCGGTAAGCACTTGCTGGACGTTATTGTAAGGGTAAGTAACCCGTTGGTAATCGAGTCCGAACAAGTGCATGATGGTCGCTTGGAAGTCATTTGGAGTAACGACGTTCTCCACGGCTTTATGACCGAATTCATCTGTCTTGCCGTACGCGATTCCGCCTTTGACTCCACCGCCAGCGAGCCAGATGCTGAAGCCTTGGCCGTTATGATCTCTGCCTGCCCGTTCTGGGGAACCATGGTCTTGAGTGACGGGCAAGCGTCCGATTTCACCACCCCAGTGGACTAGCGTTGAGTCGAGAAGTCCGCGTTGTTTCAAATCTGCAACGAGACCTGCAACAGGCTTGTCGGTCTTCTTACAGATGGAAGCCAACCCGGTTTTGATGTTGTCGTGATTATCCCAAGGTTGTCCTGCGTGAAAGAGTTGAACGAATCGAACACCGCGTTCGACGAGACGCCGAGCGAGTAAGCATCGCGTACCGTATTCACGTGTGTCCGGTTCATCGATTCCGTACATCGAAAGGGTTGCCGCAGTTTCCTTGGAGATATCGAGAGCATCGGTTGCAGCAAGTTGCATACGGGCCGCAAGTTCGTAACTCGCAATGCGGGCTTCTAATTCTGGTTCACCTGGATGCCCTGCAAGGTGCATGCGGTTGACTTCTTGTAGCAGGTCAAGGTTTTGCCTTTGAACTTCTCCTGCAAGATGGACCGGAGGCTGCAAGTTGAAGATGCGAGGCTCTTTCGGTCGCAGTACCGTCCCTTGAAACATCGCAGGCATAAATCCATTCGACCAATTCGTCACTCCGTCCACTGGATGTCCACCTGGGTCACTGAGCACCATGAAGGCCGGAAGGTTTTGCGATTCGCAACCGAGTGCATAGGTCAGCCATGAACCCAACGTGGGGCGTCCAAGAATCCCAGGTATTCCGCCGTGAAAGTATCTTATGGAAACTTCGTGCCCGTTGGCTCCGGTGTGCATGCTGCGTATCAAGCAGATATCATCGACGATTCCAGAGGTATGTGGAAGTAATTCGGAAAGTTCGATCCCCGACTCTCCTCGCGGAGCAAAGCTAAAGGGACTTCCAAGGAGTTTCTTGCTCGCTTGATTGACGAACGAGAAGTGAATATCCCCCTGATAATCCGTCCCATTGAACTTAGTCAGTTCCGGTTTGGGATCGCACAAATCCATATGAGATGGGCCTCCATGCTGGAACAAGGAGATCATCGCCTTCGCTTTCGGCTCAAAGTGGGTGGGGCGCGGCAACAAATCGCGATGGGGTTTTTCTTTGAGAACCGGTGGAGCGGATTGAGTTCGCTGTTGCGAAAGTAGCCAGTCGAGGGCAATGGCGCCGATTCCCATTCCGGATTGTCGAAGCCATGCTCTGCGGTCACCGAACGTTTGACTCATGATCTTTAGTCGTACTTCTTGGAGATCTGATGGATTGGAAAAGTAATCTGGAGGTGAAGGGGATACGTTGAAGGAGCACCCCCCTTTTGGCAATAAGTCGGCTGATGGCTTAGTCGATATAGAGGAACTCGTTTGAGTTGATCAACATTTGGCAAACATTGACGAGG
>JBJONT010000374.1:0-3949 GCA_046051705.1 Planctomycetota bacterium | reverse complement strand
CCCCCCCCCCCCCCCCGCTTGTCAAGCATTTTCGAAAAAAAATTTACCAAAATTGGCTTCTTTCTGAGTTTAACCATGAAATCGCAGCCATTTGGTTGCTTTCGCAGACAGTTCGAACCCGTTTTCACCGGGGGCTCCGAGTGAAAACTCTGTGTTAATTCTGGAGCCCGTTGAAAACAGAGAGTCAGAGAGTTCGAGACCGTTTTTTCGCACTCTCGAGCGCAACCTTGAAGGTTGCACTCGCACTCCAGAAATCTCTCTTCGAACAGAGATCGCAGTGAGTTATAGGACCCGAGCTTGAAAAACTCGCAAATCCTTGTGATTTCTCGCCTAGAAACGAAAAACGCTCGACCATCGATCTCTCGATGCCGAGCGTTAACTCTTTCGGTCGCCAAAGTTCGAACTCTGACGAAAGCTCCCTCAGGTATCAAAATCAAACTCCCGTCGGGGATGACGACGGAATTGCGGTTACTTCGTTGCGTCACCCCCTACCGCTGCACGAAACCTTCGTAACTACGGGAACATCGACCATAGGGTTCGTGAAGCGGTTCTTAGGCTTATTGACTGGACGATCATCGATTATCCATACCCATCATTTCGCAAACATCGACGGGAAGCGGACCGCGAAACGTATCGGAGAGCGATTGGGAACGATGGACAATCGAACGAACCATCGCATGGCTTGGCAATTTTAAAAGACCGCTCGTTCGACATGAATTCTATGTCACCATGTAGGATGCTATTTCCAACTTATGGGTTAGACAATTGTGCTAACGAGACCGGAATACAAAGCTTAGATCGTTCGCGCAACACGATTACTTCGACAGGACGAACGGTACTTGTCAAGCCAACCAACTGTACCAAGTGCTCGTCGTTCTCTACAAGGGTACCATCGAATTCCAAAATGATATCCCCATACTTGATACCAGCTACCTCCGCCGGACTATTCGGTTTGACAACCTTTACGAATGCCCCCTTAGCTCGATAAGCTTGCACGCCCATCTGAGAATCTACGTTAAACGCCCGTTCAACACTGACCCCTAAATACGATCGCTTCAATTCCCCCTGTTCAACTAACTGCTTCGCAACTGTCATCACAATGTTGATAGGGATCGAAAAACCGATTCCCTCATTCCCACCGGAATTGCTCGCTATCGCAGTATTGATACCGATCACCTCTCCCCGCATATTCATCAGAGGTCCACCGCTGTTACCCGGATTAATCGCCGCATCGGTCTGGATAAAGTCCTGGTAGACGATAGCCTTGGTCCCCAGCTCCAGATTCCTTCGCCCCTTCGCGCTGACGATTCCATAACTGACGGAGTGATTCAACCCAAATGGACTTCCAACTGCAAATACATGATCGCCGACTTCTAATCCTCGGCTATCCCCGATCCTGCCCACAGGTAAATCCTCACGACCTAAATCGATAACTGCTAAATCGGTCGACGGATCTTCCCAAATTCGAACGATCTGCAACGGCACCCCATCGAACGTCTCTATTCGAATATTCTGTGGGCTAGCTGATTGAATCACATGGCGATTGGTTACCACGTAGTTCCGCTGATTAATCTCGACGACTACCCCCGAACCTGCTTCTTCTACCTTGCGTGTCTCAGGAACCGCTCGCTCCCCCTTGGAACTCATTCCAACTGGCTCAAGAACACTTTCCTCTTTAATCGCTTCAATATGCACAACGGTCGGGGAGACAATGCGTACCGCTTTCCGCAGCAACAACGTCTGCTTCTCCCACTGCGCAACTTCCTCCGCCAACTGGTCGTACTCTTGCTGACGCGTCCGAACTGGAACTGTTAGGTTCGGCTCCAATCCCCCGAGCACCCTCGGTGTCAACCCACCTGCCGCGTCGTTGTTAATCGCTACTACAGGCCGAGATCCATTACCTATACCCGGCAGCGAATACTCCTGTGCAATCCCCACAGGCAGACCTCCCCCCAACGGCCAACCGCCCAATGCGATGATGACCGTTAAACGATTCCTGAGCGATGAGGAAGTAGACTTTTTCATGACGAGCTCTCGAGAACCAAGGATGACCTCTCTGTGTCTCGGATTATTCCCGCGCCCCCTCAAGCAGGAGTTAAAGTTCCACTCAGGGTTTCCAAGAAGATGCGTCGACCTTGCTCAAACCTCGGAAGGTAGCGACTGTAGCAACTTTTCCGGCCTAGCTACTCCGCACGTCCCTAATGGATCCACGCGTTCATGATTTCAGTGAGATTCAATGATCTAACCGTGATCTTGAGACTTACGCCAAGCGTTACAGCCAGGCAGTCTATTTACAGAACAGCACTCTATTTACAGAACAGCACTGCGTGGCTCCTCGGAACGAGGTCCAAGATTCCCATAGCGATGATAATCATGCGAAACGCTCTGCTCTAAAACGTACCACAACAACTCGTGATCATCCGTCGCCACCGGCTCATCGGCGATATAAACGAAATGCTCCGGAGCAATCTTGCGAATCCGGTCAGAAACACCTCGCGAACCATCGTATCGAAGCCTCTTGACCTGACCGCTGGTGATCGCCAATTCCAATTCATCCTCGCTCTGCTCGATGAATTCGATTTTCCCGGCCCATCCCAAAGTCAATTTTTCAAATGCTTCGACCCATCGATGCTCTATCTCGCTTGACACACTTACAACCGCCGCACCTCCAACTGCTACGCTGGCTGCACACCTTGCGAGCAACCCCCAGCACGAGTCTCCTTCGCAGTACCTTATGTGCATCGGGGTCACAGCTAGATAACGTCGATAGTTATCTTGTCCCACCAACCGAAAATGATCGTGCTCGAGCGCAATCTCTTCTCTCGCGTACCGGTCGAAAGCCAACAAGGCTACCCGCAATTTCAAGAGATCATTGGTATGCACTCCGGGCAGTCCCAACAACAAACTGCTTGAGCCTTCAAGCTTCTCCCACATCTTGAGCAACATCGGCAACTGCGGTTTCGCGCCACTCTCGGGTGGCTCGATGCTCTGCGAAGGCTCCAATCTCTGAAGCATCGTCACATAATTCGGTCCACCTGCTTTCGCCCCAGGTCCGAACACGCTCTTGCCCATGCCACCAAAAGGTTGCCGCAAGACGATCGCTCCCGTCGTCGGACGATTGATGTACAAGTTCCCCGCCCGAATTCGCTTCTTCCAAATCTGTTGCTCGCGGTCGTCGAGCGATTCAAGCCCGCTGGTCAAACCGTAACCCGTCGCATTGACAATATCGATAGCTTGCTCCAAACGATCGTATCCCATCACCCCAAGTACAGGTCCGAACAACTCGGTGCAATGTGTGAAACTTCCCGGAGATACATTCCACTTGACTCCCGGACTGTAGAGTCCAGGGTTATCCCCAACCTGGGTCGGCATGACCAACCACCTCTCTCCCCGTTCAAGCTCCTTGATGCCACGCAACAGATCACCGCTTGGGGGACGAATCAACGGCCCAACCTTCGTCGACAATTCCCATGCGGAACCAACCTTGAGCGACTGCACTGCGTCGACAAACTGCTCTTGAAACTCCTTGCTCTGAAAGACTTCTCGCTCCAGAAGTGCCAAACTGGTCGCCGAACACTTTTGCCCTGAATGCGAGAACGCACTATGGAGCAAGTTCTTCATCGCCAAGTCACGATCGGACAAACCGCTGATAATCGTCCCATTCTTACCGCCTGTCTCAGCAAACAACTGTGTCCGAGGATTCGCTTCCAAAATCCGGAGCGCGGTATCTGTTCCTCCCGTGAGAATCACTTTGGCAACCGATGGGTCACTCAAGAGATACTTGCTAATCGAAGAGCCACTTGCGGGCAGGAACTGCAAAGCCTCTCTGGGAACTCCACCTCGCCAAAAACATTCGCATAGCAAATAAGCCGGTAATACCGTATCGGATGCAGGCTTGAGAATAACCGTATTCCCAGCTGCCAACGCGGCTGCGATACCACCACAAGGT
>JBJONT010000373.1:0-4676 GCA_046051705.1 Planctomycetota bacterium | reverse complement strand
ACAACGCTTGCGCACACTCCTCGCCCTTGTTACCCTTGTTCCCACCACTTCGGTGTATCGCTTGCTCAAGACTGTTTACAGTCAAAAGCCCAAAGGCAATCGGCTTGTTGTGATCCATGGATAGTTGCATCAATGCACTGCTGACCGCACGATTGATGTGCTGATCGTGCGACGTCTCGCCTTTAATGACCGCCCCAAGGGCTATCACACCCGACATGCTGCGCATCGCAACTAGCCGTTGGCAAGCAAAGGGTAACTCCCAAGCGCCCGGTACCGTGACGACCATTATACGATCAGCCGCAATCCCAGACTTGGTCAACGTCTCTATCGCTGCATCACGTAACTTGCCCGTGATGTTCTCGTTGTAACTCGAAACGGCTATGCCAATGCTACTCTGACTGGCCCGTTGCACCTGCGACTCTGTAGGTACCAATTCTATATGCATAACTCACTCGACGTGGGTGTTGAAATCCAAAGGTTGTAAACAGTAGTATTTTGCTTAAGAATCGACCCGGTGTCGACTACCCAAGGACTCACTTTGCCTCGACTTAAGCCAATCGGCTAAGTCGACGTGTCAACCATTCGAGACACAACGCTCCGGCAATCAAAGCCATCAATAAGCCGTTAAGTCGCTGCCGAAACGCACTATCGGGTGCATTCGGTAAATAATTGATCTGGTCCCGAGGGACGATCGTATCGGGTAACCCCCCCAAATCCTGCAATCCCACCCAGTATTTCCCACCCGTCTTTGACGCTAACTCCATAAGCAACGGATCGTTGCGCTGCGGTCGCTGGATCTCTAACGCCGGGACGCGGACAATGGTTTGCTGGGTAAGAATTATTTGATCGGCAAGCGTTCCAATCGGCAACTGTACCTCATACGTCCCGGTCCGCTTGGTGGTGTACTGCCCTACATATACGCCAGCTTGCGTCGGGTCGGGCAACGGAAGTAGCTTCAACGGACTGCTCCGCCCACCAGGCTCCTGCAACTTCGCTCCCACCTCGGTTTGTACAAGCGGCTGAAACTGGGAGTCCTTCAACACGGCTCGCACCATGACTTGATCCCCCACAATCGCTTGCTCTTTATCTACCAACAAGATGCCGCGATCGGAATCCCGAAGCAACCTGCCTTGGCCCGCCCATCGCACAAGCTTCGTATAGTACGTATCGAAGAATTGCTCTCCGACCTCGCGCATACGCCATAACTCTCCACCACCCTGAAACACCACTCGGCCAGCCCCATAGAACTGCGTTGCTAGGTAAATGGGTGATGCACTGTTGACGACGGTCGTTGGATCGGAAAAAGTAGCTAATACACTCGCAGCCGGTTTCGGCTCGTAACAACCGTAAAAACTATACACGCCGCGAAACTGCTCCCAAGCTTTCTTGCTCTCCTCAAGCGACTGACCGACTTGCATGAAGTCGCTCGCCCAAGCATTGCTTTGCAAGGTCAGTGGCCAAGCTGTCTCGGATTCGAACCGTCCTATCGACACCAACCGTGCACCTCGTGAATTCATCACGACGGGAACCATGCCCCTCAAGATCTCGGCATTGCGATTTCCATTACCACTGTTGCCTGCCCATTTCGGTGTCGATACAGGACCTGCAATAATGATCAATCCACCCGCTTGTTCGGAAACCCAACTCTCTAACACATCGATCTGCTCGGTGGTTAACTTGGTCCAGTCTGCATCAAAGGCGACGATGGAATCGTATTGACTGATCTCCTGCCGCGTCTTGGGAAACTCACTGAGTAACTGCTTGGCTTCTTGCGATACACCCGGTCCACTCGACTGCAAGAAAACGTGGGATTGAACGGTCGGATCGCGAAAAAGCAAATTCCGGACAAACTGATACTCACGTGTCGGTCCGCCAGCGATCACCAACACGGTCGAGTTTGGCTCAACGACCCGCACCTCTACTTCGAACTGATTGTCTTGTGCATTCGAATCGTTCGGCGGCGCAATGACTTTTAGTTCATAGATCCACGCTCCGATCTCTCGCGGAGTGACTTCAAATGTCACGTTGGTAATCGTATCGTCTGCCTCGAGCGTCAGCATGCGCTCTTCTTCAATCGTCGGGCCAACGGTCGAATTCCCCCCCGGTCGACGTCGCAACTGTATAGGTATTTGCTTACCCTGCATCCCGGATGCTTGAAGCAACCCCGAAACGCGAAACCTATCACCAGGAAATACCCGCTTGGGTGCTTCCATGTCCAACACTTTGACATTCAAAGGATTCTTATCCGTACCCAATCCAACGGGATGGACTCTTACTTCTTGCCCTGCCGCTTGGGATACCACGTTGATCGGATCAATCCCCGCATTGCTTCTCCCATCGGTTAATAAAACGATCGCCGAAAGCGATGAACTTTGCTCTTGTTCCAGCACCGACTGCAAAGCATCCCCTACCCTACTCTCGGTACCTGTCGCACCCAATAGGGTCTCCCAAGCGACCTCATTGGGAGCTAACGCTTTCTCTTGCTTGTCGTTCGATTGCTCCTGCTGCGGTTGCAATTGCGCATAGGATTCTTGGGTCCATAGCGAACTCCACGGAAAGTTCTCTGAGCGTAGGATCGCCGTCGAGATGATCACAAAACCACACAGCGTTCCAACCACCCCGGCAAGGATTCCATAAGCCCACTGCTGTCGTGAGCTTCCAAGCGCTCGAGCTAGAGAACAAATCACTAATCCAGCCAAAGAGACAACCGTCAGCAACGTTCCCAACCAAGCCGTGAAGCGTAGCCGGCTAAGCAACAGCGATTGTTCTTGCGCTCCAGATCCTTCCGCCGATAACTCTTTGGGTTTCTGAAATGTCGCGACCGTACTGGGTTTGCTTCCCTGGTCAAACCGATACACGGTAGTGTCATGCTTCTTTTGCAGCTCTTTTAAAACCGGCGTTTGCGCAAGGAATTTTTGCACCGCACCGATGCGGCTCGGCCCCGCCGAACTTGCTCCACTCGGGTCGTTGCCATTGTCTTCCAAGGGCATGGTCATACTTAAACTCGTATCGACCAATACAGCTACCTTCGACGACCGAACATCCTTCTTCTCACTGCGTTTCTGCAAATCCAGAAAGAAGATCAGCAGCCCAATCAGGGCGGTCATCCGAAGAATTAACAACGCCACGCCCAACGAGCGCGGTAACTCTTCCCAATCCTTGCGATACCAATGCACAACCCAAGCGACGATACCGGCGATGCACAGGAGCAAAAGAAACCAATGATGCCATTGATCGAGTTGCTCAAGCCGCATCCATTGGTAATAGACACGCACATCCCCCTGGCCGATCAGCCAATTACCGATCTTCCAGTCATTGAGTCGAGCGATCATATTCGCGGCAAGGAGATGCATAGTCCGATCACGAAGTTCGTTTAGGTAGGTGGTAGGACGCGCTCCAAGCAAGCCACTGCTCGGCGAGCAATAACAAAACGAGCAACGCTAACAAGAGCATGTTGCGATTCGATAAACCAGCCATCGCCAGTTCTGTGCTGCTGGCCAGTGCACTGCGATACTTGAAGTCGACGCCGGTCAAGCTGCGAGCTAAGTCGCTTGGCGTCACTCGATCCGTCTCTCCTTCCGAAGCAGGAGTATTTCTCGCGATGTTCTTCACCACCGCATCTCCCTGGATCGACGTGCCCCACCATTCAAACAACCCAGCAGAGCTCAAGGCCCGTCTCGATTCGCTCGCTTCACCCGGATCGCCTCCCCCAAGATCTGCTCGAAGAGAGTTCTCCCCTACTTCTACCGCATTGACCTGTACCAACGGTCGAACACCATTGACGCTTGCGGCAGGAAGCAGAACTTGCGTTTCAGGCAAAAGCTCTTGCGATGAGAAATCCCATCGCAGCGGAGCTCCTGCATTGCGCGATGTCTCAGGCAATCGGAAGCTCGACAAGTAACCGACAATCTTCAGTGCAGCGACCACAAAGGTCGGATCCGAAGGCCAATTGCTCCAGCGACGATCCAACGATGTCAAGCAAATGAGCATCCGACCGGAACCGATCGGGTAATCGACCATCAGCGGAGCTTTGTTTCTCAAACTAGCTACCGGCTTCCACAACTTGCTGCCTGCTGTCTCAAGCTTTTGATCGATCTCCACATAACGTTCGATCCTGACGAACTGGAAGGGAGAGTTGCTCAATCCCAACAGCGGTTCAAAGATCGGGTGGGAATCGGCAAGCAGATCTGGAGTGGTGTCCGCCTCGGATTTCACTAACTCTACTGGTCCGACCAGTCCAAAGGGTAGAAGAGGCAGGGCGGGCTCAAGCCCCGGGATGGGTTTCGTCCAAGCTCCATAGCTGCGAAGATAATCATTCATCGAAAGGTCGTCTCCAAACCACAGGGAGACCCCTCCACCTTGCGCGATGTATCGATGCAAGTTCGCTAGAGCGCGAGGATCAAGGCTTGGAATGGACTGAAGCAAGATGCACGAGTAGTTTTCCAATGCGACGCTGTCTGCATCGCGCAAATACTCAGGTCGCTCGCGCTGGATCAGCAATCCCGTCTTTGCGTTGCCCCCTGGATCTAATGCTGATTCGAAGAAATACGAGTGCTTGCCCCCCGCATCCCCGTCGATCAGCAACACGCGAACCCCTTCGGAAATTTCCAAGACGCATCGCGCGATGTTATCCGCAGCGATTGCATCAGGGGGAAGCTCAATCTGCACGACATGCG
>JBJONT010000372.1:0-4088 GCA_046051705.1 Planctomycetota bacterium | reverse complement strand
ACCGTTAGACAGCGGAGAACTCCTTCGAACACAACGCGTTTACTGTAAATTTCTTGGGTTGGCCCCAAACGAGACCGACGAAACAGTCATTCTCAATGCATCGAGCCGCATGGCTCAACTGGTCAACGAGCGTAAACCTTTTAACTCCCCCGAGGTCATCGCTCGCAGCCGTAGCGAAATCGCCTTGGCTACCTACCGATTGCTCGATCCGCGACGCCGTGCGTCCATGTGGCAACGCATCCAACTCATCCGACCGCTGAATCGCGAAGACCGCCAGTCACGGTTTTCTTCTCCGAATTCACTCTGGTCGCAAACCGAGCCCAACGCCTCGGCGGGCGATTCGGAGCCTGACCAGAATCCTCAAATCGAATCCGAACAAATCATTCCATCTAAGCCTGCCTCCCAAGAACGCTCAGGGTGGATAAACCGGCAAGTCTTCGATCGCGCATTCGAACAAAACGCTTCCCAAGCGACCTTGGTTGACTCAAATCAAGATGCAAGAAACTGGCTCGAAGAACGGCGTGAAATCGTTCGGACTCTGAAATCATCCGAAGACAATATGGCGAGCGACAAGCGTCGAGACAAATCGACGCTATCATGGTTACTTTCGGTCTTTGGTCGATAACCTAAACCCGCTCCCCACCCTGAGAGTCCCTTGAACACCCGCGTTCTCGTCACCGGCTACGGTGGCTTTCTAGGCGCCGCAATTTGCCGGCAACTGATTTCCCAAGGCTACTGCGTACGCGGACTCGCCAGAGGAACCTATCGACACCTTGAACAACTCGGTGTTGAAACCATCCGTGGCTCGATCACCGATCCTAAAGATGTCTCAGCAGCGATGGATCGCGTAGATGCTGTTATCCACACCGCTGCGATCGCAGGGGTATGGGGACCGCGAGCTACCTTCGAGTCAATAAACGTCTCAGCTACCGAGAACTTACTGAACGAAGCCAAACAGCGAAATGTTCAAGCCTTCGTTTACACAAGCTCTCCCTCGGTCACGTTCGATGGGACCCCGCAATCCGGCATCAACGAAGATGTGCCATTACCAACCCGCTGGCTGTGCGATTATCCAAGAACAAAAGCCATCGCCGAACAACGCGTACTCGCTTCAAACACCCAAAACTCCTTTCACACTTGCGCTCTTCGCCCCCATCTGATTTGGGGAAAAGGTGACCCTCACCTGATCCCCCGAGTCATCGCTCGATGCAAACAAGGGCGACTGCGACGCGTCGGTTCAGGGGAAAACCTAATCGATACCGTTCACGTTGAAAACGCAGCCTATGCCCACATACTCGCTCTGCAAAAAATGCTTGAACACGACCGCAGTGCTTCCGGCAAAGCATATTTCATCACCGACGCCCAACCCGTGGGATGCTGGGATTGGATCTGCACGATCCTGCGTTGCGCCAAACTCGAACCTCCGAAAAAATCGATTTCTTTAGCTTCGGCATACCGAATCGGCGCCGTCCTCGAGTCTCTCTATCGATTCGCAAGGGTTCAAACCGAACCACCAATGACTCGATTCGTCGCCTTGCAACTCGGAATCGATCACTACTTCGACATCTCCGCCGCTAACAAGTTTCTCGGATACTCTCCTCGCGAGAATCGAGACGCTCGAATCGAAGAACTTGCTGCCGACCTCGCAAGATGCTGACCTTGCAGGACAACTTACAACCAACTGAGCTCACTACTTCTACGTCAACTACCCACCTTCCTGCGTGACTCTGCAACAATTCTTAGCAGCGATTCAGGGCTGTGACTCTTCGCAGTATTTATCCTCAACGATCTGTGCGATTTCGAGTATAATTCGCCCCCTGTACTGGCAGATCTCCAATCGGCAAATTTCCATTCGGCAGCTCTCCCACCGACAAGTTTCGATTACCGCTTCATCTTATTCCCTGCTTCTGATTCACTGCGTCTCATCACACGATCTATTGCTCATGCGTTACGCCGCCAAACCACTGCACAATCTCCTGTTGCTCGCAATCGCTTTTTGCATCCATTCCAATTGCACGCTCAATGCCCAACAAGCCGAATTGATCCGTGATACATGGGGAGTCCCGCACGTGATCTCCGAAAGTGAAACGGCAGCCATGTTCGCCTTGGGATACGCGCAGGCCGAAGATCGCCTCGAAGATATTTATCTTGCGATCCGAACCGGTGTTGGGCGTATGGCCGAAATCCAAGGCCCATCTGCCCTTGATCAAGACTACCTGATGCGTCTTACGCACAACGACACCCTGCATGCAGCCTACTTGCAAAACGCACCTGAGCAAGTTCGCAGCAACCTGAGAGCATTCACCGATGGGATTCGAGCTTATATCAATGAGCATCCCGACGAAGCCAAATCGGTCGCCATCGATATCGAACCTTGGCACCCCTTGGCAGTCGGACGCGCGATGATTCTTCGCTGGCCGATCGGTACCGTCATGGACGATCTGAAAAATGCCCCACAACGCTCGAAACCCGCCGCAGGTTCGAATCAATGGGCCGTCTCTCCAAAGCGATCCGCAGATAAATCCGCCATCCTCCTCTCCGATCCACATCTGACTTGGGAAGGATTAGCGGTCCTCTACGAAGCTCGCTTTCACGGTGGAGATCTCCACATGAACGGATTCTACTTAATCGGCTCTCCCATGCTTGCCATCGGTCACAACCGCCAAGTTGGATGGTCTCTTACTACCGGCGGGCCTGACACTTCCGATGTCTACCAAATCAACTTTCGCGCCACTCCCAAACCTCAATATAAATATGATGAACAATGGCGAGATATTCGGGTCGAATCGTTCACGATCCCTGTAAAAGATAGTGAACCAGTTGAACGAACCGCCCTCTACACCCACCTTGGTCCTCTCCTAAGCCCCCCCGATGAAAAAACTGGAACGGCTTTCGTAGGAGCTTCTCCTTATTGGGACCAAACTGGCCTCTATGAGCAATTCTATGCCATGGCTCACGCCCGAGATGTGAAGGAATTCAACGCTGCTCTAAGTATGCATCAATACAACGAACAAAATGTCATGGCGGCGGATCTTCAAGGCAACATCTCCTACATCCGAAATGGAGCCACTCCGATTCGCCCCGAAGGCTACGATTGGAAACGACCAGTCGATGGCACCACCAGTAAAACAGCTTGGAAAGGAATTCACCCTCAATCAGATCTTGTTCAAGTCCTAAATCCAAGCAAAGGTTACATGCAAAACTGCAACATCAGCCCATCGAACATGATGGTAGGTTGCGAATTGACCCCCGATAAATATCCCGACTATATCTACAACGTCTCCTGGGACTCGAACAATCCTCGTGGACGCCGCACCGTTGAACTCCTCGAAGCGAATCGCTCTATCACCATGCAAGATGCCATGAACATAGTGCTTGATATCCACGATCGCCTCGCAGCTCGATGGCAAAGTGAACTGAAGTCGGCCATCGCAGCACACGGAGAACCCTACGCAGACGATGCAACCTTTCAAGAAGCATCCCAAGCAATTCTCGCTTGGGATGGAGAATATACTGTCGATGCGACCGCGTCGGCCCTCTTCAAATTCTGGCGTCTGAAATGCGGCGAGAAACTTGATCTCGCCCCGCTCGGCAAAGCCCAACCTCTCCCTGACACTTCGCGCATCGCCGCTCTTGAACTCCTCAAGGAGACGATCCAAGAAATGACTCAACGCTACGGCAAATGGAACATCCCTTGGGGACAAATCCACGTTGTAGGACGCGGCGGAATCTACTTCCCCGCTCCCGGCGCTGACTACAACTCCGGAGACAAAGAAGCCAACTTTTCGGAGACCCTTCTCGATGTGCGAAGTGTGCCGCTGAAAGATCAACCGGGAATTCAAGTCGCAAACAGTGGCTCGATGGCGATGATCTTGATGTTCTTCGATCCATCCGGTGTGCGCTCCTTTACTTGTACACCCTGGGGCCAATCTGGACATCCTGAGTCTATTCATTACATCGACCAAGCCGCCGCGTTGTATTCCCGGCGAAACATGAAACCTACTTGGTGGTCGATCGATGAAGCCCGTGCCAATGCGGAATCCACCAAACCTATAACTTTGCCAACTCCCTAACGCCAAGCAAATCGA
>JBJONT010000371.1:0-6614 GCA_046051705.1 Planctomycetota bacterium | reverse complement strand
AGGATAGGATAGGAAACGAAAAAACCGCAGGGGTGTGCCTGCGGTTTTGTGTTCGCTTTTATTACGCCAACCAACTATTAGTTGCTGGCGGCTGGTACCACCCATACCTTCAAATCGGTGGTGACTTCCGGATGAAGCTGAATCTTGACTGTGTAAAGTCCAAGCTCCTTGAGCACACCGTCAAGCTTGACGTTGTCCGGTCCAACTTGATAACCGTTGGCTCGAAGTGCTGCAACAATCTCCGGCGATCCAACGCTACCGTACAAGTGCCCTTCTTCGTTCGCATTCGCTTCGACGTTGATCGATTGCTTGCCAATCTGATCGGCTTGGCTTCGCAAGTCCGACAATCGCTTGCGCTCGAGCTCGAGAAGCTTCGCTCGGTGCTTCTCTACCATCCGCTTGTGGTGCTCGTTGGAAATGATCGCCAAGCCTTCTGGCAACAAATAATTGTTCGCATGCCCAGGCTTCACTTCGACAATCTCTCCAGCTTTACCAAGATGCTCCACGTTCTGGATGAGCATAAGCTGGATGCCACCATTGGGGCCTTTTGGCAAACGGGGGAATCGAGGTGTACGCTTCTTGGTGGCTTTGGTCGTGGTCATGATGAATGGTGAAGATACAGTTCTTAAGGATTTCCGTAGCCACTCGGCTAGGGAGGGCCCCATGTTATATCGGGAGAATGGAGATTTTAGAAGGGCATTTCTTCGTCGTTATAGACAGGTTCTTCGTGGATTTCTGGATGAGCGACCTCCCCAGGCCCCGCCCCATATCCGTTCGGATCGGCAAAACGATTCGGTGCTCCTTGGCCACCCACCTGCGGAGCCGACCCTGATTTCGCTCGCTGTGGAGCACCCTCCTTGCCGGAGAGAAACTGCATCCTGTCTGCAATTACATAGAGTTTCGATCGCTTCTGACCATCTTTCTCCCACGTATCCTGCTTGAGCCTCCCCTCGACAAATATCGGAGATCCCTTGGATAAATACTCCCCAACAAGCTCTGCCATCCTGCCAAAAAAGGTGACGTCGACAAATGTGGTCTCGTCAACCCACTCGCCAGCCGCATTCTTGCGCCGATCATTGACGGCTATCGCATTCTGGCAAACAGCAAGCTTGGTATTGGTGGTGTGCCGGATCTCGATGTCGCGGGTGAGATTGCCGATCAAGATTACGCGGTTGTAGCTTGCCATGGTTGCTCTCCGAAGGAAAATCGTTTGGCGGGAGAAGTTTATCGATAGGGCCTAATTTTAACAGTCGCCCAAGATATTGCGCAGTTTTGGTCGGTTTTCGTCAGAAATAATTCGGCTACCAAAAACAAAGAGCCCGCTAAAAGCAGGCCCTTGTTGTTTTCCTGAGAAGACGCTGAGCATCGTCGCGACAGAAGATTTACTCTTCTTCGACTCCGACTTCTTCTTCTTCCTCTTCTTCTTCGGCACCCACTGCCGCACCGACTACACCACGCTCGATTTGGTCGATCGGAACGACGACCTTCTCTTGTGCGTGCGCCACGAGTGCATCGACGAGTCTAGCATCGAGACGGGTGAAGAGGAAACGCAAGAGGCTTTCGTTGAGTTGGCAGGTTCGGTTGATTTCCTTGAGCTTCAACGTATCAAGCTTGAAAATCACCAACCAGTATGTTCCTTTGTTGTGCCCATCGATAGGGAACGCGAGCCGTTGCTCGGCCCAAAGTCGGCTTACGAGAATCTCGCCACCGGCATTGGTGATCATGTCCTGGACGGTTGCTGCGACTCCACCTGGATCGCGTGCATAGTGATTGCTATCGAACAGAAACAGACATTCGTAATTTGCAGTGGCCAACGTAGTGCTCCTCAATCAGTTCAACTGGCTTTTCTCAGGATTGCCGATTCTCTATTTTTGAATTCAGTGATCTCTTCGTGTCTTAACTCTTGGAAATATTGAATCGATTCATTGTTTGATCGATCCCGTCCTTCAACCAGCATCGCATGGCTAGCTCTGCTTGATCAAGTGCGACATCAACCGTCTCGCGTTCCTTTTTGCTGAATTTGCTGAGCACGTACTGAGCGGTGTCAACATTTTCGGGGGTGGCATCGATACCGATACGCAACCTGGGAACATCTTGGGATCCGAAAGCTTTCAGGATGTCGTCGAGCCCTTTTTGGCCGCCGCTCGATCCACTCTTTCGTATCCGCAATTTTCCGAGTGGTAAGCTAAGGTCATCGCAAACCACCAGGATATTTTCGATTGCGACTTTGTAGAACCTTGCCGCCGGGCTTACCGCTCGACCGCTGCAGTTCATATAAGTCATTGGCCACAGGAGGATCAATTCTTGATCTTCCAAGCGACCTCGAACCATCATCGACTCAAACTTCGATTGGACGGTCGGTGAACCCATGGCTTGGTGTAGCCGATGAAGTGCATCGAATCCAATATTGTGTCTTGTTTTTTCGTACGTCGAACCGGGATTCCCAAGTCCGACGATCATCCGCGGAGCGGAACCGGACATTAGTTCCCGGCGTCAGCCGCCTTCTCTTTGCGGATCAATTCAGGTTCGCCAGCGGTCGGCGAAGTCTCAGGAACATCAGCTCCGGAAGCTACCGCGACTTGGGCTACAACAATCGACCCTGGGGTTACGGCTACGGCACCTTCTGGCAACTTCAGTTCATTGACGTGAACCGATTGGCCAAGTTGTAGGGTACCGATTTCGCAAGTAACGTACTCGGGAATCTTCGCTGCTGGGCAACGAATGGTAATTTCGTGGGTGACGAATCGAAGCTGTCCTGCGGAGGACATCGCGCCAGGAGCTTCGCCGTGCAAGTGCACAGGAACGGTCACGTCGACCGTTTCGGTTTGCGAAACGCGAGCGAAGTCGACGTGGATGATGTAATCACCCATCGAACTCCACTGAACCGCTCGCAACAAAGCTGTGTCGTTCACATCGCCTCGGATGTTCACAAGCTTCGTACCGTGCTTGATCAACTTATTGATCGTATCTAGGGAAACGGTCAAACAGACGTTTTCTTCGCCGTGACCGTAAAGAATTGCAGGAATGGAACCACTTTCGCGGATTTTGATCATCGCCCGCGAACCCTTAACATCCCGCTTTTGGACTTCAATCGTCTCAATCATGCTCTGCGCGTTCCAAATCTTAATGTACAACTCGCCTGACCGCGGCTTGCGGGGCCGCAGCACTTTGGACTGCAACCTGAGCTGACCGCAGCCTGCCTGGCAACGGCCTAGCGGCCTACTTGATTCTCAATCGGCCTCCAGCCGGGCCCCGGAGTATGACGATTTTAGAGAAGGATGCAAGTGCAAAATGTACTTGCGATTCCTGGGCTTCCCCCTATCCTTTGCTCAGAAGGTCGCTGCAATCGTTTTTTTCACCCCAATCGCTCCATCCGGCGTTGCCCCACGACTCCGTTTCGAAGCACCCGCGGCGGTCCGATTTCCTAAACCCCTTACGCTTCCCAAAGTTCCATGGCGAAAAAATCGACGTTTGAAACTATCGAGCCGGTCGGAGCTCGCGTTCTGGTACTCAAAGACGAACCCAAAAGGGAAACCAAAGGTGGAATCGCCCTCCCAGATGCGGCCGAAATTCCTACCATCACCGGCCGTATCGTCGCGATCAGTCGCCAAGTCGAACACGACGATGATATGCCGCTTCGACAATACGACAAAATTATCTTCCACCCGAAAAGCGCTATCCCAGTCGATTTCGAACCAGACAACCAACTTTACGTCGTGCCCGTCGAAGATGTCGTCGCGGTGTTTCGAAAGAAATCCGGCCCAGATAAAAATTCGGACACGGTATAGTAAGCCGGTGGAGTAATCCGGGGGATTAGAACCGGGGAATACCCCCCCTCCCCTCTCGCACCTCTCGAAAATCGTCTTCTCGTGATCTTCGTACCGATACACATCTCCGCAACCACAGGCCGAAACCCCTGAGCTGCAACCAAATGGGCCGAAACCCCGGCGCTGAAAACACTGCGCTGAAAACACTGCGCCGAAACCACTGCGCCGAAAACACTGGGCCTCAACCAATTGAGACGACACCAATGAGCCGACTCGCTGCATCCCGACTGGCCTTCGCCCTGCTAGCAGCCTGCTTCGCGGCCCTCTCTCTGCCGCCAAACTCCTCTTGCGCGCAATCCACCCCTGCCAAACAGGACTCCCCGAAACCTACCAACCGCCCGAAAACTCTCGAAATCAAATTTGAACCGCCCGCGAATCAACCAACCTCGAACCAACCGCCCGCGAACGATCCGAATCGAACTCCATCCGCAAACGCCTCCGCGCTGTCCTTCGACTCTCCGCTAATCGGCGAACTGATTGTCGAGAACCCGAAATACGGAATGCTGATCCTGACCCCCGACGGGGAACTGGTCCCGATCTCGGGCAAAGAACCGATCGCTTCGATCACCGAACTCGATCAAGCCATCGTGCCGACGGAAGCGACCGCATTGGGCAACAAAGCCCTTCAGCTTATGCCAGCGTCTGCCAAGCTGCTTCAGACGGATCACTTCGTCATCTGCTATGACACTTCGGAAACCTACGCTCGCTGGAACGCGAACCTCTACGAACGAATGTTCAAAGGAATGATGCGATTCTGGAAAGAGAAAGGATTCGAGCTTCAAGAGCCTCGCTTCCCTCTCGTAGCACTCATCTTTCGCAATCGCGATGATTACGTGGCTTACTCTAAAAGGGATTTTCGAGGTGGTGAGAACACCTTCGGTTACTACACGCAAACGACCAATCGACTTGCAACCTTCGACTTAACAGGGATCGAAGGTGTGCTGCCGCCTGGTGCGAAAGTCTCCCGAGAAGACTTGCTCGCGGAGATATTCTCGCGCCCCGAAGCCGAACGGCAAATCGCGACGATCCTCCACGAAGCTTGTCATCAAATCGCCTTCAACACCGGACTTCAAACACGCCTTGGGGACTATCCGCTATGGGTAAGCGAAGGAATCGCGACATTCTTTGAAGCAACCGATTTGCGAAGTTCCTCAGGTTGGGCAGGAGCGGGCCGAGTTAACCCATACAACTTGACTCAACTGCGTCAGTATTCGCGAGCACGCTCTGCCGACTCACTCCGATCTTTACTGATCCAAGACGATCGATTTCGCCAAGGTGACACATCTACCGCAGCTTATGCCGAAGGCTGGGGATTAACGTTTTACCTTTTGAAGCGCAAGCCTAAAGAATATGTGGCATACTTGCGTCGACTCGGCGAACGACTCCCGGGTGATCCTTCGGATCCAAAACGCCGACTCGACGATTTCTACGGGGCCTTTGGCGATGACCTTGAGAAACTCGATAAAGACTTTGTGCGATTCATCGGTGGATTGCGCTAAGCAACCATCGCCACCACACCGATATGTCGTGCCGAACGTCATGCCGAATGTCGTACCGAATGCCGTACCGAGATGTCGTGCCGATATGTCACACCGAATGCCGTTGCCTTTTTTCGCTCCCATGATCGCTCCCGTGACTGCTACAGTAATCGCAACCATGATCGCTACCGTGATCACCCCTTGATAGCTCCCACTTTATTTACACCCGTTACTTTAGACCCGTTCGTTTAGTCCCCTCTCGTTTAGCACTGTTCCTCCTGTCCCCTGTATCCCCTTACCGTAAACTTGGCGAAAGCAACTTGGCCAAGCGAATCCATTATGGCGAATGCGAATCCATCGACCGCTTCTAAAAAACCTCTGACCCAACGCGATGCTTGGAACAAGCTGCACACGCACTACCAGAGAATCCGCCATACTCACCTTCGGGAGCTCTTCGCCAACGACTCTGCACGGGGGGAGCGGTTGGTTCAAGAAGGGGTAGGGATCTATTTAGACTTCTCGAAGAATCGAATCGATGATGCCGTCTTGGGCTTGCTCTTCGACCTTGCAGACCAATCGGGATTGAAAGAAGCGATCGAAGCGATGTTTCGCGGTGAGCCGATCAACATCACCGAAAACCGCGCTGTGCTGCATACGGCTTTGCGAGCACGTCGCGATGCAGTCATCCTTGTCGACGGCAAGAACGTCGTCCCCGATGTTCACCAAGTCCTCGATCGCATGGAGCAATTCTGCGAATCGATTCGAAACGATTCGTGGAAAGGTCACACCGGCAAGCCGATTCGCAACATCGTAAATATAGGAATTGGCGGATCGGATCTCGGGCCTGTCATGGCATACGAAGCGCTCAAGCACTACAGCGACCGAGATCGACGATTCTTGTTCGTCTCAAATGTCGATGGGACGGATATCTCCGAAGCTGTCAAAGGTTTGGACCCCGCCGAAACGCTCTTCATCGTCGCCTCGAAGACATTCACAACGCAAGAAACCATGACCAACGCGCAGAGCGCGAAGAAATGGCTGCTCGATGGGTTAAACGGCGGCAGTGCAGGTAGCAGTGCAAACGGCAGTGCAAATGGCAGCAGTGCAGGTAGTACAAAGAAGGTCGGCGATGAAGCAGTCGCCAAACACTTTGTTGCCGTTTCGACGAATGCTGCGAAAGTCTCAGAGTTCGGGATCGATACGGCCAACATGTTCGGGTTCTGGGATTGGGTCGGGGGACGCTACTCGATGGATTCCGCTATCGGACTCTCGACCATGCTGGCGATCGGACCGGCCGGCTTCCGTGAAT
>JBJONT010000370.1:0-5085 GCA_046051705.1 Planctomycetota bacterium | reverse complement strand
CGAAGCGGATCAAATATGGCGATAACGGGCTGAAGCGTCTTGACTATGTCATTGTCTTGGCTGATTGGATTTGCTCTCGAGACAACTTCGAAATCCCGCGGCTAAGTCCTCGCCATAGGTGAGTTCTATGTACTTGCATTGCACTTCGCGCTCGTCAAACTCGGGATGCCGCCTGCGGATCGCTTCGAATCCCATCCTCTTGATCTGAGTTGACCACGAACTCGCTTTCGCGATCCGCTCCTGCGGTGTCATCCTACGGAATATCTCCAGCTGCACCTCGAGTGCTTCGGCAGATGTGTCGGTTGTGTAAGTTGTTGTATCCATGCCTACCATTGTAGGCCCCGAGAGGAGAGATACGGCCATGGAACTTCGGGGGCATTTATTGCCAAATGGCTCGCCTTGAAACGAAAAAAGCCGTCGATGTGATCGACGGCTTCGTAAAGTTGCGGGAGCCGGATTTGAACCGACGACCTCGAGGTTATGAGCCTCGCGAGCTACCGAGCTGCTCCATCCCGCGGGTCAAAAGATATCGTCTTTGGATTTCTTGTCTAGCCCTAGGGGAAGAAAAATGCGGGGAAGGCGGGAGACGATAGGCGGGAGGCATTGGGTTGTGGGCGATCGCACCGGGTCGATTGCGCGACGTCGCGAGAGTTACCGGGTCGCTTGCGCGTCACCGCTAGAGTTACCGGGCCGATTTTGTTGGGTTTTCGCAGCGTGCACCGAGGCGGAGGAAATGGCAGAAAACCGCTGGCTAGCGCCGATGCGGCTAAGGGGATGCGGGCATTGGGAATGCACGCAGAGGGGGGCCGGAAACCGCTGGCTAGCGCCGATGCGGCTAAACACCGGGTCGCTTGCGCGGCGTCGCTAAAGTCACCGGGTCGCTTGCGCGACTCCGCTAGAGTTACCGGGCCGATTACGCGTTATTGTTAAGGTCGCTGAGCCGGTTGCGAGGCTCGGCTTGTGTTGGGGTAGGGAGGCTTTGGTCGAGGGTGCTCCAGGGGGATACGCTGTCGCCACGCACTACCCGAAAATACTTGGCTATCGTTCGCTTGGCATACTGCACGTCTCCTGTCCCGCGTATCAACTCGCCAACCGCTTGGACATGCTCGCCGAAATCTGCTGTACTCGAACCCCGCAACCGCTTGGGCCGACCAAAAATGGGCGAAAAGGCTAGGATCGCTACCATCGCCGCTACCGCCCCATGAATGGTCAACACATTCAATGGCCATACGGTTAACATCTCGAACCCCCTCTGAACCTCTAACTCGCTCCCCCCACTGCGCAACAACGGATCGCCACTCCCCGATATAAAACCAACCCCGCCCTCAGAAAAACGATCGATTATCCGCTCCGCTATCCGACGCTGCCCTACTCCTAACATCCCTACATTCGAAACAATCGACCCATTCGCTACTACAAGCACTTTACTCAACGTGTGCTCTTGATCTATCTGCACCACAAGCGCTTCGGCTCCACTCCCCATCAACAATTCGCTTACTCGCCCCCCACGCCCGGCTTGTCCACCCGTGGCAATCTCTAACTGCTCTTGGTCTACCGGTAAAAACTCTCGTAAATACTCGTCCCCCGGCATCCCTCCAACCGGTGGCGTCACTCCCGCTTTTAACCACGCTGACTTCACTCTCTCTGTCCGCCCCTCGCTCTTCCAATCTAACTCCTCGCGTATCGACTCGATCGTCTCCCACTCTCGCCCAAGTACCTGTGCTTGGTTGTCTGCATTGTGGTTCTCGTCAGTTTTTCCAGGCCCGTCTGTATGACCCCGCCCGTCAGTGTTCCCGCGACTGTCTGCTTCTGCAATCGTGCTGTCTTTGACAGTCTTGTTAGAAGCGTTGTCCTGATTTGTTGCACCAATCGCTGATGGCTGGGTGCTGGTCCCGAAAGCCGTGATCTGACTGGTTCGGTACGGTCGCAACTCTGTTCTTGCGACGATGCGGGTGGGCTGCCCGGCTAAAACGTATGCCCACTCGCCAGTAAAACTTGTGATCGGTTTGACCGGCCCGATCTGCTTGCGTGCGTAAAACCACGGTGTTACTGACAAATCTCGCGCCGCATCTCGCTTCAAATCAAGTTGTAAGGTCTCTTCTGCGGCCGACCGAACCGCAAGGATCCGCTGCTCGTCGTCGACGCGCAACCGTTTATTTTTCGCTACCTCACTCCAGTATTGCGCTTGAGGGGACGCATCCCTACCTATGTACACTAGCGTCTTTCCACCCGTGTCGAGCCATTGCTGAAGCGCTGCTAACACGTCTGGCCGGTGCTGCGGAAACTTGTCGGGGATCCATACGATGGTTTGAATCGTCTGATTCATACTCGGGGAGATCGATCCGAGTACTTGTGTTCGGTGCCCTTTGAGCTCGGCCATCTCCCGAAACACTGTAATGCCACTCGGACTGCACTCTCCAACGTAACTGTCGGACTCGCCGTACACCGCATTGACGCTTTGACGACACCCCGCCGAACTGCATCCAATGACGCTTGCGAGCCCCAAAATCAATACGGTCGTGCCACTCACACCTACCGGTTGATTGTTCGCTCCTTCGAATTCTTCCGGTGCATTTGATTTCTCCGATCCTGTTGATTTACCCGAGTCTTCTGAGTCTTCTGAGTCTTTTGAGTCTTTTGAGTCTTTTGAGTCTTTTGAGTCTTCTGTTTCGAGCTCGCTAGCCTTGGTCTTAGTGCCGCCCATGCGGTTGTTGTGAGCGTCGCCCGCTTGGTTGCTTGCTTCGTTGCCAGCTTTATTGCTTGTTTTGTTGCTCGCGTGGTTGGACGTGTCACTTGTTTTTGCGATCGCTTGTTCGATCACAGGCAACTCGTTCCAGATAGCTTCGAATCGCTCTTTGGAAATCTCTTTGCGTCCAAAGAACGCTTCTTCGAAAAGTTCGACGACTCTCTTAAATGGGTTTTGTACTTCGAGGTAGCCTTTTAATTCCCGCACATAGCGATGATTGGTCTTTCCTCGTGCAAGTCGAATGCAACCCGCCGTGTCGCATTCGACCAGTAGGTAGCTAAACAAGTAGGTCATCGCATTGCGGTAATCTTGTTTGTTGCGGTAGTAGTCAGCTTGGGCTTTCAAGCCGGCGATGGGCTGTTCGACTTCGAAGGGCAGATCGCTGAGTTTTGCTTTTTGCGCGACGATGTTTTCGGAAACTTCGTTTGCAGATCGTCGCCTGCGTTTCACAGCGGCGGGAGAAGCGAGCAGCATGTAAATCAATGTGCCCAGTAAAGCCAATCCAGCGACAATCACTAACATGCGGAAGAGGAACAGTAAAAAATCACCGCCGAAATCTGTGCCCGTTGTATTGGCCGATCGATTTGAAGTTTCCAAGTTCAAGCTCGTATTGTTCTCCGATTGAATATCAATATGTCGGTCGGAGACATCGATGTCTTTACGAAGCGGGCGACCGAGGTTCACGTCTTCTTCTAAGGCATCGGCCCAGACAGGGTTGCTTCCTCGCCGAAGTGCTTCGTCGAATTGGTTGGCTTGTTGAGTAGCGTTTTGGCTAGATTGCTGAGGAGTTACTTCGTAGGGAATAGCCAAGTTGGTTGCTGGTGATGCATAGTCCATTGCAGAGGTATTGCTTTGCAGTTGGCACAAGAGCAGCAAGGCAAGAGCGAGTCGTTGCAGGGTGAGCAAAGGGTAACTTGGAGCGAATCCGGGAGAGGAGGGAGAGAGGTTAGCCAAGGTTCGATTATCCACGGTTTGGGGCTCCTTGGATTTGGCTCAAGCGTTGTGCTTCGGCTCGGAGTTTGAGTTCCAGATCCCAGCCTTCTGCGCGGATGCGGGTGTTCATGTAAGTTAGGAATCGCAGCACGGTGGACCATACAGCGGTTATCCAGAGGGCGATCGGGTAGATGATAAGATCCATCCACCAGCCCCATTTCCAAGTCCCAATTAGGACACCGAGAAGAAACGCGGCGCACAGGCAGAGCATCAGCGTTGCGGCGACCGAGATCAAGATCGCTGTGACTCCGATCCCCGCCGCGTCCCCTTGGGCTTTGCGCAGCCACTGCGTTCGTTTGCTGTAGGTCATCGCGTTCGGTCGTTGCGGGTCAGCGTTTAGTTTTGTTTGTTCCAATGCGAGGATTTCGGGGGCGAAAGGGTTAATGCCACGGAACAAAAGGATCAATAGTGCCGCGATCGATAGCCACCCGATCATCGTGAAACTTCGGTGTAGTTCCGGGTTAAGGGCCATGTAGGCCGTAACCAAAAGGGCAGGTATCGCGCCGCGTAGGAATCCAAGAATCCAGAGAATTGCGCCGCTTTGGTTCCAGATCGGATTCAACCAATTTTTGCGGCTGTAGTCCGACAAGAAAACGGTGTTACCAAGTGCGAGGGTCAGGCCCAGCAATGCCAGGGGGGCTTCGAGAATCACCAACAGAGCCATCCACCAAAGGTATTGGAAGCGGAACCATTGGTTCGACGTGGTGCTTGAGGATAGTAGCGAAAGTTGATCGTAGTTTCGAAGCGGTTCTAGAAGGATCGCGTTTAGGATAGCGAAGGGGATGATACCGATGAGAGCGAAGAGGATAAAGCGGCTTGCGAATTCGCGTATGACGACCAAGCTCAGGTCGAGGAGCTCTTGGGAAGTCCGCAAAGCGATAACGATAGCAGTTCGATCGAGTTGCATCAGGATGCTCCGAGGCCGTTTGGTGCTCGCAAGCTGAAATCGCTTGTGAGGTTTACCATTGAAGTAGCTAGTATGGCTGATTTCATTGCAGTGAGCGTTTATTTCGGTACAGATAAATTCGGTGCAGTTGAATTCGGTGAAGTTGAATTCGGGGTAGGGCGGGGGAATCCTAGGATGCAAAAGTAGAACATCAAGGCTGCAGCGCTAGCGATTGCGAAAGCGGCTTTGAGTGCATAAGGGAGTGAGGACGGTGATACGAAGCCTTCGATGAAGGCCGCGAGGACAAATAGGACCACAGCCACGAGTGCGATCGGAAGAGATTGTTCGGCGCTTTTGCGGAAGGAGTCTTTGCGCGTAAGTCCGTTGGTGATCAGCCAACCGAGTCCGAGTCGCAGGCCTGCGGCAGCCGAGAGAGCGATTGCTGTGAGTTCGAAAACAC
>JBJONT010000369.1:0-6561 GCA_046051705.1 Planctomycetota bacterium | reverse complement strand
CTGGGCTGCGCTAAAGCCGCTTCTGCTCGTTAAACCATCCGATCCCGAGTTGATCTTCCTCACCGCACGCACCCTCGCTGCGAAGAACGATCTGCCAGGGGCAATTGCAACTCTAGAAAAGATGCCCGATGGGTGCCCTGAAGCTGGACCGGCGGCAGGACAAGCCGCCGAATGGATGGTCGCACTGGGCAAAGTCCCCGAAGCAGAAGCCATCTTGGTGAAACTCATCAAGCAATACCCAAACGCCGTTCCAGCATTGCGACTGCTTGGCAAGCTCTACAACGCTCAAGGTCGCCGATGGGAAGCTACCCGTATCCTTGAACGACTCATCCGACTCGGGGACTTCACCAAATTTGAACTCCTCGCCATCGTCGATCCCCGCGATTATTTCAACGACGAACCGATCCAAAAAGCCTTCGGCGAAACCTACCCCGATCACCCCTATGTTCAGTTCGCCACCATCCGCACGAAACTGATCCGAAACGGCTATGCTGCGAATCTTGAGACACTCCGAACAATGTCGATCCGCTACCCAGACATGATCGAACCTTGGGTGTGGACCGCCACATCTCTCCTTGAAACCGATCGACTCACCGAACTCAAAGAGTGGCTTGCGAATCCTCCCCCCGAAGCAAACAAGCATCCGGAGTATTGGTACGCGACAGGCGGACTACTACTTCGCTCGAATCAATTCGAATCAGCCGCAGCAGCTTTTGCTCAAACAATCCAACTCGACCGCCGCCACGTACCGGCCTACCAAGCCCTCGCGGACGCTATGCTTGAATTGAAATTGGTAGACCAAGCTCAAGGGGTTCGCCAATTCGGAAACGATCTGGTCTCCATCAACGACCTAGCTCAACAAATCTCCTACAACTACGGCGAAAACAAACTCTACGAGTCTATCGCCAAGATCTACGACAAGCTCGGCGATGATGTTGCTGCCTTCGGTTGGAGGGCAACAGCCGTCGCCCTCGGCTTCGAACCCATGACCCAAGCCCTTCGCGACCAACAAGCCCTTCTGAAAAAAGGCCCTATCCGACCACCAGCCGTCCTCGATCAAATCCCTTGGAAAAACTGGTCGCTACCTTCGGAACTTCCGACCCCAAACCAATCGGACTCGTTAAGCTCGACTCCCAACAACCTTTCCAATGCTTCTTCGATCGCCATGGAAGATGTCGCTGCGGCACTGGGAATTACCGGCCGATATAACAACGGCGCGAAACCAAATCGCAGTTGGTATACCATCGAAGGTGTCGGTGGTGGAGTAAACGCTCTGGACTTCGATCTCGATGGCTGGCCCGACCTGTACTTCTCCGAAGCCGGCGGGTCACCGATCGATTCAAACCCTACCTACCAACCGAAATCTCTATTCCGCTCTATCTATTCGAAAGCCTTTCAAGACGTCGCACAATTCGCATACGTTGCCGATGTCGGTTACGGCCAAGGGGTCGGGGTTAGCGATATCGACCAAGACGGCTTCCCGGATCTACTTGTATCGAACCTAGGAAACTCCCGCATCTATCGAAACCAAGGTGACGGGACCTTCGAAGCCATCGCGATCCCGCAAGACGATCCTAACTCCGTCTGGAACAGCTCCATCCACGCCGCAGACCTCAACGGCGATTCTCTTCCAGACCTACTCGTTGCATCCTACCTCTATGGCACCGAAGCCATCACACGCAAATGCGACTACGGCAAGTCTTCTCGCATCTCATGCAACCCAAAAATGTTCCCACCCGGGAAGAACCGGATTCTTTACAACCAAGGTGATGGCAACTGGAAATCCGCCCCTGAACCACTCCTTGAATCGATCCGTACGGGCTACACACTCGGCACCCTGGTTACCAACATCGATCAACGGTTCGGGAACGATGTCTTCTTCGCAAATGACGTCTCTCCCAATAACCTGCTCCTCTCGGTATTAGAAGATCCAACAGCACCAGACTATTTCTCCGAATGCGCTGCCTCGGCCGGCGTTGCCGTCGATGCAATCGGACGCGCTCAAGCTTGCATGGGGATCTCCTGCGGCGACCAAAACCGCGATGGACTCCTCGATATCATCGTGACGAACTTCTACAACGAAGTCTCCACGCTCTATCTGCAAACACTTCCCGGTGTCTTCGTCGATGGTACTCGCCGATCCAAACTCGGGGTATTCACCTTGGATCAACTCAGTTTCGGTAGCCAATTGAGCGACCTTGATAACGACGGCTGGCTCGACTTTATCGCTGTCAACGGCCACATCGATGACCTGCGCACCGAAAATGTACCTTGGCAAATGCCAACCCAAATCCTCAGGAACGTCCAAGGCGAGTTTCAATGGCTCAGAAACCCCGCTCCGGGGAAATACTTCGAAGGCAAATACGTCGGTCGCGGATTGCAGTCCCTGGATTACAACGTCGACGGAAAACCTGACCTCGTCGCTACCCACCTAGACCGCCCTGCCGCACTCCTTGAAAACCGCACCCAATCAAATCACAACTTTATCCAATTCGAACTCGTCGGAACCCGATGCGAACGAGCTGCTATCGGAGCCGTACTACATATTCAATCGGGTAAAGAGTCTTGGGTCACTTCCCTGTGCGATGGCGAAGGCTACTTCGGCTCAAACCAACACCTGTTGCATGTTGGTACCGGTGCTCAATCTTCGATCGACTCTGTTAAATGCACTTGGCCAAACGGGTCGGTCGAGACCTTACCGAACCTTCAACCCAATCGACGCTACCGCTGGGTCGAAGGCCAAGGGATCCACGAAATACCCCTGAAGCCCAGCATCCAAACTACAAGTCGCCAGTAATTGCCAGTGAGCCCGTGATTGCCAGTGAGCGCAAGTGCGTGCCAGTGAGCGAACCCGACAAGCGAATCGGGTTCGCCAATATGCTACGAACAACTACTTCTTCTTAACACTCTTCTTGGCTGTGGTTTTGTTGGCGGTGGTTTTACCAGTTGTAGTCTTGCTAGCAGCAGCCTTCGGTGCAGCCTTCTTGCTCGCTCCCTTTACCGCCGCAGCCTTCTTGACCGCCTTCTTGCTCGCAGCTCCCTTTGCTGCCGTTCCCTTAGCAGCACCCTTGCTCGCAACCTTACCCTTGCCACCTCCAAAAATCGCCGCCCAACCCGCTGCATACTTCTCGTTGGTGCCCACTCGTGTGATCGTCATCTTTACTCCTCAATCCTTTTCGAAATTCTTTTCATCGAAGTCTTCTGCTAATAGCTCTGACACATTTTCCTATTAGCTAATAATTCGTGGCTAGGTCAAGCCATGATCGATCTACTTGACCGATCTTAGACAGAACGCTCAACGGCCTGATACTCTTACTGAGCCGATACCCCTAGCGGCCGACTGCCCCCTTGCGGCCCGAATTCCCTCTAATGCCCTCTATTGCCCCGAATGTACCGCACCTTGCGCCGCAGGCTCGCTCGCAATCTTAGCGATCTGCTGAATAATGCTCGGCAAGAAGACAATCCCCGAGTAATGATCCGCCGGCAACTCGACATGATGCCCTTGAGGTAACTTCGCAGCATCCACATACAGCTTGGAATTCTTTGGTGGTACCACCGTATCTTTATCCCCCGAGTAGACCCAAGTCTTTCCAGCAGCTACCCGATGCGCTAAACGCAATGGCTCGATGGTATACAAAGCCTCCTTGGCTTGCTCCATGCTTATCCCGCTCTTGGTCAACTCGCGTCGGGTCTTCTCCGCATCGCGATCCCCATTGGCCAACACCCCATAAAGATCTCCACCCGCTAGGAAAATCACGGATCGATGATACGCAGTGTCCAACCCGGTAGTCGTCGCAACGACGAATCCTCCTAGACTTGTCCCTTGAATCGATATCCTCTTCGCATCAACACCCGGCAACACGCTCACTGCATCGTAAGCTCGCCTCGCATCGGCAATCCCCTGCTTGAGCCCCCCGATCAAAGCTTCTCCTTCGGTCTTTGTCGAAGCCGGATTGCGCCGCATTCCGTACGTTGGCAATTGCATCAAAAACGCATGCACTCCTTGATTGCTCAACCCCCGGGCGATCATCTTCCCTACCGTCATCCCTCGCCCCGATTCATGCACGACTACAATCGCCGGTGCACTCTCAAGTTCCTTCCCCTTGCGGCTCGCGCGATACCACTCCAAAGCCACTAAATCATTGATCGGATCCCCCGATGGCATAGGCGAAGCAAACCGCACGACCCGGTCGATCCCGCTCGCTCGCTGCTTGTCATCCACAGCATCGATCCGAACATCAAACTTGCCATTCTCCCAACACAGCCCATCAAGACACTCTTTCGCATCCGCCGAACTCTCTCGCTCTAACTCCATCGCCAAAGTATCGCTCGCTTGAAATACATTGCCGATATCCCCCGTTCCCGGATCCTTCTTATTGGCTTTGTTACC
Organism: Planctomycetota bacterium; assembly: GCA_046051705.1. Taxonomy (GTDB): domain Bacteria; phylum Planctomycetota; class Planctomycetia; order Pirellulales; family Pirellulaceae; genus JBKCUI01. The sequence goes on along the minus strand of JBJONT010000369.1, from coordinate 2,171 downwards.
CGCTGGGCTATTCTCCGAGCTGTCCGCTGGGCTATCCTTTGGAATCTCGACCGACATCTCTCGAAGCAGTCCGATGAGATCAAGCTTCACATAAGGTCGATCGGCAGCGGGCTCTTTGTGACTCGCGTTCGCTACATACAGCACACCATCCTCAGGGACAAATAGGACGTTGTGCAAGTTCGAGTCCATGGCCACCGGCCGACACATCAAGTCGGTCGCACTCTTGACATCAAACTTGCCGTACCCATCCCGAACCCTGCGTTTCAACTCATCCAACCGTGACCCCGCCGACAAAACCACCGTATTGGCAATCCCATCCCCTAACAATGGATGCCCCTTTCCTGGATCGACAAACTCGATCTTCTCCGGCGTCGCCGCGACCCCAACGGCACTTCGATTCTCCCCATCGGCAAAAACATAGTAATACTCACAAGTCCTCGGACTCGTCGACCACAACGACTTGACCTCGTCCAATGAATCGCACTCCTCCATCGCACGACGCATCAGTGTCGACATCGGTACTCCATCCCACTGACCTTCCCCCTTGCCTCCCATCTCCCCCAACGAAATCTTCGCGGCATTCATCCCGCTTACACTCCCGGTAAACCCGGCATATCCGATGTTGGCAAATGGTAAGTACCCCTTCGGCGCAACGATGAAAGTCGTCGCGGCATCTTGCAACCCAATGGCGGTCATGTAATCGAGCACCCGACCGTGATAAAGCTTCCCGTCAACCGTCGCTTCTCCGAACAACGCAAACCCTGAACAATGGAACAACTCGGGGAAAACATTGAGCGTCTCGACAAGATGCTCATCGAGCCCCAACGCGCCGGCCAACGCGCGAGTCTCCGCTATATGCCTCTCGGGAATGTAGGGCTTCAACTGCCCATAAGCCCTATCGAGATCCTTGCGAAACCATCGTCCGGTTGCTATCGTCTGCGCAAAACCAAACCCATATAACACGGAATCGATACATCGCATCGACTCAGCCTTTAGCAACTCTCCATGCGCTTTGCCTATCTCCTCAGGCGTCCCGGATAACATCGCAACCCGCTGCCCATCGATCCAACGCAACTCTCCATTGGCCACTTTGCGATTCTTACGAATCGGATCGGTCAATCGGCTTGAAGGTGCCAAGACTTCCGCTGCGCGTCGCAACCCACGCGAAACGGTTCTTTCTATCTCTGAACGCGTTAACTCTTCTTGTTCATACTCTCCCCAATGCCGCGCCAGCCACTCTTGATTGCTCCCACTACGAGCGAACAATTCAGGATGCTCGCCACTTAATTCCAACTCCGCATTCACATCCCGACTCGCTACCGATACCTTCGAAACCTCTCCACCGACCAACCCAACTCCTATCCCACCTTTGACCAACCACTCGGCACGATCTTCCTTTAATACCCCACCCCCTAAAGCCCCTTCCTTGGGCTCAGCAAGCTGCATCTGACCAGCCGACAGAAAGACTTGAGAAAGGGTCGCCCCATTGATCAACTTGACGAACTCCAATGAACTGGCGATCTCACTGGTTCCCTTGATCGTTCGCTTCAACAAATCCCGCGAACCGAGATGATCTTCGTCATCCACGGCACCTACTCCCCAAAACACCTTGCGATGCTTGGGCAATACCACGGCGGTAATCCCCTCTGTGCGAACCAAAGTCAACGCATACTCCGGATGTACTAACACCAACTCAAACTCTTCGTCGTTGTGACGCACCAACTCGACCTGCACCGCCTGCGTCGCCTTGTCAATCACCACCGTCCCGTGGCCTCGCAAGTGAAACTGCTCGGTTCGAAACTGCAATGCGCTAAGCCACGGCTCAAGCTGCTCACCGAGTTGCTTGGCAACATCCTCACTGATCGCCGGCAACGATTTCTTGTCCTGGGCTTGTAACCCACCACACCCCGATCCGATGGCGAATCCGATGGCGAACAAGATACACAGTATTCGCAAGTAATGACCCCTAAGTTTTGCGATGCATACCATCGGATAATCTCCTGTTGCGCTATGAAATATTGCTCGGTGAAATATTGCTCGGTGAAATGTTGCGAGGTGAAATGTTGCGAGGTGAAATGTTGCGAGGTGCAACCGAACTGCAAATTTGTAATGCTCGAAATCGACTTACTCGAAATCGATTTAGTCGTGGGTGTATCTCAGCCGTTGGCTTT
>JBJONT010000368.1:0-5201 GCA_046051705.1 Planctomycetota bacterium | reverse complement strand
TGAGGTGAAGCCATCTGAAAAGTGGTTGGTGCAGGATTGTTTAGGGAAAACAGCCGCCGCGATTGAGCGGGCATTGAGCGGGCATTGGGTCGGGCGATTCGTTCGGCACTACGGCGCGGATAGTGAGCAGGATTGCAAATTCAAGCCCCGAAACTTCATTTAGAGGCAAAAATTACCATTTTGACGGCCCGTTGCCATGACGAATGCTTCTGAATCGGGTACACTCTCGGCATTACATCGATGGATTGCATATCGCACCTGTCCATGATGGCCCCAACTTTTGGGAGGCTCGTTAGGGCAGGCAAGTACAGCTCGCTCACCAGAGACGCTTGGCATAGGTAGCCTTGTCATCTCCGGTGCGTGTTCCGCTGACAAGGCGAAAGGGCGTTCAATGAGATAATTCAATCAAATACAAGGCGAGCGAAGATGTCCGAGTTGGTGTCGGTATCTCGCCTGAGAAAATCGAGGGCGCAGGCCCGGGGATCGTTGCTCAGTGGCAGTTCGAATTTATTCGCTTGCAAATGAACTTGGGATCGACAGCAAGGAGCTTGTCGACATCTGCTCTCGTATTGGTATACCAGGCAAAGGAAGCGCCTTGGCAAGCCTCGAGGATGATCAAATCCTCAAGATTAAGAGCTATCTCGCGGAGCGTTCTGCTCCAGCGTCCGCACCAGCGAAGGAGCCGCTACGTCCGGCTCGAGAAGCGGTTAAGGAAGCCCCGATTCGCGAAACGGGAAAAATCCTCAACCCGAAACGAGACATCTCCGCATTGCGTCCGAAGTCTACTTCGGCACTCGGAGGTTCTGACTCAGCGGATCAAAACGACGCTGATGGGAACCTTGGCGGAGCGTCCGCTGGGGGGGGTTCGACCGAGCAGTCCTCTTCCTCTGATTCTACCGCCGCTGAAGTAGAAACCGTCGCAACTGATATTCAGGGCGAAGCGAGTGGTGCTGTTGCTCAGCGCGACGAAGCCCAAGGGGACCGAACTGGTTCGTCGGATGTGGATGCTCAGTCCACTTCGGGAGCAGTATCGGGCGAATCAATTTCGCAACCGACGAAGGTCATTGCCGACGAGACCACATCGCGTCCATCAGATGCAGGTCAAAGTTCGACTGCCAACGTTGCGGCTTCCGCGACTGGCATCGGCGGAAGAACATTGCCAATGCCGGGTTCTCGTACTGGCGAGTCGAATCAAAGCGGCTTGCGACCAGTTGAGAATCGTGCGAACGACGCAAGGCCAACGGATAGGACTTCTGAACCGAGACCATCGGATACCAGAACAACCGATTCGAGGCCAGTAGACTCGAGAACAGCAGACTCCAGAACTGGGGAACCGACTCGATCGAACTATTTGGCTTCTGGGAATACGCCAGGCAAGGTACGGGTCATTGGACGTCCCAAGCCCGCCGAGGGGGCGAAGACTGACGGAGAAGCACCGAAGGTGCGCAAGCCGCGCGATCCGGTGATCAACTTAGCCAAGATTCCGAAGTCTGCGGGTCCATCACCGGCAGCGAAGCCGCAAGAACCTGCGGCGATGAAGCCGATTGTCAAGCTTACGCCTGAAGTGCTCAAGGGTGTTCAGCAGCAACCACCTGCAACAGGCAACAAGGGAGAGAAATCTCCGGCAGCCGGTGGTGGCAAGTTTGCTGGCGCGGCGGGCCGAGCCACGGCGCCGAGCCAAACCCAGCATGCAGGTTTGACCGAGTTCAAACAAGCTGCTGAGAACAAGCTTAACCAGAAGACCAAGAAGGCTGGTGACGAACCGGAAGAACCAGTACGCAAGAAGGGGCTCGGTAGCCTTGAGTCCGCTCGTTCAGAGCGAAGCAAGTTGCGACTGCCGGCCCGAATTCAGACTACCGAAGATCTCAAGCGGATCGAGGAAGAAGAAGAGCGACGAACAGCGCGTCCGAAGAAGAAGCCCGTCTTGCAACAAGGCAAGAAGGAAAAGGTCACGCTTGCTATTCCTTGTACGGTGCGAAGCTTCTCCGAAGCTGCTGGGGTTCCTGCGGCGCGAGTGCTCCGTTCGTTGATGATGATGGGTACGATGGTCAACATCAACGCATCGCTCACCCCAGAACAAGCTGAGTTGATTGCGGTCGATCTTGGAATCGATATTACCTTCAAGCAAGCAGAGACGCTTGAGACAAGCGTTATCGCAAGAATCGATAACATTGAAGACAAGCCAGAGGACCTCATCACACGAGCACCGATCGTGACGTTCCTCGGCCACGTCGACCACGGCAAGACTTCGTTGCTCGATTATTTGATCGGTACGAAGATTGTCACCGGAGAAGCCGGTGGTATCACGCAGCACATCCGAGCCTACCAAGTCAAGAAAGATGGTCGGGCGGTGAGTTTCGTCGATACACCTGGTCACGAAGCGTTTACCGAAATGCGAGCTCGTGGAGCGAACGTAACCGACATCGCCATCTTGGTAATCGCGGCTGACGACGGAATCATGCCACAAACGGAAGAAGCCATCTCGCACGCTAAGGCGGCGGGTGTGCCAATTGTTGTTGCGGCTAACAAGTGCGATTTGCCGGGAGCAGACATCAACCGGATCATGACTCAGATGACCGAGTACGGCCTTACGCCAAGTGCTTGGGGTGGTGATGTGGAAGTGGTCCCAACGAGCGCCATCACGGGCGAAGGGATGGATACGCTTCTGGAAACATTGCTCACCGTTGCTGAATTGAATGACTACAAAGCCAATCCTAAGCGAGCGGCGATGGGTGTGTGTTTGGAAAGCGAGCAATCCGCCGATCGTGGTGTGATCGCCAAGGTGATGGTTCAAACCGGAACCTTGCGTGTCGGAGACATCGTCCTTTGCGGTTCGACATTCGGACGGGTGAAGGCGCTTTACGACACGTTGAAGCGAAACAAGCAGTTGACCGAAGCGGGTCCATCGATGCCAGTGAACATCACTGGACTTGAGCGAGCACCGGAAGCGGGTGAGAAGTTCTATGTCATTGACGACATTGGACAAGCTCGCGAATTGGCAGCGGTTCGGGAACAAGAGTCCCGAGCAACTTCGCTTGCAGGAACATCTCCAAAGGTTTCCTTCGAAACTTTCCAAGAGTTGTTGCAGTCCGGCAAGCTTGGGGTGAAGGAAGACAAGGTTGTATTGAATTTGATCGTTCGTGCCGATGCTCGAGGATCCCTCGAAGCGATCGAGAAAGAACTCACCAAACTCGATCACCCAGAAGTCGACATCCGCATCCTTCAGAAGTCCGTCGGGGGCATTACCGTCGCCGACGTTACGCTTGCAAGTGCATCGCAAGCCGTCATCGTGGGCTTTAACGTGATCCCGGACGAAGCGGCTCGAATCTTGGCTGACGCGAAGAACGTAGAAGTACGTCGTTACGACATCATTTACAATCTTGCGAACGACATCCGAGCGTTGATTGAAGGTAGACTCAAACCGGAAGAGAAGGTCGTCGAGCTTGGGCGAGCCATCGTCAAAGCGGTATTCTCGGTATCGAGAGTCGGAACGATCGCCGGTTGCTTCGTTGCCCAAGGCTCGATCGAGCGAGGGTGTCGCATTCGAGTTCACCGCGAGGGACGCAAGATTGGGGACTACCAACTCGATACGCTTCGACGCGTCAAAGACGACGTCAAGGAAGTCAATCGGGGTATGGAGTGCGGTATTAAGCTGGCCGGTTTCAACGATGTCAAAGTCGACGACGTGCTCGAAGCTTACAAAGTTGAACAAGTTGCTAGAACGTTGGATTCCTCGAAATCATGACCGCCAGACGATTACTAAAAGCAGCCGAGGCGATTCGCGAAGTCGTCTCGATGGCTATTCTTACCGAGTTGCGAGACCCTCGTGTCGAGCACGTCACTGTCGTAGGGGTGGAAGTCACCCCGGACATGCGCGAAGCAAAAGTGATTGTGAGCATCATGGGTAACGAGTCGCAGCAGCGAACGGTACTAAAAGGGTTGCAGAACTCGGCTGGATTTCTGCAATCTCGCATCTCAGATCGCATTGAAACTCGCTACATCCCGAGACTCTCCTTCGTCGTCGATGATGGCGTAAAGAAATCGGTTGCGGTTCAACAAATACTCGAACAAATTGCCAAGGAGCGCGAAGCGAGCCAGAAGGGTATCGCCCCCGCCACTGCGTCTCCGAGCGAAGCATCCGAGGATGCTCAAGCCACTGACACTCCTGATCCATCTTAGAGGAACAACACATGAGTTCCGGAAATCGAACTACGAAATACGAAAGTCTCTACAAGTCGCTCAAGAAGCACTACAAGCCCGTATCAGATCCACCCGAACGCTCTGTGCTCGAGTGCATGCTGTACGCTTGTTGCTTGGAAGATGCGCGGCTTGAACAAGCAGACGAAGCTTTTGCAAAGCTTCAACAGACCTACTTCGACTGGAACGAGGTCCGAGTGACCACCGTCTCCGAGTTGGCCGAGGCTCTCAAGGCGCTTCCGTTTCCAGCCCAAGCGGCGGTGCGGATCAAGCAGTGTTTGCAATCCGTATTCGAAGCCCGTTATCAATACGACATCGACGATCTCAAGAAAGCCAACCTTGGAAAGGCAGTCGCAGAGATCGAAGCTTGGAAGGGGATTACCCCTTTCGTGGTCGCTTATGTATCCCAGCATTCCTTGGGCGGGCATGCGATCCCGGCTGGCCAAGTGATCTACGAAGCTATGTGGCAATGCGAGATCTTGACCTTTGGCGAGATCGATAAGAAGTCCTTGCCTGGAATCGAACGAGCCATTCCAAAGAACAAGGGGATTGAGTTCGCTGGTTTGCTTCATCAGTTCGCCAACGAGTTATTCCACCATCCGAAAGCCACTGCCCCGTTGTCGATCCTTAAGGAACTCGGAGTGGTGCTTAAAGCAAAGCCCAAACCCGTAGTATCCGAGAAAGAATCATCGAAGGGATCGGGTTCGAAATCCAGCAGTGCTGCGGCGGGCACCAGCCCTTCGAGCGGATCCGCAGCCAGCGCTGCGAAGCCAGTGGCGGGGTCGTCCGAGAAGGCAGATGATAAATCAGCTTCGGCATCCAAGAACACCGGTGGAAAGTCTGGCGTGAGTGCGAAGGCGACTGTGTCGAAAGACCAAGTTGCGACCGGAAAGGGTGCTGAGAAAGAATCCGAGAAGACCACGGAAAAGAGCACTGCCAAGAGTTCTGCAAAGCCGACTGAAAAAGGGCCGGCACAGGGTTCCGAGAAAGATGCCTCGACGTCC
>JBJONT010000367.1:0-7775 GCA_046051705.1 Planctomycetota bacterium | reverse complement strand
GGCAAAGAATGGCATGATCTGCGGCTTGACTTCGGCTTCGATGGCGTCAAGGAGTGTTTGGACCTTTTTCGGATCGACTTGTGCCAGTTCATTCTTTACAACCATCCATGAGACGGGATTGAGGTCGTTGCCGTACATCTGCATTCCAAGGCGGGCACCTTCAACAACAGTAGTGCCTCCTCCCATGAAGATATCGGCGACTTTCAGCTTCCGGAATGCCTCGTTCTTCTGATGATTTCCATAGTAAGCGTCCCAAACAATCTTCGCCGCTTCGCCATGATCTTCGGGAGCCCTCGTTGCGGCAGCAATTAGGATCGCACGAAAAATGCTTGATTGGCGACGTGCCCACCATTTAGACATCTGGTAAATAGGCTTCTTTGCCGCCCCAGAAGTTGCCTCCAGCGATCCAATCTGATTAATATGAAGGATAGGAAAATCAACTTCAAGGCATGTTTTTGGCCGGTTAGGGTCTGAGAAGTCAACGGACTCTAAATGCAGTTCACGCCCGGCACCCACCGCCTCAGCGACTGCTTCGTGTAGTTCTTCCGCTTTCGATTTCTTTTTAGCCATTATCATCTTCGCTAGTAGCGTTTACTGTCCGATTGATCCACGAATAATTTCGTCAAATATTGACATGTAGGCGTCCGTAATTTCCTTGCCAGTAAGCAGCATCGTGCGTTTTCGCTTGTCCGGTCCGTAGGAATATTCGTTGTGAAGATTCATAGGAATGACGTAGAGCTTTGATTTTACGGAACTGAAATAAGGTACATCCAAATCAAGATCGCAATCAGCGATCTTTAAGACCTGATCAGACACATTAAACACAACCAGATATTGATATGCCTCTGTTGGATGCAAATCACTACCGATTCTCGTCACGCATTCGGTAAGATGATTTATTCCCAATTCCATTGAGGAATCGAGGACAATGGCCTGTACAAGTATCGGTATGTTGTCGGATTGGGAAAGGATTCTGTGTGGAGATTGGGCTGATGTACTCTCTTCTATCGATATGGGCACACCGTGCGTATGCAGGAAGTGATGCAGATGCCTTGTGAGCATGGGGGCCGCTTCCGCATGCTCGTGATTCGAACTGGGGGCTATGCCATTCGCTCGATCAAAGTGGATGAGATCTTTCAGACCTAAAAACTCACAATGATCTCTATACTTCAGCAGAGTCCGTAAGATCCTCCGTTGATCTTTCAACTCTTCCATTAGGTAGTCGAAAAGAGGTTGGGTAAAGTCCTTGTGGAAATGGAGAGCCTGTTCCGAAAATGACTTGTATTGAGAAATCCTGCCCATGATTTGGGTCAGTGCATCGTTGGCTGTTTCGCCTTGGTTGACACAAGCTTCGACAACATAACTGCCAGTCGCAGCTCGTGCGAACTTATCCTCTGTCTGACCAAGACCAGAGTTCAAAATCAGCTCTACAGAGTTTGCCGCCGAGGGATACTTTGCCTGAAGTTCGTCAACTAACGAAGCGAGAGTAGGGTTGGACCAAACACAATTCCAAAGCGTAGTCAGCGACTCGCAATATCGATGCAGTTCCAAATCGGAACCAGCCATTCGAGTTACGATGCTGTCCAATGATCTTCTCAAGAGTCTAGTCGTTTGAGACTGCATAGCTTGTGCTGAAAAATTCATGGTGAAACCGAGTCCTTGATAGTAGTTCTACTTTGACAACTCGATGAAGGGCACGAAGACCTCAAGCAATGAGAGTCCACCATGATGAAGCGTTGGGTAGCCCCCCGCACTTTTCCATTTCCGACGCCCCAAAACAAATCGATGAGTACCATGCATGGTTGTAAGGCGTAGGTCAATCGGTGGAACCCAAGAACCCAAATCAACGCTATCTGCTGCTGCTCGTCCGCTCTTAAACAATCCCTTCATGTACTCAACCTGATCCTTGTCGGATAAGTCAGGGAACAACCCACAAGCTGCATAACCGTGATCGCTAGTGATCACAAGACGGCGGCCTGTCGATAGTCGATCAAGAAAGTTCCAAAACTCGTCGGAGACGAGATGTTCATTGATTTCACGAGCAAGCTTGTGCAAGCCCTCGCCGGGAATGGAGAGGTCATGCATGCGAGCATCCGGGTAGTGGTGCCAAAATATGACACTCTCGCTATGTCCAACCAAGCCAGCACAATCCTGCCAATTTAGGTTGGAGGACTCAGTTGCTGCACCAGATAGCTTATGCGAAGAGCCCGCTCCATTGTTCTCTAGTGCAGACCTTTGTGGGAAACCAAGGGCCTTAGCGAATGGCGATGTTTCGCATGGAAGTTCGGCCCCCTTAGCTCCAGCGAAATGCACCTTGTATCCTCGCTCGCTTGCTTGTTCTAACAGCCATGGAGTCTCTCTTAGCGAAAGTCCATCGAGGATTAGAATTGCCTTTCCACCATGAATACGGGTCCAAAAGTCAAGAATACCCTCGCTTGCTTTCGGCACTGATTTTTCAAAAGATTCCCAGAGGTCCCAGCAGGCTCCCGAAATCGTGTTTTCAAGCTCAGTGATGCTCCTATCTCGCTTTACCAACTCCGAGTCAGCCATACCGGAAGGTATCGGAGAAGAAAACACACTCCACAGATGGTTTGCAATTTCAGACCATGCCTGTTGCGAACTACTTTGGGTTATTGAATCAAGTAAATTTGAATTGAAGGAGGTCATTACTTGCAGTCCTCTTTCTCCAGATCGAGTGCATAGGTTACACCATCCGGCAGATGCTTAATAAGTGCTTGAAGCTGAGCCCCTGTCATTTTTCCAATCTTCAATGCTACGTTGCTCACACTTGTTGCTGGGCCGATCGACCAAGACTCAACCTGCCCGAGCAAGTTCAAACCAGACGTTGGAGTTGTAGAACAAAACTTTGTCGTCGAAGAAGGTGTTGGCGATTTGTCAAACAAGCTCTTTGGAAGAGGCTCGGCTATATTCGGAGGCACATGTCCGCCTACTGTAATCCCATCAAATATTGTGCCTGCTGCTATCCCACTACCACCAGAACCAACCGATGTAGCCGCTGGACTATCAGAAACCGTCGTCGTTTTGCCCCCACTGACTGAAACGGCATCTGGCAAAAGCATGATGGTCTCATCAAGGTGCTTTCCGGTTCCTAGCTTGCCCTTCATTCGATTCCAAGCATCGCCTGCGTCTTCGCCGGGTTTCGCTTGAAGCATATCAAGCCCACGAAGGTTAATGGCTATTTGACCTTCTGCACACATGCGGACAATTCGCTCTTTGATAGCAGTTTCCCCGAGCCATGGTATGCATGGCTTTCCGCCCGGACGTGGCTCTCGGAGATCTCGCAGTAGCTTTCCTACCGATTCGGATGTTTCTGCAAGTTTGAGTGCAAACTCTTCAAACTCTTCTGGAATGAAGACCTCTTCTCGCACGAGACGATCAACTGCTTCGGGGATCTTGTCACCTTGTGCATCGTGTTTTACCTCTTCGAACTTGCACTTTTCTGGATCTGCGTAGTTCCATTCACTAAGTAGTGCAAATCGATCAAAGCGGCTCTTGAGCTTAGGGATTAGCTCATCCTTGCGGAACGTACGTTCGAGGTCTGCATAGGTCTTTTCGGTGACCTTCCATTTCATTGCAAGGTAAACCGCTCGTGCCAATACGAGTAAGTCCCGGTCAAAGTAGATGTTACCTGAACCCTTCTGAGGAAGCAGAAATCGTATGGTGTTGCGTCCTTCCTGAAGATGTTCTTTAAGCCATTTGCCGAGGTAGCCCTCATACTTGTCGAGATAGTCGGGAACAACTACCAACGGTAAGCGGTTGTCCCATGTCTTGGGGTGATCCTTTTCCTCGAATTCACTCCATGGATCGGAAAGCCATTTCTTTTTCAATACAACTATACGATGCTTGGTTGAAACTTCCTCGGGGCCACCGATTACCGCTCGGATCTCTTTAGCAAGGTGCTCAACATCTTCCCCGTTTTGGAAGAGTTTGTCATTCTTGGCGTGAGCTAACAGTTTCGAGCGTGCGTTCTCTGCATGCTTGAAGACTAATCGTGTTCCGACTTGGTGGATGTTGAAGCTGTTGTCAACGATGTTCGCAAGCTCCACTTCAAACTGATTGTCATCGATAGCCTTGCTTCCAGTTATGTCGATCTGAAGCTCATAAGGTTCTGCACCTGCCATTTGATCGACGGTGAGTGATCGCAACCAAAGAGCACTAATGATCTCGCTAGCATGCGGAATGGCGGTGTTTGCAGTTGGTACAGCCTCGATAACCGCTTCGTAGTTACGAATCGCCTTCTCACGAAGATCCTTGTGAAGCTGGTTCGCCACGGAATCGAGTAAAGAGGCAACTCCGCTTTTCTCGTCCGTCAAGGAGAAATCGGCTGCCGTGATAATAGGATCTTTGCTGTCGTGATTCTTGAAAAGATCGACGAGGATCTTGATCAGGTCACGAGTTTCCTGAGCATCCGTTGCGATCAAGACCTGATCGTCGAGCAGCTTTAATAAGTGAGGGGCAAACGGATAAGACTCAACAAACTCATCACGTATTCGATCTTGATCCTGTGCAGGCACTTTTGACAAACGGAAGTACTCGTCTACGTGAACGCCAAGCAACTTTTCGATTGCCGCAGAAGGAACCTGCATACGATTTTCGAAAATGCGGTAAAGTAGTAGTCGCTGTCTATCTCGCTTTGCGTAAGGACCTTTGAAATCCACATCAACAGGATTCACTCGGCGGATCTGTTGATACGCATCTGAGTTACCTTCACGAACAGAAACGACGAGAACGAGTTTTTCAGGTTCTTTCTGTGCAATCTCAGAAAGGATCTGAATGAAGTTAAATGCCCAATTCCGCCATGGATACTGTCTAGTATTCGTGAGCCCCTCGTACCATGTCTGAAACTCGTCCAAAATCAAAACAGTGGGCTGATCCGAAAACATCTCCATCATTAGGTCATAGCTCGGGACATCTGTTTTCTTGTCGCCCATGCCGGACCATTTAGCTTCGTACCATTGTCCTCTCGGATGCAGTTTGAACAGGACATCCCAAAGGTATTTGTACCTTTGTAAATGAAGGCTTTCAGCAATTACGAAACTCCCGCCCCTCAGTTGTAATTCAGCGATCTGTGGATTCTTAAGATGAGTTGACCACTCGCTCAGCCAAGCCGCCCCCGCCGCTGGATCTTGGCATAAGTGGTACAGTGCCGCCATCAAATGCGACTTACCTTGGCCTCGTGAGCCAAGTAGCACGACGGGGCGAGACTGGCTAGGCCCGGTGGACTCTATTGCCTTTAGCAGGTCATGGGATGGGTAGGTGATCTTGAGAAATTCCGCAGCCGCAACATCCAACGCCCCCGTGCCAGATTGATTCTTGAAATCAACAGTGGTCCCTTTGAGACGCTTGCCTTTGAATTCGTCTCTCAGTTGAAGATCGAGCATGTGCAAACTCTACGGAAAAATGTTCGTTCTGGCTTTGCTTGAACTACCTCAGCAAACGGAGGAGTTGTCTGTTTAGTGCAACTAGTGTACGATATTCGGAGCGTCTGTACAACAAGCGTATAGAAGTGGGATCAACCGACATGACGACATTCGGGCAAAAAATTCGGGAGTTGCGAATCAGCAAGGGGCTTTCTCTCCGCAAACTGGGACCAATGGTCGGAGTAGGTTTCACTTACCTTTCCCGTGTAGAAAATGAGCGTTTGAATTTTGGGGATTACCCAAGCGAGGCTCTGATACACAAGCTCGCCGACGTACTCGACGGAGATGAAGACGAGTTGCTTCTGTTGGCTCACAAGGTTCCGCCGATGATAAAGAAACGGCTCTTTGAACGACCTGAAGTATTTCGACAGTTAGCTACCTTGTCTGACATGGAGCTGGACAAGATGCTCTCCAGCACTGAGTTGTAGGCAAAATGAATCAAGCAGCAAACGATTAATCATAACTGTTTTTGGGCTCTCTTAGTTTCGTAGATAGTCATGAACAACGGAGTGAACGGTGAAAAAAGCGAAGGGAACAGTGGAAGGACCGAAGTCCCGTACAATCAAAGACGCTTCGAAGTCGAAGGTAACGAAGCCAAAAACAAAATCGAGTCGCCAGCGAACTGATCCAAAGGCAAACGAGAAACGCATCGTTCATTTGAGGTCTGGCGGAGTATGTGCGTTTCCTGACTGCGGAATCGACTTGATTGAGCCGGGTGCCGAGTCTAGCGACTCAGCTTTTATCGGTGACCTAGCTCATATTGTTGCTGATAGTCGTCAAGGTCCTCGTGGTTTATCGCAACTTAGCGATGAAGAGCGGGACTGTCACACTAATCTTATTCTTCTTTGCAAGAACTGTCACAAAAAAATCGACGACCAGCCGCACATCTATAGCGTGTCAGTTCTGCGGCAGATGAAGCTCGATCACGAAGAGAAAATCCGTCTTGCTACTAAGCCAGAGGAGATCCCGCCTGTTGTTCCTCTAAAGCGAGAAGCGATTCTTAGCTCGTTACTCCCTGTCACGCATCTTCCTGACGCAGTTTTTCAGGCGAATTGTCCATACACGGATAGGCAGGAAAAGCTTGTCAAGGAGTTAATCAAATACCCGACAGATCCAAAGGAGTATGTTCGGTTTTTGATTCGTGAAAAATCGCTCCATACATTTCATGACTTGCGTCAGTCTGACGGCCCCTTTAGTGATGTGATCGACATGGAAACGGTCAGCAAAATCCAGTCTCGAAAGTTTTGGGAGTCAGCGGAAGGGCATCGACGTTTTATTACATTGCTGAATCGAGCAATGTACAAGCATACGTCAACGAAAGGGATTCGATTTGATCCGGTGCACTTTCGATATTATTTTCCGGTCGAAGAGGCTGGCGTAAAGAGAGAGCAAAGATATCGGCCTCTCAATAAGTCAACCGACTCACGCAATGTCGCTTGGCAGCCTATCACTAAATCGACTGGCGAGGGGAAAAACTATTGGGTGCATTTGGCTGCGAGCCTTCGCTTTCATCGCATGGCGAACAACCAATGGTGCTTAAGCATTCGACCTGAACGCCATTTAACTATCGATGGTGAAGTACCGCTTTCGTCTGAGAAAATCGGGCGAAAAGTCACCCGAATCAAGGCGAATATGTTCAATGATAAATACCTAAGCGAAGTTAACTTTTGGCGAGATGTACTTTCCGATTCGCAGCCAAGGTTTGAATTGAATTTTGGCAGCCAGTCTTTGGTTATCAGCACAGACTTCATTCAGTTCGATGTTGAATGGCCCGGAATCAATAATGACAAGATCGATTTTGCGAACCAATTTTACGAGAACGATCTGTTTACAATTTCTGAAGCTGCCATCATGAGCGGCGAACCACTTGATTGGGATGAGGACGATGACGATTTCGAATATGACAGTGATCCCGTCTAAGCTACTTCCGTATGCTCTTGCGACACCTTACACAAAAGCGGAATGGATTGAGGAGCCTCTTCTATTATTCGGTAGAGGTAAGCATCACGAAGATCCCAAAACCGGAATACCTTTGTATGGCCCGAAATCGTTTGGAACGGCACGTCACAAGCCGGTGGTCCACGCTGGATTCATTGGCACTGTTAACTCGATGAATAATGCCCGTACTTTTCTCGCCAAGTGCAGCGATGGAATAAACGGAGACCACGACCAAGCACCATTTCCGGGATGTAGTGAGAACGTGGGCTACCGCTTCAAGCTAGTGATGCCTAACGAGCTAATGGAACCCATAAATCGCCAAGAGGAACGAGACCTTGCCGAGAACAAGTCGTTGAGCAAACGGGAGCGTTTTGAATTGTTGGTTGGGTTGTTGGA
>JBJONT010000366.1:0-6026 GCA_046051705.1 Planctomycetota bacterium | reverse complement strand
AAAGCGAAGCAAGCCGCCTCGCAATCGCCTCGCAATGCGCGAAATTGGCTTACCGAAATGATGCCCCTGTCCTCGCGAAACTCGCAGGTACAGATATCGCGGAGATCCGAAGCAAAACTCTGCTTGCTTCTATCAAAGGTGGCGATGAGCAAGTTGAAAAGGTGGTCCGGCAAGGAGCGAAGATGCTTGGATTCGCCGCTGTGAATCTTATTCACTTGCTAGCTCCCGAAGTCATTGTGCTCGGCGGCGGAATGGTTGAAGCCCTGAGTCAAATCTATCTCGAGGAAGTCAAGAAAACGATCTCGGAAAACGTTCTCGATTGCTACGCAGAGACGACCAAGATCAAGCTTGCGGCCCTCGGTGACGATGCCGGAGCGATGGGTGCCGCGATTTGGGGCGGCGTGCGAGCAAAAGTCTTGTAGCGCAAGCGGTAGTGCGCAAGCACTCGGGTGTGTGCGCCTAAGCGGAAGTGCGCAAGCACTCGGGTGTGTGCGCCTAAGCGGAAGTGCACAAGCACTCGGGTGTGTGCGTCTAAGCGGAAGTGCGCAAGCACTCCGGTGACTATAGCGGAGCCGCGCAAGCGGCCCGGTGTGTGGTCTACGCGAATCAATGCCATCGCAACGTCAAACCAATTCGCAACCATGCCGTAAACCGCTGGCTAGCGCCAATGCGGCTAATATGCGCGAGCGGTTACTTTCCTAACATTTCTGCCGTTAGATGCTTGGCACCAAAAACCTCGCCGGTAATCCACAGCACATATCGTATATCGACGCCGATCGAACGGCTGTAGCGTTGATTCCAAGCGAAATCGTTGATCGTGGCTTCAAAGGTTCGATCAAAGTTCACGCCAACCAATTCCCCATTAGCATTCAATACCGGGCTGCCGGAATTCCCCCCAGTAGTGTCGGTACTGTAAAGGAACGCAACCGGGACAGTCCCGAGCTTCGGATGCGCAAGATTACTAAACCTCTTCTCTTGAGCCGCTTGGATGACCGGCAGTGGAGTGATATAGGGTTCTACTTGCGTGGTCTTTTCCAGTAATCCATTCAACGTTGAAATCGGAGTCTTCAAGATCGCATCAACCGGCGAGTAAGCTTCCACTCTCCCAACCGTCAATCGCAACGTGGCGTTGGCATCGGGAATGAATCCAGAAGTTTCAGCTCCCTTTTGTATGTCCATCAATGTCCCATACAAGGCTCCGAGCTTTCCTTCTCGTTCCTTGTCTTTATCGCGTAGTTTTACATACGTTGGGTACAAGTCGATGATCCACTGCAAAGCTGGGTCACCGAGAGCCTTGAGCTCTTGAGGCGATTTCTTTAAGCACTCATCGACGAATTCGATCTGCCCAAGTTTGGTCGATTCCATGACTCCCTTGGCGAGTTTGTCCAGCGACTCGGAGGACTTGAGAATGCGATCGACTGGCTCGATATCCTGATACCCCGGAATTTTTCGCAGGCGTTCAAGCATACCTTGAAGCATCCGAACATCGGTTTCGCGATGCCAGTCGCCAACATCGAGACGAAGTTGCTGTGTGGTTTGATTGAAGTTGCGATCCATGTACGGTGTTTCACGCTCGATATCGGGCTTGGCCCTCTCCACCGCGGCATCGTAAAGGGTAAACGCAATTGCAAGTGCTCGAGGGGCAGTCCGAAGTTCACGAAGATGGATCTCCAATGGTCCACGCTTGGTCATTTCTCCATAGACTCCAGCGATCTCATCCAAAACATTCGGTGACTTGTTGCCCGGTTGCGCATCGAGATAAGCTCGCCACTTCGATTCGCGGTTAAGCCTCTGCTCGATGATCTGCGCTCGCTGCATCCCGATCAATTGTCCGCGAGATCGCTTTTCGACATTCGCTAATGACTTGATTCGAGTGGCATGTTTAATCGCTACGGAACGATCGTTTGCTCCGGCTTTCTCCATCTCAGCAATCTGCCAACTGTATAGCTCAACAATCGCCGGTAAACGCACATCTTTCTCGTATTGAAGAAAGCTTGCCGTACGATTGCGAACCGTTCGGCCGGGATATCCAAGCAAGAAAACGGTGTCCCCTTCGTCAATCCCCGCAGCTTGTACTTTCAAATGCCTTTTGGGTTGGTAAGGGACATTGTCGGGCGAGTACTCGGCAGGTTTGCCATCGCGACCGACATAAGCTCGCATCAAGGAATAGTCGCCGGTGTGGCGAGGCCATTCCCAGTTATCGAGTTCTCCACCAAAGGCTCCGATAGATACAGGAGGAGCGAAAACGAGTCGAACATCTTTGAGGTAGGTGTACAGGAACAACACATAGGTCTTCCCTACGAACATCTCAGCTACTTCGGCTCGGAATCCAGGATTCTCTTGCTCCGCTTGGAGTTCTAATTCCTTGCGGCGTCGCTCGATCGCTTTCGTGCGATCGGTGAAGCTCATCTCGGTGTTAACCGCAGCCAACACGGATTCCGAAACATCTTGGTAAGCTTCGGTAATGCGAACTGTGTAATTCGGCGCAGGAACTTCGTCTGCCAATCCATTAGCGATAAAACCACCGGTGAGCAGATCTCGCTCAGGGCTACTGGCTTTCTGAATGGCATCGAAGGCGCAGTGGTGGTTGGTGATGATCAGTCCCTTGGGGGAGACAAATGATCCTGTGCATCCGTTCACTCGGCAGATGCCATCCACCAAGCTTGTTGTCTGGGGATTGAAGATTTGCTCAGCGGTAAGGCGAATGCCACGTTTAGCGAGTTGGATATTCTCCAGTTCGCTGATTGGAAACATCCCTTCGTCAGCATTAAGCTTGGATGCAGGTGCAGCGCTTAAGCCGCACATAGCGACGAACAAGTAAGTCAAAAGTGCAGGCCACGAATCCTTGTGGAACCAGCGGTTGCGTGAATGAAGATACATCAAACCGTTGCGTGGCCACATAGGATGGTCCAATCTACTTGTCGAGTTTCCCGCAGATCATGGTTGCATTATGTCCGCCGAACCCGAACGAATTGTTCATCGCGTAGCGGATCTTGCGATTTCGCGGAGTGTTGGGCGTGTAATCGAGGTCGCAAGTCGGATCGGGGGTATCAAGATTGATCGTCGGTGGGACGATGTCATGATAACAACTGAGGATAGAGAGGATCATTTCGATACCTCCACTTGCACCCAGTGCGTGCCCCAAGTGTCCTTTGGTGCTGGAAATCGAAACGCTGTGCGCTGATTCCCCAAAGACTGCCTTGACCGCAACGGTTTCGGCTTTATCACCAAGCGGGGTGCTTGTGCCGTGAGCGTTGATGTAGTCGATATCGGATGGGTTGAGTTTGGCATCTATAAGCGCGTTTCGCATCGCTTGCGAAGCACCTCTGCCTTGTTCGTCCGGAGCGGTGATATGTCCTGCATCGCATGAACCGCCATATCCAAGGATTTCGGCGTAGATCCGAGCTCCACGGGCTTTGGCATGTTCGAGTTCTTCGAAGACCAAAATGCCGGCACCTTCGCTGAGCACAAAGCCATCGCGATCGAGATCGAACGGGCGACTGGCCTTCTCGGGCTCATCGTTGCGTGTGGATAAGGCTTTCATATTTGAAAAACCGGCAACACCCATGTGGGTAATCGCGGCTTCCGTTCCCCCTGAAATCATTACGTCGGCTTCGCCGTACTGAATCGCCTTGAGAGCATCGCCCATAGCGTTGTTGCTCGAAGCGCAAGCGGTAGCGACAGCGAAGTTCGGACCTTTGAGCCCGTATTGGATTGCAAGATTACCACCCGCAGCATTGAGCATCATCTTCGGAATGGTAAAAGGGCTTACGCGGTCAGGACCCTTCGTGTGCAGTTTTAGAATCTGCTCTTCAATTTCGTTCAGACCGCCAATCCCGGATCCGATGATCGCACCGCAACGGCTGGGGTTCTCTTTCGAGAAATCGATGCCGCAGTCGCGAATGGCGTGATAAGCAGCCCACATCGCAAATAGGGAGAAGCGGTCCAGTCGCTTGGCTTCCTTTGCATCGCAGCTAGGTCCGGGATCGAAGTTCGCCACATCGCCTCCGAACCGGACTTTGTGCAAAGTGGTATCAAGAATGGTAAGTGGATGGATTCCACTCTTGCCTTCGAGTATCCCGCTCCAAAGACTCGATATTTCGAGAGCTAATGGGGTAACACAACCTAGGCCGGTAACGACAACACGACGTTTCATGCGATTGATGCGACTCGAACTAGTGACGTTGTTGACACGCAGTAACCTTGTTATGTGCAGCAACGCAGTTCATGCCATAACGCGGTTAGACAATTCGGCTAGCCTGCAATGCATTCACGCAGAAGCGAAATGCAACTGGACACAGCTAGCCGTTTAGAGTGAGCAAAACAAACCCTAGGCTTGTTGCTTTTCAATGTAATCGATCGCTTCGCCTACGCGTTGGATCTTCTCAGCAGCATCCTCAGGAATGCTGATGTCGAACTCTTCTTCAAGTTCCATGACCAACTCAACGGTGTCCAACGAATCAGCACCTAGGTCATTGACGAAGTGGGTATCACGAGTGATTTTGTCTTTCTCGACACCGAGTTGTTCGGCGACGATATCAACGACTCGTTCCTCAATTGATGCCATAGCAGGGAGCTCCCCTCAGCAAAACGTTTTCTTTGAAATAAATCAGACTAAATACATTCCGCCAGCCGCTCGGGCTGACGGGTGACAAAAGATAGAGGATTCTAGCAAAACCGGTCAAGCCATATAGGGCACCCAAGGAAGGAATCCCACATGGAAACCGCAAGAAATCCTATGTATTCCAGCAGAATCCTAAGGCGAATCTGCGGAAACTTTATTGGCCATTTCCACCGATTGGAGGCAGTCCGGTAGGTGGAAGTGGCTGAATTGGGGCTCCGGAAGGAGGCAAAGCTGGTAGTCCGCCGTTGGTTGGAGGCAGGGCTGGAGCGTTCGATGGAGGTGGAGGAGGAAGCTGCGGGGCCCCGTTTGCTCCATTCGGAAGGGTCGCGGTTCGCTCTCCTTGTGGCGCTGGCACGCCCCCTGGAGCGGTCTCCGGTGCGACTTCGGCTAGGTTCTCGAAGTTCACGACTTGGATCTCTTCACCTTCAACATGGGTGTCGACAGCCATCTCGCAAATTCGCCAGCCTTCGGTCTCCCGAACCAATGCCCAAACGACTTCATACTCGGTTGCGTTTCCATCTGTGCTGGGCTCAAGCCAATTGCTGGTCACGAGCATCACATTTGGCTCTTTCGGATCGACTTGCTCGGCCTTGCCAATCTCAAAAGCCGCTTGTGGCGAACCGATCGGAGCGATCTCTAAGCCCTTGGCTTGAATCTCTTGCCTTGCACGCGAAGAAAGCATCGATTCGATTACTTTGGCGTTCCCAGATCGCATACCTTCCAAAAAGGCTCCGACGATCTCTTCTGGTCGCGTTGGATTCGACAGGTCCAAGGCAGACAAAGGAACCATGCCATCGACGCTCGGCAAAGCACTCGCTTGGCCGGCATTTGCCGTCTTTGGTCCAGACAATGCACCAGTAGATTTGTTCGCAGTATTCGCATTCGCGCCGCTGAGAGCTTGTGCACCGTTTTGGGTAAGCTCGGTTTTCTTTCCAGAATCGCAACCAACGTTAGCGATCATCGCAGCAGCGAGTGAAGCAAACAGTATTTGTTTTTTCATGCTCAATGGATCCATCAAAGGGAAGTGGCGGGATGAGCCGAACCATCCAAACCAACGGTTTTGAATACGGTTTCAGATCGTACGACAGTCAATTCAGGGAAATAACGGATTGAATTCCGATAAGTCAAGATCGTTTCAAGACCTGCAAGCCGTCTTGCACTGAACAAGAAAAAACCAGTACTTTCCGCTTCCTACGCTCCCTTTAGCTTTTACGCTTTAGCTTATATGCGTTAGCTAGTACGTGTTAGTTTATTACGTGGGCCCGCTCGCATCAAAGCACTCTTTGCAACAGTGCCTCGTTTGCGAACCGCGATCGAACAATCGTGCGTGCCTGAAGCCCTTAGGCTCTGAAAATCGGAATCCTGGCCATGACTCACTCACAGATGAATCACTCGCTGAATC
>JBJONT010000365.1:0-6971 GCA_046051705.1 Planctomycetota bacterium | reverse complement strand
CACCGACAACACGCGGTTATCGACAACTCTTGCTCACTTACAACGCATCATCACAAGCAACATGCGATCACCAAACCCCATAGCTTGAATTGTAACGCTATACTTCAACTACAGACCTGTGAGTCTGAAGCGTATGAAATGAGTATGAGCAACGGATATTTGATGGGTTGGTTTGCACATGAAGGACTTGACGTACGAGTTACCACCGAAACCGCCGGAGGCTTTACGGTTGGTGTTTATCGGGGACATTGTCGGCAAACCGGGGATGCAGATCGTCTGTTCGATGCTGGAAAAATTGCGAGCGCAAGGAAGCGACATCATCATCGCGAACGCCGAGAACGCGGCTGATGGAACAGGATTATTGGTCAAGCAATACGAGCAACTCATCGCAGCAGGAATTGACGCGATCACGCTTGGCGATCACATCTACAAAAAACGTGAGATCCAAGAAGTTCTTCAGCGAGCCGGCAACATAGTCAAGCCGGCGAATTTCCCTTCGAAAGCTCCAGGCAAAACTTATTGTATTGTCGAGGCAGCCAGCGGCGTGCGAGTGGCGGTTGTAAGTTTAATGGGGCGTGTTTTTATGCGACCTGTAAACTGCCCCTTTGAAGCGATCGACAAGGTGCTTGAGGATTTACCAAAGGAGGTAAAAGTCCGGTTTGTGGATCTGCATGCGGAAGCCACAAGCGATAAGCAGGCGATGGGTTGGTATCTCGACGGGCGCGTCAGCGCTGTCTTAGGAACACACACTCACGTTCCCACCGCAGACGAGCAGATATTGCCGGCAGGTACGGCCTTTCAATGCGACGTAGGAATGAGTGGAGCGTATCGCAGTATCTTAGGTCGGGAGATCAAACCGGTTTTGAAGACAACGTTGACCTTCGATCCAAATACCTTCCATGTTGCCACAGAGGATGTCCGGATGTCAGGAACTTGTGTTGATATCGACCCGAGCACAGGGCTTGCGATTGGAATCGCTCGATTGCAATGGCGTGCTGGGTCGTAATGAAGACTTTTTTGAAACACGGAGGCACAGAGATCACAAAGGAAAGAATACAGACCCGTCCGTAATTCGGTAATTCTATCGACTGGATCCTCTTTCAAACTGTTCCCCCTCCGTGCCTCTGTGTCTCTGTGTTTCTATCCTTCCCCCCGGTCCTAAACCGCACTATTCCAGGACTCTTTTTTGAAACACAGAGGCACATAGTTCACAAAGTAAAGAATACAGACACTGTCCGTAATTCGGTAATTCTATCGACTGGATCCTCTTTCAAACTGTCCCCCCTCCGTGCCTCTGTGCCTCTGTGTTTCTATCTTCCCCCCCGGTCCTAAAAAATCAGCTTTGGCTAGACAAGCCAAGGTGGAAGGACACCGGCGGGTGGAAGATCGATCAGCTGAACTTTCTCGACCGCTTCGATCGCCATCAATTCATCGAGTGCGACTTGAGGTGGACGCGAGTCGAGGTTTAGCACGCCGATCGCAAGTCCACCAGGTTGCTGCATGATTCGGCCAACGGACATTTGCCCGATGTTTACCGCGTGCTTTCCGAACACATTTCCGACCTTCCCGATGATACCTGGGACATCGTAGTGGGTGAAGAAAAGCATATGGCCGTCGAGGTAGGCTTCCATGCGATACTCATCGATTGAAATCAGTCGTGGCATGTTATTGCCGAAGACGGTCACTCCAGCGCGGACTGTTTGGCCGCTGCCGAGGACTTCGGCGGAGATCGAAGAGCTGAAGGCTCCGAGTTCTCGGTTTCGGTGCTCGATCAGATCGATGTTTCGTTCGCGGAACAGAAGCTCCGCATTGATGATATTCACATCGTCGGCCATCGCTTTTTCGAGCAACCCTGCGCAGAAAGCGGAGGTAAGGAGTTTCGTGTCCTTATCGGCGACTTCGCCTCGGTAGTGAAGGCTGCAGGAGCTGATGGAGCTGCTGTGCCATTGAGCCATCATCAAGCCGAGTCGGTAGGTGGCATCGAGGTACCCGCGAAGGGCTTCGAGCGTTTTCGGGTCGAGGGAAGCGACGTTGACAGCGTGACGAATCTCGCCGGTCTTGAAGAAATTCATCAGGAGCTGAATACCTTCGATGGCAACTTGCGTTTGAGCTTCTTCGGTGCTCGCTCCGAGGTGCGGGGTGCAGACAACGCCAGGCATCCCGAACAAAGGGCTCTTAGCGCAAGGCTCTTCTTCGAAGACATCGAGTGCAACGCCCGCGATGATACCGCGATTGAGCCCTTCGACCAATGCGGCTTCTTCGTAGATCCCGCCTCGAGCGCAGTTGACCAACCGGATACCTGGTTTGAGTTGATCGAGTTGCTTCATGCCTACGAGGTACTTTGTCTCGTCGGTCAGAGGTGTGTGAACCGTGAGGTAGTCAACTTTGGGTAGGAGTTCCGCGATGGTGTTCGCTTTGATGATCCCCATCTTGGCGGCTTGGTCGTCGGAGAAGAATGGATCGAAGGCGATCACACGCATCCCGAAGGCTTGTCCGCGGCTGGCGACTTCCCTGCCGATACGCCCCATGCCAACAACGCCGAGTGTTTTATCGGCAAGCTGAGTCCCCATGAAAGACTTTCGGTCCCATTTCCCATTGCACAGGGATTGGTACGCAGGGGCGATGGAGCGGGAGAGAGCTAAGAGGAGTGCGAAGGTATGTTCTGCGGTAGAAAGGGTGTTTCCAGCAGGGGTATTCATTACGACGATACCAAGTCGCGTTGCCGCATTCTTGTCGATGTTATCGGTACCAACTCCGGCGCGCACAATCGCCTTGAGTCGCTTGTTTCCTTCGAGAGACTCGGCGGTGATTTTAACACCGGAGCGAACGATAGCTCCATCGAATTCGGCGAGAGACTTTCGTAGGTCATCACCCTTCAGACCATGTCTTTCTTCGAATTCGAAGTCCGAGTCGGCTTGGAGCATCGCGATACCTTCGGCAGCGATGGGGTCTAGAACGAGGATACGAGTTTTCATGAGGGGACTTTTCAATGTATTGTGCGAGTTGGCTTCGATGGGAGAGGATTAGCGGAGGAGACTAAGCGGCGTTTTTTGCGGCGAAGTCATCCATCAATTGCACGAGCGTTTGGACTCCTTCGATAGGCATCGCGTTATAGATACTAGCGCGAATACCACCGACGCTTCGGTGCCCCTTAAGGGAATCGAGTCCATGCTTTTTAGCACTTGCTAAAAAGGCTTCTTCGAGGGACTCATTTGGAAGTTTAAAAGTCGCGTTCATCAATGAACGGTCTTCACGGCGTGCATGACCGATGAACATTGTCGGGTGTCGATCGATGGCAGCATAGAGCATCGAGGACTTCTCTAGATTGCGTTGATGCATAGCTTTCAAACCACCGACGGATTCTTCAAGCCATTGAGCGACGAGTCCGAGAGTGTAGATTGCGAAGGTCGGTGGAGTATTCCACATCGAGTCTTCATTCGCATGGTTACGGTAATTGAGGTAACCTGGGAGTTGGTCGTTGCTGCGATCCAGTAGATCCTTTCGAATGATAACGACCGTTACACCTGCCGGCCCAGCGTTCTTTTGGGCACAAGCATAAACTAAGGCATACTTCGCAATATCCAAAGGACGATAGAGGAAGTCCGACGAGCAGTCTGCGATCAGAGGGCAAGGAACATCCCAATCGTTTTGGAATTGGATCCCTTGGATCGTCTCATTGCTCGTCAAATGAAGGTAAGCAGCATCCTTGCGAATCGGAAGCGAATCGCAGGTCGGAAGCTGGGAGTAACCATGGCTCGCACCATCATAGAGGACTTCGACTGGCCCCTCTTTTTTGGCTTCGCCAAGAGCGTACTTCCCCCAGGAACCGGTGAGAACGTATTGAGCCGGGGTGGATGAACCACGCAGCAAGTTCATCGGCACCATGGAGAATTGAAGTCGCGCTCCACCTTGGAGGAAGATGACTTCGTGGGTATCCGGAATGTTCAAAAGTCGGATCAACCGTTGCTTCGCAGCTTCCTGGATCGCAATGAACTGCTTGCTTCGGTGGGAGATTTCCAAGATCGATGCCCCGCACCCTGGCAGACAAAGCATCTCATCTCGAATCCGTTCAAGGACAGGAACAGGTAAGACAGCCGGTCCAGCGGAGAAGTTAAACAGTCTTTTTTCAGTCATGATTGGTTATTCAATGCCATGCGAGTGGGGTGTCTGTACGAACTTCAGCCAATAAATACTTGGCCGTCGAGCCGTCGACGAATCGGGAATTTTAAACCAATCCGACTTGAGCGAAAGGACTAGTTTTCGATGTTCGTTCCCCGGACAGAGCATAACTTGGAAAAACTGACTTCCGGTCGCTCAAGTATTACTTTCGTTCATGCGAGTTGCGGATCTGATCATGCAGCCAAGCGATGGCTTGGTCTTTGGAGTTAAGCGATTGATCGAGTTGCAAGGAGCGGGACTCTTGAAGCAGCTTTCCGAAAAGAGGGCTGGGTTTGAGCCCGGCTTGGATAAGGTCATCTCCTAGTAGCAGAGGAGGGGGGTTCCAAAGTTCGACCGGCAGATTGAGTTGGGTGGTGCATCGCTGGATCCCGAGCTTAGGCCAGTTGTGAAGCGAGCAGAGCAGTTCGGCAAGGGTCAGAGATTCCTCATGTTGGCCATGCAGTAGGTTCGGTTGAACGGCGGACCAAGGAAACAGATCAGCTTGGACAATCCACTTCGATGTGTTGATACAAGTCAGCGTATCTTGTGCGACGGCGTTGGAAAGCTTCCAACGATTCCGCAAGGCGGCAAGCCGAATCTTGGACTTGTCGATTTCATTTGGTGCAAGGCTAGAGCGGTTGGCTGGTGTTGCCAGGCGGCTACTGCACCAAGGGTCAAGGAGCGAAGCGAGGACAAGGGGAAGGGGGCAGAAGGACTTGGGCAGCTCATCAAACAGAGGGCATTCGCTTGGGATTTCCGGTGCAAGATGCTCGCGTAGATGACAGGTGTTGAGGAGTTTCCAAGCCGTATTTCGGTTGGGGTGTTCGAGGATACGGGTCAATTCGTTTCCGATTCGTTCGCCGCTGACGAGGCTGATACCGGGTGCGGACTGAATGATCGCAGCGAGCGTGTCGGCTTCGATTTCAAATTCATATCTGGCAGCGAATCGTACAGCTCGAAGCATCCTCAGGCGGTCTTCGCGGATTCGATCGGCTGGGTTTCCGATCGCTCTGAGGGTTTTCGCCCGCAAGTCGGCTTGTCCACCGACGAAATCGATCACGAGGTTTTTAAGTGGATCGAAGAACAAGCCGTTGATGGTAAAGTCGCGTCGCTGAGCGTCTTGTTCGGCGGAAGCGAATTCGACCCAATCAGGTCGTCGTCCGTCGGAGTAGGAGCCGTCGGTTCGGAAGGTGGCCACTTCGACTTGGCATTTTTGTTTCGCGATTCTGCCTTGGACGAGGATGACGCCGAAAGCTTCTCCGACCGCTTGGGTATGAGATTCCCCGAATGCACTGCGGACTTGCTCGGGCGTGGCGTTGGTAGCGACATCGAAATCTTTGGGCTGGATTCCAAGAAGGGCATCTCGAACGCAGCCGCCAGCGTAATAGGCGGTAAAACCACGATCGTTTAGCCGTCGGACGAGTTCATGTGCGAACTGCCGTTCAATCGAACCAGCTTGAAACAGTGGGGTTGGGTTGGACACTTGGTATGCAGGTGGAAGTTCAGTGCTGGGGCAAAGTTAAGCGAGCCGGGTGGTGTTGACCATCGAGGATGGTACCAGTAGGGTTTCAAGTAGGGTATTCGTCTGGAAATCGATTGCCCGGATTATAAAGTGCGGGTGGCGGGAAGCCCGGAAGAGTAGTCTGTGTGGGAAAAGGGTGCTGGGAAATGGATAAAGCGATTCAAAACGGGACGATCGTCGGGACTGGGTCGGAGGCTAGTTTTGGATCCGAGGGTGGGAGGCACGCGGTTGTCGGGGTGATATATGAAAATAAGCAGTTTTTAGTGATACGTCGATCACTGAAGGTTCGTGCGCCGGGATTAATTTGTTTTCCTGGAGGGGGAATAGAAGCTGGGGAGAGCTTGGTGGAGGCGGTCAAGCGAGAGCTTTTTGAGGAGATCAATCTATCGGTCGGAGTCGTGGGTCACTTGTGGACAAGCCAGACACGTTGGGGAGCGAAGCTTGAGTGGATGCTTTGTCAGCGGGTTGAAGGGGACGAACCGGAGGCCAATGAAGAAGAGGTCTCCGAGGTGATGTGGAAGACCGCAGATTCGTTGCTCGGCAGGAACGACCTACTGGGCAGCATGCCAGATTTTCTTGCCGAGTACAATCGAGGTCGATTCACCGGCTTCTTGGTCAGCTAATCAATTCTCACACCGACCACTCCGCCCCCTCAACACCATCAGCCGCCCTCTCCGATCCCCCTCTCCGCCGTCCTCTCTTCCCCTCTCGGCTGTTCCCCTCTTTGCCCCTCTCTCCGCCGTCCTCTCTTCCCTCTGTGTCTCTGTGCCTCTGTGTTTCAAAACCCTCCCACTAAGCTTCCCCCCCACCACTGTATTTAAAATAGCACCTTCTCGCATACAGCACTTAATAGTATCGACTACCAACCCCCTAGTACTATTAACCATTCTTGATCATTCAATCGAAGATCAACGAATCACAGTATAGAAACCTTGCCGCGTATCGATTGCCGCGATA
Organism: Planctomycetota bacterium; assembly: GCA_046051705.1. GTDB lineage: Bacteria > Planctomycetota > Planctomycetia > Pirellulales > Pirellulaceae > JBKCUI01. The sequence goes on along the minus strand of JBJONT010000365.1, from coordinate 334 downwards.
ACGTTCAAGCATCTGAACCCGAGTCTACATTACATAGTTTCGGTGCTGTGGGAATAAGGAGCCCACATCTGAAGAGCAATCGTTGCTCGAGGGCGAAATCAATCTTGCTCTGAGAATTCTTTCTCGCCTTGAAGTGCATGAACTGACAGCCTGGTTTGCGATTGGCGATCTTGAAGGAGGATTGTCGAAAGCGATTACGCACAAGTTTTCGATGACGGTTTTTCACGTGCGAAACTCCTGCAGTTCGGATTTTCCGAAGGGAGCACTGTGGGGACTTCGTGCGCAAATGACATTTCTAACAATTAACGATGGATGAGAAAAAAATGAAAAAAAC
>JBJONT010000364.1:0-5647 GCA_046051705.1 Planctomycetota bacterium | reverse complement strand
CACCGCAGTGACCTTCGATCCCAAATCGATTCGGAATTCGATCGTGTCTTGACGGGTGTTCTTCACGCGTGGTTGGAACAAGTCGCCGTTGGTATTTCGCAAGCCAGTGATACCGAGTTGAGCATCGTCGAAGCCGAATACTTCGAGGCGGTAAGCATCATCTGGGAGATTTTCAGCAAAACGCAAAGTGACTTCGTTCTCGTTCGGACGATCCCCGATGATCACTGCTCCTGGAGCAACGATCACATCGTTGCTTTGTGTTAGCATCAGCGGAGAGTAGGTTGTAGGGTCTGCGTTGCCGAGAACCGTGTCTGCGAAACCGCCATTGATTTTGGCAGTCATTTTTTTCGCCAGCGGCGAACTTGGTGCGTTGATCAAATCGACCAGTTGTTTGGCCGTTACTGTAGACCCAGATCGTGTGTTCAACACGACACTGATGACATTGCCAACGATCGATAGTGTTGGACCGACACCTGCGCCCAAGTCGGCGCGCGTGACGTTGATCTGCAACGCATCTGTTGCATTCTTGGAAGTCAACTGAATGTCGACCTTGCCGTTGGTACCAAAGTCTGTTGCGACGCTTGGTAGACCGAAGGTTCCATCACCACCGGCTCGTGTGACACGAATCCCGCTTACCGATGAAGGATCGATAATCTGTGCGTCGTCGAAACGGAATGTAAGCTCTCGAGGAGATACAGTTCGAATCGAACCGTTCTCGATCAATTCACTGTTGTTCGGCTGAACGCCAATCAAAATCGGGCCCGAAGAAGTCTTCGAGTCTGCTTCGAAACGCAGACTGTACATCTGTGTTTCACCAGCGGCATTGGCCAAAACACGGAGGAAATAAGTGCCAGCTGGAAGGTTCGGGCTCTGCAAGCTTTCAGGTACGCCCGCAGGGCCAGCATTCGCTACAGCGACAACTTCCCCCGTGAGCTTTTCAATTTGGAAAGAAAGGTTTCGGTAGATCAAACTGTTAGTGGGCGAAGGCGATCCGCCTTGGGGACCAACGTCATACAGCTTGCCGTCAGGCAACAGAGTGATCTGACGAAGCTTTGCATTGCCGACTGTGAACAAGTAAACGTCGGTGTCTTCACTTCGGTCGATCGACAAGAAATCGTATTGATTGATGCCGTTACCAACCAGACCCAAATTCGCGGCTTGGCTGTTGGAGTCGTTTTGTTCGTAGTTGTCACCGTATAGAGTTTGAGCGGCGACAATATCGTCATGCTGGGGACCAAAGTAAGCCGTCGAAACAATCGGCTCCATCAACTTCGTTTGGTCGATTGGGATCACGTGCCCGAGTCCGATGCCGTGCCCAGCTTCGTGAGATGCCACGTTCATGAATCCGCGATTCTCACCGCCAGGTCCATCGGAATTGTCGCTATACCAGCGATCCGAGGTGTCGATGACCATGTCTCCATCCGTACCGGTCGATCCCCCACCGTTTGGATAGAAGTTGAAAGCGAGGATGCCAAAGTCACCATCGACTGCCGTTCCACCGACACGGATATCTCCGCGCACACCCAAGACCCCACGCGATGCAGCATTATAAGCCGCACCGTCGTCGTTCGGTTCGTAGATAAAAGTCAAACCGGACTTCGCACCCCAGTCGTCATATGTTCGTTTGAGCAGGTTAAACCAAGGGCGATTCGCTACAGGCCCAGTTCCCGAACCGTAGATGCCATCCATGAAGGCGACCAAGTTCGAAGATGCTAGTCCACCTTGAATGTTCGTGACTTGAGTCCCGTCAGGAACGATACTCCAAGAGACGATCGCAGGATCCCCATTGCTCGGGCTCGCTCCACCGACTGGATTGGCCCAACGAGAACCTTGGAGGTTGATGTAGCCACCCCCTCCACCGCCGTTCGCTGCATCGCCGTCACCGCCGAGCAAGCCACCTCCATTGGCACCGTTTAGCCGCCCGAGTTGAGCGATCATGTCGTTCATGTACTGGGGGTCGGTTCCCGGAGCAAAGGCCGGAGCCGCATCCATCACCTCGCGACGTTCCAAGTGCTCGCAGAGCAACGACCTGAAGCTCAAGCGGCGTTCTTGCTTCTTGTTCGACGGATGACGGTTCTTGGACCTGGTTTCATCGATTCCCATTTGCGGCAAACCTTCTTACCCATTTTTTAGATTGGTGGGTCACAATGGCAGGAAAACCGCCTTAACGCGGGCGGTTCTTCTGCTGGACAATTGAGTTCGAGTATAGTTGGGGGGACCGTGCTTGCAATGAAATGACCCGAGAGGTACTCGATTTCCCCTCTGAACCTTCCCATCGCAATCACAGGCATTCGTACTATTGGCCTCACTCCCCAGAATACCGCAGACATCCTTCGTTAACGATGCAGCAACACTCCATGAAGCCAATTTCACGGAATCCAACTCGACAATTCTCGTTGCCAACATTGAATTCCTTGAAAAACTTCCTAGACCTACGGACGAATCGATCCTGCGGCCTGTGACGCCGATTTGGATGCAAAGCTACAGGAAAAGTTCCCGTAATCACCTCCGGAAAGATTCTCTAATGACTCCCTCCCTCGGTATTTCCCGCTTCTCAATCCTGCATCACACCCAGGCCCCAATCCCCGATCGCTCGGAGCATTGGGATTGGCTGATCGAGTTTCCAACCCACTTCCTATCAAAAAACACCAGGGAAATGCAAGCGAGCCCGCTGCCAGATTCCCCTTCAAAAGATTTTTTGCTTGCTTTTGCAATCACAACCCCCCCTGAAGGGTGGTGTGAGCGATCCTGCTTTCTCCGCCTACCCCCGCACCGCCCAATTTACCTGACCTACGAAGGTGTCATTTCCGGAAACCGCGGCGTAGTAGAACAAGTCGCCCAAGGGGAGCTTGCATGGGTCGCTTTCGAGGATTTTGAAATCGAATTCCGGTTGCACCGGTTGCAATGGTTAAAACAGCCTTCCCCCACCCCCGGCTCCTTCTTACCCGCTTCCCTCTTTTCTCCTCCCCCCACATACTCTCTTAAACTCGAAGATTGGACTTCTACACCCGAGCAACTGACGGCTCGGTTGCCCGTGACCTCCCTTTCCGCCGACGAGACTCCACGCTGGCGGCTCTCGAAAACTCAGGCCTGAGCTCCCCAAAAGAAAAATTATGAATCTCTCGCCAATGATGAAACAGTATGAGGACGCCAAAGCCGCCAGCGGCGATGCGATCCTCTTCTTCCGCATGGGGGACTTCTACGAACTGTTCCATGAAGACGCGAAAACGGTCGCTCGCGTCCTCGGACTTACTCTCACCAGCCGGGACAAAGGGGAAAACCCGATTCCCATGGCCGGATTCCCCTACCATCAGCTAGAAGGCTACCTAGCCCGGCTTGTTCGCCAAGGTTTTCGAGTGGCGGTTTGCGAGCAAATCGAGGATCCGGCTACTGCCAAAGGGCTAGTGCGACGCGAGGTCCAGCGCATCGTGACCGCCGGAACACTCACCGACGACGCTTTGCTCGACCCGAGCACGAGCAATCTTCTGCTCTGCGTATTCTCCCCAAAACCGGGGGTGGCGAACTCAAATCAACCCCAAGGCCACCCTCGTATCGGTTTAGCTTGGGTGGAGCTCTCCACCGGGCGATTCGAAGCCGCTTCTTATCCGGCATCCCAATTGCACGACCAAATTGCCAGAATTTCGCCGGCTGAGATTCTTATCCGCGAGGACGACTCGGGGCTTACCACCGACCCGCTTCAGCAGTGGGTTCTCTCTCGAAGGCCCGTTTGGCAATTCGGGCTTGAGGAAGCCCGACGGGTTTTGCACTCGCACTTCCAAGTTCTCGATTTGGCGGGAATGGGTTGGGAGCAAAACTCTGATGACGAAACCGCCCTTTGCGCTGCGGGGGCTGCGCTGGCATACCTTCTAGAAACTCAGAAAACCTCCCTTGATCATATCCAGCAGCTTGCTCCCGCACGACTTCAGCATTGCATGGAGATCGATTCTGCTACTCGCCGATCTCTCGAGCTTACTCAAACCATCCGAACCGCTTCCCGCGACGGTTCTTTGTTAGACGTAATCGATCAGACGATCACCCCCATGGGTGCCCGGAAACTCACTCAGTGGCTAGCATCTCCCTTGATCGACATCGATCAAATCCGTCACCGACTCTCTGCGGTCCAATTACTGACCGAGCAAACCTCAAGACGCAACGCCATCCGCGAAGCCTTGCGCGAGATCTATGACCTTGAGCGACTTCTCGCCCGTGTCGCTACAGGTCGGTGTTCCCCTCGCGATTTACAACATGTTGGCAAGTCGTTATTGCAGATCCCAAAGATCCAATCCCTTTTCAGCGATGTCGATGTACCTCGCATCGCAAGTTTGCGAGAGCAACTCGATCCGTGCGGCGCACTTGTTGAACGTCTGCAAGTAGCTTTGCTCGATGAGTGTCCATTGTTAGCAAAAGCAGGCGGCTTCATTCGTCCAAACTATGACAACCGTCTCGATGAACTACGTGGACTCGCCTCCGGAGGCAAGGAATGGATTGCCAGGTACCAAGCCGAGCAGTCGCAAGCGACCGGCATTCCAAGCCTCAAGGTCGGTTTCACTTCGGTCTTCGGGTATTACATCGAAATCACGAACACGCATCACGACCGAGTCCCACCTAATTACATTCGCAAGCAAACACTCAAGAACTGCGAACGTTACATCACTCCTGAACTCAAAGAGTACGAAGAAAAAGTCCTTACCGCCGACGAATCTTCGAAGCAGCTTGAGTATGAACTGTTTCTTGAACTGCGAGACATGGTTCACCGCGCTACGAAACCTCTACAGCATAACGCCGCGATCCTTGCTGAACTCGACTGCTTGACGTCTCTGGCTGAACTCGCAGTAAAGCAACATTACGTTTGCCCGACGATTACCGAAGAGCCTGTCCTGGAGATCTATGAAGGGAGGCACCCAGTCCTCGACCATCGGATGCCCAAAGGGAAGTTCGTACCCAACGACTGTATGCTTGGGTCTGAACATGGCCGAATCCAGTTGATTACCGGTCCGAATATGGCAGGTAAAAGCACATATATCCGACAATGCGCCGCGATTGTTGTCTTAGCCCAAATCGGCAGCTTTGTGCCGGCCCGCCGCGCGACGATCGGTATCGCAGATAAACTCTTTGCTCGGGTCGGGGCAAGCGATGAGTTGGCGAAAGGCCAAAGTACCTTTATGGTCGAGATGGTTGAGACGGCGCGTATTCTCAATACCGCCACCGAACGCTCTTTGGTCATCCTCGATGAAATCGGTCGTGGCACAAGCACCTATGATGGTCTGAGTCTCGCTTGGGCAATCGTCGAACACTTGCACGATAAGAACCTTGCGCGAACACTCTTTGCAACCCATTACCACGAATTGATCGAACTGCAAAGGAACTTAACAAGCGTCAGAAACTCGAACGTCTCTGTGAAGGAATGGGACGACCAAGTTGTGTTTCTGCACCGGATTGTCCCCGGTGGAGCGGATCGCAGTTACGGTATTCATGTTGCTCGGCTTGCCGGAATTCCCGCAGCGGTCAACGATCGGGCTCGCGATATTCTCTCCGAGCTCGAAGCCAACAAACTCAATCGCTACGGACAACCGAAAATCGCACCCGTACCTAAGAAATCAGGTGCTATTCAGATGACTTTGTTCCAATGGCAAGAAAACGAAATCGT
>JBJONT010000363.1:0-9761 GCA_046051705.1 Planctomycetota bacterium | reverse complement strand
ATCTCCGTTCATCGATCGAGGTATCCAACGGTCTTCATGGATCTGCACCGCATCGGTCTCCTTCGTCAATTGCCGAAGGGGTAACAACAACCAGCCAGCAATTAACCATGCCAACGGGGGGACCACTACAAGCAACCAAACCACCACAGGCAAAATCCACTTATCGAGCTCTCGCATCGCTGTCTTCGCGAGATCCATCGCACACCCGACTTGCATCGTCGCTTCTTGCCGAGCGACCTCCTTCTTCGTCTCGGCATCGATTAGCCGGAGCTCGATAGGCTGATGGACCACACGGAATTGACCTATGGTCTGATGGGAATCATTTCCAATACTCAATTTCCCAAATGGAGGAGGTGCGGTGATGGAACTCCACAACGCCTTTCCTTCCTGATCGATCACATGCACAAAAATACGATGCGTCGGGTGAATCGCCAGTCGACGATTCCAACGCGTTATCTGACCATCGGTAAACGGAAATCGCTCTTTGTCGAGAATCGCATGAAAGTCTTTTGCGTCATCAGTCAATTCGATGTCGATATGGCGATGCACTAAGTACTCAAATGCGGATCGACTAGCCAACCCAATCAGCGAGGCCGATACCCAAGTCGAAAGAATGAGGATCAACGCTGTTTTGGTTTTTAGGGTAAGCTCACGCCATTGAAACATTTCGCTTCCCCTAAACTCCCAATCATACCTCTACCCCTAGAACTCCATGCAAAGCTCTCACGGAGTTACGGGTGCAGATTGTGTCATCGCCCCTGATTCAGACTCGTCGATCGGGACAACAGAAGCGGGATTCTCCGAGAGCATGTACCCACGCCCACGAATGGTATGTATCAAAGCTTTCGGAAATCCCTTATCGACCTTGCTTCGCAAACGATTGATGTGAACTTCGATAACATTCGTTTCGCTCTCCCAATCGCTCTCCCAAAGCTGATGATAAAGCATCTTGCGGGAAAGAACTTGGTTTTCCCTTCGAATGAAAAGCTCCAACAAAGAAATCTCAGTCGGAGAAAGCTTGAGTTCCTTGCCATCTCGAAACGCTCGTCGCGTCGTCAATTCCAATCGCAATGGGCCAAAGCTCAATATCGGGCCTTCTTGTTGCTGACTGCGCCGCACCAATGCGACGATGCGAGCATATAGCTCTTTGATTTCAAAAGGCTTGACCAAATAGTCATCGGCCCCAGCCAGCAATCCTTTAACTCGCTGCTCGGTGGTTCCCAAGGCACTGATGATGATGATCGGTGTCTGATCGCGATGCGCTCGAACGGTGCGCAATACATCCAGTCCAGACTCCCCGGCCAACATCAAGTCGAGGATGAGCGTATCGGGACGCTGCGTCCGCATCGCTTCCAAAGCTTCTGAAACACTTGAAACACCTACAGTGATGATTCCTTCATCGGACAACCCCTCCCGGATCGCATCAGCCAATACGGGATCATCTTCGACCAATAGGACTTTTGTCGCCATGCTTTTCTCAGTTAATCTACGTGGAATCGATTTATGTCTACGGCGTGGCGAAAATAGGTTCTGGAATATGTCCCCTTGATACCAACCAAAAACGGATCTAGGTCTTCACCCGGCTCTGCAACAACGCTGCTGCATAACCAAGCACATCACCTCGCTCCTTCGCATGGTCCATCATCGGTTGAAACTCTCCAGATGCACTTGCGAGTTCGATCAGCGAAGGAGCAATTCCAAATGGTCGCATGCCATCTGGCATCGCTCGCATGAGGAACTTCGATGCCTCCGACGCTCGCCCAACTCTGGCTAGCAAGTCTGCATACGTTTCAATCCCAATCGTTCCATGCTCCTGGCTATCGAGCGACTCGGCCTTCTGCCGAAACAGCCGCAAAGCCGCTTCGACATTCTCCCCCAACAACGCTCGAAACCAAGCAAGACTCATTGGATAAAGGTCTGCAAAAGGTTCCTCGCTGCTGTATTGGTACTGGGCATGAAGCTGCCTGCCGTATTCGGCCAAATCAGCTGCAAGCCGCAAAGTATCGGAATTATCCAACACCCTCGCAAAGCGTACCGTGGAAGCTAGGTGAGTCGTGTCCAAGTGGTAGGTCCCATCGCGAAGCAATCCGGGCATGATTCCAAGCCAATCGACGATGCGACCAGTGTCCGGCCCCTGAACTTCCGGCTTGCGACGTCGCACATCGGCAACGAGATTCGCCAAAAGCTCCTGATGGACGTGACGTACCAATGCCCCCACCGCCGCTTGCTGATCCGTTCGGCCGCGCATCGCAACCACCGAATCCAACATCGTGATGGTATTGCATGTCCCCCGCATCCGCAGTGACAAGTCCGTTCCACGCCCTACGTCTATCCCCTCATGTACATACAAGTTCAAAAGCAAGTCGAGATTCTCTTGCGTCGGCTCGATCCCCTCCATAGCTTGCGCCGTAAAAGCATCGTCGCCTACCGCTCGAAGATACATCCAGCCTTCTTGCAAACGGCCAGAACGCATCAACCCCGAACCAACTTCGCGACAAGCATCCAACAGACGCTTGTCTAACTCGTCTTGTACATGCGGCTCAAGTTTGGACGACTCCGAACGTTCGTTGTCCCCACCGCTTAGGCCGGGTACATGCACCGGAGGCAAACCTAATTCAATGCGATGCAACATCTTCCTGGCTTCAAACAACTCCGGATACCGCTCCTCATTTCGCATCGTATCGGCAAGAGCTCGCGCAGCCTCTTCGGCCCCCTGCTCCTGGGATATCTTCAACAACATGGTGAACGGATCGTTATATTGCGATTCAGTTAAGTTTTGCATTGCGTTTTTCGCCAACCTTTAAACTACAAAATTGCCAAAGGGTTTCGCGGATGTTCTAAAGTTCCTCGAGTTACCCCCACCCTATTCTCAGCTCGCAAGCTCCGCCAGACACTCGAACCCTCGGTTTTCCCAGCAATTAACTCGGAATACAGGGTCCAAAGCCGCTCAAGCTCCTGCTCGGGGGCGTCGCGAAGAATTTCTATCCGAAATCTTCTTACCCCCCTCTCTAGCAAGGCAGGTACTACCTCCGCCCCACTTTGAGCATTCCCGTTGTACAACGTGTTGCGACACCCGACGTCGGCGTGAAGCACGTGCTCGACCCCAATGCGATCCCGAAGCTTCACGTCGTGCACATCACAAGGTCGCCCGCAATTCGATTTATTCGTCCCAGGCGATAGCACCGTGCAAAAAACACAATGCTCCATATGAAACATCGGCATGTGCTGATGGATCACCACCTCTAAGCTCTCTGCCCGCACCGCTGCGACCAATTCGAGCAACTGATCTCGATTCAGATCATACGAAGCGGTCACGCTGCCTGCCCCGGCATCCATCAACCATTGCGCCGTCAAGGGATTGGTGACATTCAATGAGAAGTCGCAATCCGCGCGAATCCCCCTGTCAACCGCATACCGCAAAGCAGCCAAATTTCGCACAAGCCATCCGTCCGCAGGATGCTTTTCTAACGCCCGAAACAACCCAGCTTCGCCCGCCTTAAGGATCCGCAGCGTGGCCAAGTAAATATTCGCTCCGTGTTCATGCGCTCGTTCGACCGCATGCCGATATTCTCGAATGTCATGAAACTCAACCGCTAACTCTTTCGCCCCCGCCTTCAGCATGCAGTCGAGCTGCTTGAGACTGCGACACAGAACTCGCAATTGCGGTGCTATCGGCTCCACGCGTCCCTGTCCTGCACCAGTAGCACGCGTGTCGCCCCCGCTGCGAGACTCACTGACTTGGACATTCTCAAGCATCCTTGCCGCAACGCCGTCGGGACGAATTGTCCGATCAGGGATACTCTGCCGCAAACCATCGACCTGTTGAACGATTTGCTTTCGCAACTCACCAAGCACTGAAAGCGGAATCATCGGCTCGCCGGCGATCTGAATATCGACCGAACCGATCGCATAAGGGGTATTCCCCAAACGCCCTAACTGCTGCTCGATCGCTTCAACACTTACTGGGTGTTTCTGCGCTCGCTCCGGTAAGTGATCGCTCTTTATACTGATCTGAAAATCCTGTTGAGAGATTCCCTCACGCTGCTCGCTCCAAGCCACCTGAAACTCTAAAGGTTCGCCGACTTGTACGCAGCCCGATATATTCAATCGAAGCTTGCGAAGGAAACGCTCCGAAGCAAACGTCTGCCGCCAAGCCTTCGTCTGCTTCGGCGCATCGGTTTGCCATATCAATTGCCCATCATATAACTCGGCTTCGCGAATCAACCCTCGCTGAAACTCCAGTTCGACCCGACCACTGACGGCTTGCTCGGCAGGTCGATGATTGACGAGAATCTGAAAAATTCGTCCACCAACCTCCGTCCCCGCAGCACGATCTCCTTCAAATACGATCCCATCTCCCTTGCTCAACGGTGCATCTAAATCGACCACTACCCGATCGCCCTTCTTGCGCACCAACCGACCAACCAACACACCCCGCTTGGAACTGCTGCGACCAGGCACCAACCGCTTGTGATTGCATCCTTCCAACCATCCCGGCGAAAACCCCCGCGAAAAACTCAACTCCACCTCGCGCTGCGTTTCAACCGTGAAACGCTTGCGCTCACCGAGCATCGCCGCATCGATCGCTTCCCGATAATGATGAACGATATTCGCGACATACTCAGGTGTCTTCAGCCGCCCTTCGATCTTCAGTGAAGCAACCCCAGCATCAATCAAGTCAGGGATGCTCTCATAAGCTGCCAAGTCCTGAGGAGAAAGCAAATACTTCACATCACCTAGATCGACGTCTTTTCCATCACGGATCAACTGATAATCCAATCGGCAAGCTTGCGCACACTGCCCCCGGTTCGCTGAACGTCCCCCAAGAGACTCACTGGTAAGACACTGGCCCGAATAAGCCACACACAGTGCTCCGTGAACAAAAGTCTCCACGGGCATCGATGTCGCTGATGTGATCTTGCGTATCTCATCAAGCGAACATTCACGTCCCAAAACAACACGTTCGATTCCCAAGCTTTCGATGGCAGCAATGGTCTCAGCAGATGTCATTGTCATCTGCGTACTCGCATGCACGCTCAATTCGGGACACACCTCATGGATCAGCCGCACAGCCCCCAAGTCTTGAACGAGGACCGCATCGACCCCGGCGGCCGCAAGCCCCCTTACGTGCTGCTCGAAGGTCCTTAACTCATCGGTGAAGATAAGCGTATTGAGGGTTACGAATCCAGAAACCCCACGCCTGTGCAGATGCGCCATCAGACGAGGCAGATCGTCCAAAGAAAAGTTAACGGCCCTGGCGCGAGCATTGAACCCGCTCTCGAGACCAAAATAAATCGCATCCGCGCCGTTCTCGACAGCCGCATGGACGCACTCCCAATTTCCCGCAGGTGCCAGCAGCTCGGGCGCCGGCCTCCCTTGGGAGGTTCGTGATGTCATGTTGTTTTTTAGGTTGCTAAAGCTTGATGTTCTAAAATCCGAACAAGCGATTATACGCTTTCGTATGAAATTGCCTACGGAAAATCACGGCACGTCTGTTCTCACCAACCGGACCAGTTTAAAGGCCAGTCGAGTTTACAAACCAGTGGAGTTTACAAACCGGTTGAGTTTCCCTGCGGTTTCGGTAACTCCGCAAGCAATCGGGCAACAATCGCATCGGCATCAATCCCTTCGGCCTGCGCAGCAAATGTCGGGACAATTCGATGCCGTAGTACCGGTGCCGCCAAGGCGTCGATATCTCCCGTCGTCACATGCAATCGACCTTCCAACAATGCCCTTGCTTTGCTCGCCACGACGATCTGCTGGCAAGCTCGCGGACCTGGCCCCCATTGAACCCAAGGTGCCACCCACTTCGGTGCCCCGGACTCCTTCGGTCGCAACGAGCGAACCACATCCAAGACATACTCCTTGACATGCGGTGGCAATGGCACGCCCCGAACAATCCTCTGATACTCGATAATCTCGGGCCCCGTAATCACAGGTGCAATCGTCCCCGACGTACTTCCTGTCGTCCGCTCAATAATATCTCCCTCTTGATCCCTGCTTGGATAATCCACAACCGTCTGAAACAAAAACCGATCTCGCTGAGCTTCAGGTAGCGGGTAAGTCCCTTCCTGCTCGATCGGGTTTTGCGTAGCCAAGACGAAAAAGGGCTCGGAGAGCTTGTAGGTTTTCCCCCCAACCGTGACCGCATGCTCCTGCATCGCTTCAAGAAGCGCAGCTTGTGTCTTCGGCGGCGTGCGGTTGATCTCGTCAGCCAGCAATATCTGCGTGAAGACAGGGCCCTTCACAAAACTCATCTGCCTAGCACCTGTCTCCGACTGCTGAATGATGTCGGTACCGGTGATGTCTGCCGGCATCAAGTCAGGCGTGAACTGTATCCGATGAAAATCAAGATCCATCGCCTGGGCTAATGATCGCACCATCAATGTCTTAGCCAACCCAGGAACACCTTCAAGCAAACAATGCCCACCGGCTAGCATCGCAATGAGCAATTGATCAATCGTACTGTCCTGCCCAACAATGACGCGCGACACCTGCTCCTTGATCTTGCTGAAAGACTCCCGCAGTGCTTTCGCTCGTGCAATGTCTTCAGAGGTGGGGGGTTGAGAATTGGCGGTGTGTGCTGTAACGCTCATGATGATCTCAATTCAATCCAGTTGGACGTCAAACCAACGGCAACTCGCTGCGTTTAACGAATCCTTGGATGAGGGGATACTGTGGAAGGGGTTGTGTGTGGGAAGGGATAGACCGGGGAAGGAGTGGCAGACGGCGAGAGGGGGGAACCACTGAAAATTCCTAGTTTGGATCCTGGCACCAGTGTACTCTATTCCCAGCCCGATCGACTACTTTTCGGTTTTCCAGGAACACTTTTTCTTGCACTCATCCGCACCAACGATCCCGTAATTACGCCTGGAGCTTACCCTTTGGTCGCGATATTTCCGGTCGGACTAAACCAGGCTGCGCATCGAGTTCGAGGGTGTCGAATTGTCCGCGTCGGATTTTTTCCCAAGCCAACGCTCCCATCACCGCATTATCTGTGCACCATTGCGGCTTGGCGATTACCAACTCAATCTTTCGCGATGCACAAGCCGCGGTGATCTGACTGCGGAACTTCTGATTCGCTGCCACCCCGCCACCGATGCATAACCGATTTAATCCTGTGGCCTTTACCGCCAAGATCGCCTTACCCACCAAACAATCAATCACGGCTTGTTCAAAACTCGCCGCGACATCTGCTTTATCCTGCTCATCGAGCAATTCCGGAACCTCCGCGACGCCAGCGGTTCCCTGCGAAGAACCAGACTTGCCCACCCCCAGAATCCTATATCGCACCGCCGTTTTTAACCCCGAGAAACTGAAATCAAGCCGATGAGAATCATCCAACAACGGTCTCGGAAAACGAATTGCTTTCGGATCGCCCCTCTGAGCTAACTTCGATAACTCCGGCCCCCCCGGGAAAGGTAACCCCAACATCACCGCCACTTTATCGAAAGCTTCTCCCGCCGCATCATCGATGGTTCCTCCCAGGTACTCCCATGTGATCGGATCATCACATCGGTACAACGAAGTATGCCCACCACTGACGACGAAGCCAACACACGGGTAAATCGGCTCCCGCCCAATCCCACATGCATACACATGCGCTTGGATATGATTGATTCCTACCAATGGCTTATCCCAAGCCAACGCAAGCGCTTTGGCTGCCGACAAACCGACCAGCAAGGACCCAGGCAAACCAGGAAATGTTGCTACCGCGACCGCTACGAGTTCGTCGACCCGAACACCTGAACTCTTCATCGCCGTGTCAATCACAGGGACTATCCGCTCTAAGTGCGCTCTAGCCGCGATTTCGGGAACTACTCCATCGTACTCGCGATGAAACTCTTCCTGTGTAGCCACACTCTCGCCGAGCACCACGCCAGACTCGTCAATCAACGCGGCAGCCGTTTCGTCGCAAGTCGACTCGATCGCTAACAATACTCGTCTCATGATCACACGCTTTACTCTATCTCAAATCCGCGACCGAGCCTCATCAGCAGCAAGCTCCTGATTCGCGGCCAATCCGCCGCCGAAACTTCCTGCGCTAACGGCAAGGCGATCGGTATGGCATACTCCAAGCGTTGCACGGAGGTTTCATCAAGCAAAATAAATGCCTCAAGCCAATCCTCCAAGTATTTGAAGTCAAAGAGCAACACTTCCGCACTTCGAGCGCCGTTCTGTACCGTGATGTCGACTCCATACGGAAGTAGAAATCGGACCAACTCAGAAGATTGCGGCAATCGCATCCGCTGTATCAAATCCAATGATCGCAACTGCCCCGATCTACTCATCTTCGCGAACCTCTGAGCAACAAGCCGCTGCGTTTGAGGATTCCTTCCTCGGACTAGCCCAATCGTGGCCAAGTCCGCAACCGATGCTTCATCGCGATCGACCAGATCCATCAACGACTCTTCGACTCCGCGAATACTGTGACGCGAAACCAGTTCCAATACAGCAACTGCTAAGGGACTTGCACTCGCCGAGCCGATCGATGAATCCCTCCAAGCTTGCATACCTTGCTCAATCCACCGATCCGCTTCGCCTCGCTCCCAAAGCGATTCCAACGCAATAACGATATCCGCAGGTCGGCCATCTTCAAAATCTAAATGAAGCGACGATACTTGTCGCTCCAATGCCGCAGCCCGCAGTTCCATCGATTCAATCGGAACCCTAAAGAAAATCTTCGATTCCTGCTTCAAGCTACGTATTGCCTCTAAATGTGGCGCAAAAGTAGAAGCTCGCTCAACCGAGATCGCTTCCAGCAACTTACCGGCACAACGGCAAACGCGATCGGTCAACTTACGGCCAACAACCATTCGTGCCGCATGGTCTAAAATCTCACCGACCTTCTCCGCAGGAATCGACAAATGAGAGATGAGAGGGAAATCCAGAAACGCAGACTCTACCCCGTCGCGATTCCACCCTTCCTGAACGTTTTTCAAGATCTCAGGTGATGAACAATAACTGCTCGAAAGCAAATCCAAAGACGCAGATCGTATCCGCTGATCCGAATGCAAAAGCCACCGAATCAACTGCTCGTCGCTAACTGCCATGTCAACCGTTCTTCTATGAACATTACAACCTGAATGGCCCCCAACCGAAAACGTCTTACCTGGGGACCCTACACTCAATCAAGTAGCCAATCGTTCAGTTTTTAATTTCAAGCCCCGAGTTATCAAGCTCCAAACCCGGCTTGAGAGTCTCAACACGAATCGCTTCTTCTTGTGTGCGTACGACCGTCTCAAGCATCTCGCCGATCGCCTTGGCAACCGTATTCGCAGGCAATGCATAACAACAAACCCTACCAGCACGCGCGATGTTAAGCCCCACGACATTTCCATCCACATCGATCAATGGACCCCCGCAGTGTTGCGGTGAAAGGACGGTATCGTGCTGAATGACATTTCGAAATCCCGTCGACCTTGCAGATACATTTCCATTGACCTCCATCTCCGTTGGATCCAACATCGAGAGGGTCAAATCCATCATTTGCGCCTGAAAGGCTAACTCCTTACCATCTCGCTCCACATCCACCAATATCCTTTTGCCAGCTGGCAACGACATCAAGGTGTTGAGAACCTCTTGGCCTGTCCCCATGACAGCCCCCTCAATTCGCAAAATCGTATCACCCTCTTTGATCCCCGCACGGTCCGCACCACTGCCGAAGACGACATTCTCAACTTGCGGATTTTGGCCGAGTACCGTGAGCTTAATCCCTAACTTCGCATCCGATTTCGGTATCGTTCGGCTCTTAACACTGA